>JAKSBD010000628.1 GCA_022361295.1 Bacteroidales bacterium
AAAAACACTGCATTTACAACTAAGCAAGTTGGTTGATAAATAATTGAAATCGGGCCAAAATTACAAAAATACAGCATGTGAAACTTCGGTGTGCAAAAAAGATGTTATTTTTGGTTATTGTTACAATAAGATTATGGTAAACACTCGTCTTTTAATCATTCCCCTTCTGTTCTTACAGCTTACAATTCAAATAAAAGGACAAAATTCGGAGCATAATTCTGATGAAAAATGGAAGCAAAGAATGGGAGAACTGAATGCTATTGTATATGAAAATATTGATAGCGTATATAATCTTGCCATAGATCATCTTGATGAATGCCCTTTTAGTACTGTGAAAAGAAAGGCATATTACCATAATTTTATGGCCGAAGTATATTATTACAAACAAGAGCTTGAACATTCACTAAGATCATATCAGTCCTCATTGGCTAACTTTAAAGAAGTTGGGGACTCGACTCACCTGGCTGTGTTATACAATAACATAGGACTTCTTCAGTATTTACAGGCCAATTTTGATAGTGCTTTAGTTGCCTATAATCATTCATTGGAGCTTGAGAAAAAGGCTAATAATAAAGAAGGTATCGCCATGTCATACCAAAATCTTGGGATTATTTATGGTAAATGGCAACGGTATGATCAGGTGTATGAGTACTACGGCAATGCATTAGCTATATACGAAGAGCTTGAAGATTATTCATCGATAGCAGCCGTTACGAATAATTTGGCTGTTATAAGTGTTCGAATAAATGATTTGGAGGCAGGTTTCAGGTATTATAAGAGGGCTTATGAAGCGTATCGAAACCTGGGTCAAAAGGATGGTATGGCTTCTGTATCTGCAAATTTAGGGAGGTTATTCGGGCTTCAGGGGCAAAATAGCAGAGCAGATGATTACTTTAATGAAGCTCTTAAGATTTTTAAAGATTTAGATGATCATATCGGATTGGTACACACCTATAGCATGATGGGTGAAATGCATCTGAATAACGATCATGTAGATTTGGCCCTTAATGCTTACGAGAAAGCAGCTGAATACAATGAGAAGGTTGGATTGAGAGAGGTGAGGAGTGATAATCTTGAAGAGTTGTATCAGGCTTATAAAGCACTTGGCAAATATAAACAAGCCAATGACGTTCTTGAGAAGTCGTATGCATTAAAAGATTCAATATATGATCAGCAGCAGCTTGATAAAGTCATTGAACTGGAAAAGAAATACCATAATGAGAAGAGCCAGAAAGAACTGCTGCTGATAACAGCTAAGGCTGAACGAAACAGAATGTATATGTGGGGTGTGTCTGTTTTATTTATTTTACTTTCGGTTATTGCCCTCATATGGTTAAATGTATTGAAAATTAAAGAACGTCAACGACGCTTGAATATGGAGCAAAAGGTGTTGCGTACACAAATGAATCCACATTTTATATTTAATTCCTTGTCGGCTCTTCAGTGTATTATTCTGGAAAATAATCAGGAGGATGCAGTTGATTTTGTAGCAGACTTTTCAGTATTAATGCGTTTAATACTGCAATATGCCAAAGAAGAGCGCATCACGCTTAAGAAGGAGAAAGAGATTTTGGACAAGTATATGAGTCTGCAAAACCGGCGCTTCGACAATAAGATTAACTATAAAATTGAGTTTGAAGATGCCATTGAGTTAAGCAGTGTGATGGTACCGCCAATGCTAACGCAGCCTTTCCTTGAGAATGCTATTGAACATGGCGAGCTAAATAAAGAGGATAGCTATATTCATGTGCATTTGCAGCGAAGAGATGATAAGCTTGTGTTTTCGATAGAAGACAATGGTATTGGCATTAAGCGTGCTATGGAAAAAAATAAGGTAAAAGGTAAAAAGCATACATCGATAGCAATGGGCTTAACAAAGGAGCGCCTTGACCTGATGAATAACAATGACAAGAAGAAATCCGTCACCTTTGTGGTTGAAGATCTATCCAAATACGGTGGTAAAGGCACGCGTGTTATTTTCAGAGTGCCTTACACAACACTGAACTAAAGCTTATTTGAATTTTTGGTATAAAAAAAGAAATATACTTTTGGGGACTATTTGCGGCCAAAGTCAGCAGGTATCTCCCCCCAGTTCTTAGTGTCCCACTTAAGAATTTTAACTTTAATGCTGTTTGTTTTTAACCAGTTTTCCGCCCTTCTTACCAATTCAAAAAGTTCCTTTGTTTTTGCAGTTTCAGCCAGTTTTGACTTGCACTGCTTTTTCATGACCCATCCAATGGCAATCTTCGAATCTGAATAAATTGGAATATTCAGATTGTTTTTCTGCAGGTAGGAGATGCCATGTACCAATGCCAAAAACTCGCCTATGTTGTTGGTGCCTAAATTAAATTTTTGGTGAAATAGCTGGCGATTGTCTTTGGTATATACACCCTGATACTCCATAACACCTGGGTTGCCGCTGCAGGCTGCATCAACAGCAATACTGTTGATGATAATGTTGGCTTTAGAATTGATTGAAGTCGATTTTGTTTTACTGCCTCGTGTGGCTGATGATATGTAATTGGAAAAGCCACTGCTGTATGCTGTGTGTGCTTCCTCGAGTGTGGCAAAACCTTTGTATTTGGCTGCAGGAAATCCCTTAATCTGTGCCTGACATTCGGACCAACTTTTGTAAATCCCGGGTTTTGCTCCAACCCATACTACGTAATACTTGTTTTTTGCCATCTCTTGATAAATAATGAGCGTGTAAATATAAATCGAATTTGTTATTGACTAACTATTTCCATCTCATCAATTAAGTGTTGTGCTTTGGCCATCTTATCAAGAATGAAGATAATATAGCGTATATCAACACAAATACATTTTTGCAATCGCTCTTCATAAGCCAGGTCGCTTGTCATAGCCTCCCAGTTTCCATCAAAAGCCAAGCCGATTAAGTTTCCATTGTTATTAAGAACCGGGCTTCCACTGTTGCCACCCGTTATGTCGTTATTTGTAAGGAAACAGACAGGCATTTTGCCATTATCGAGCGCGTATGATGCAAAATCTTTGTTGTGATACAGTGTTTTAAGTTGCTCAGGAACATTAAAATCCAGTTGCTCAGGATCTTCTTTTTCAATGATGCCACTTAGGGTTGTCAGGTATTTATATTTTACCCCGTCTTTCGGTTCATAATCGCCAATGGTGCCATAAGACAATCTGAGTGTGCTGTTGGCATCCGGATAAAAATCTTTTTCAGGTTGTTGAAGCATGTAACCTCTAACCAGCAGGCGTTGTGCATCATCGTGCTGGCGATTAAGCTTATCGTGTAAGTCAAGTATTTTATAAAAGTACGCCAAAACCTGATATGAATAGGCAATAGCAGGGTCTTCAAAGAACGCATCAGCATCATCACTGCTTAATAACTTCAGGGCTTTTTCAGAACTAGATAGCGCTGACTTTGAGTAGAGGTCTTGCGTAAACGCTGTCCAGTTATCCAGGTATTTTTTGCCAAGCAGAGATTCAATCTCTGGTCTTAACTTCTCAGGTGTGTTTTTGAGATAGTAACTTAGCATGGCCATAAAAATCTGTTGATCCACCGCAGCATCAAAATCCTTATAGAGCAAGTGAATACTTTTGGTGGCATGCTCCATCTGTAGTTGAAATTCTTTTGAATCAGCTCTCTTCTCTTGCAAATCCATATAAAGAGTGCTTATCTCCAAAGCAAAATTGATTATCTCAGGCCCCTCAAGCATTGTTTCCTGCGTAATGGTTTCGGCCAGTGTTAATTTGTTGCCCAAAAGATATGAAGCTTCAATAACAGGCAGCGTTTTACCAAAGGTATTAAGTTTTACAGAGTCGCTTTTTAGCCATTCTGTAAAACGACTTTCTTTTTCTTTTTGTTTGGAAATTATGTCCAGTTTATCCAGTGCTTTGTTCTGACCAATGGCGTATTTCCAGTAGTTGCTGGATTCGGAGTATTTAGCTGCGTATTTTATGTTGATTTCTTCGGAGGCTTCCATGGCCTTTGACCAGATTTCCTGTTTGATGCTTCGGGTTTCAGCAACAATTGGGTTGATTACATCCTTTATTTCTTTAATACCAAACGATGTCAGGTAGCGCTGGGTGTATCCCGGGTAACCCAGGGTCATTGTGTAGTCACCTTTGTTAATTCCACTGAGGTCGGTTTTAAGGTGCATTTTGGGTTCAAAGGGGATGTTGTCTTTTGAATATTCAGCAGGTGAACCATCCGGTGCACAATAGACTCTAAAGAAACTAAAATCGCCTGTATGGCGTGGCCACATCCAGTTATCGGTGTCACCGCCAAACTTTCCGATCGATGATGGCGGGGTGCCAACAAGACGAACATCGTGGAAGGTTTGTGTAAGAAAAAGGATATATGTATTGCCACTAAAAAAAGTTTTTACCTTGGCATCAAGCTTATGTTCGGCTGATGCCTCAGTTTCTATGTGGCTTATCAGGCTGTCAATTGTTGTTATTCTTTGAGGCCCACTTAATGAGCCTGCATGTTTTTTGATTTGCTCAGTTACGTCATGTGCTTCAATCAGCAGTGTTGCTTTTTTGCCCGGGTTAGGTAATTCTTCATCTAAGGATTGTGCCCAGAAACCATTTTCAAGATAGTTGTGCTCAATACTGCTGTGTTGTTGAATTTCATTGTAACCGCAATGATGATTGGTCAGTAATAACCCCTTCCTGCTTATAAACTCACCAGTGCAACCTCCGTCATCCAGTGATACAATGGCATCTTTTAATGAAGGTTCAGAATGGCTGTATACAGATTCGAAAGGTATTTGCAAGCCTTTTTCATGCATCTGTTCAATTTGATTATTACTGATTAAATAAGGGAGCCACATGCCCTCATCAGCTTTTAAAACAGAGGAGAATAATATTATTAATATAACTGTTATATGGATGCGCATCAGTCTAGTTAGCTTATATTCCAAAAATAGCGATTAGCCTTGGGAATATTTCGGATTTCTAAAGTTTCATTCAAGAGGCACGAAACTACAAGATTATACGGGTGATTACTATGAATCTGTCTGAATTTAAGCAATTTTAACAAAAAAAAGAGCTGTCGGAAGATTCCAACAGCTCTTTTTTTGTTATCTGTTATTCTGAATTACTTTACTAAAGTCATTTCATCAATAAGGTTAGTTGCTCCTGCATACTTGTCAATAATGAAAAGTACATAACGGATGTCAACATTGATACACTTCTGAAGCTCAGTTTCAAAAGCGATATCACCACTCATAGCTTCCCAGTTTCCATCAAATGCCAGTCCGAATAAGTGACCTTCAGCATTGATTACCGGGCTACCACTGTTACCACCTGTAATATCGTTGTCGGTTGTAAAACAAACAGGCATGTAACCAGCTGCATCAGCATATTGTCCGTAATCTTTGTTTTTCCAAAGTTCTTTAAGTTTAGCCGGTACTTCAAACTCGAAGTTATCAGGATCTTCTTTTTCCATGATGCCCTCAATTGTTGTGAAGTGCTTGTAAAGCACCCCGTCTTTTGGTTCGTAGTCGCCTACTTTACCGTAAGATAAGCGCATTGTGAAGTTAGCATCCGGGTAGAATACTTTATCAGGTTGCATTTCAAATAATCCGGCAACGAATAAACGGTTGTTTTTGCCAATAGCAATAGCGCTTTCGGCTTCCATACCTTTAATCTCGCGGTATTTTTCAATTGAAGAAACACCACCAATATAAGCAAGGTCTTTCTGAAGTACCTTTAAAGACGGCTTTTCAAGGAAAGCGTTAAAACGTGCTTCATCCATAAATACTGACTTGTTGTATACATTGTCAGCAAATTTCTGGAAATCACCTTTAAATTTCTTGTTAATGGTTTCGTAGAATGAAGGATGGTATTTCGCATCAATATCATCGTTGTACATTTTCAATAATGCACCAATCACTTTACGATCAGTTTCAGGGTTGTAATCCTTAAAGAAGTTTTCACCAGCCTTTTTAAGGCCTGCAACAGCTTTATCAATATCCTCCTGGTTTCCTTCTTCCAATGCCTTTTCAAGACCACCGGCTTTAAATGCAAAGTAGAATACTTCGGCCCCGCGAAGCTGGCACTCGGCAAGGAATGAAGTTGCCTTAACGAAAGATGCGCGGTTGGCATAAGATTTGTCAAGCTCGGCTAATACCTTACCATATTTTGCTTTTCTGTCTGCATTAGCATTTACCCAATCAGTAAATTCTTTTTCTAACTCACGCTTTTGTCCAAGTACATTTAATTTCTCTAAACCGCGGTTCATGCCGATTGAGTTTTTCCAGTAGTTTGAGCTACGGGCAAACTTAGATGCATACTGTATGTTTATTTCTTCATCAGCACGCATGTCTTTCAGCCAGATATCCTGCTTAACACCACGAGGTTTAATACGAGCCTGGTTAATGATGTCCATCCGCTCTTCAATTCCCCATGAAGTTAAATAGCGTTCTGTGCTACCCGGGAATCCGATAGTCATGGCGTAATCATCCATTTGAACACCTTTTAACGAAACAGGCAAGTGATGAGCCGGTTTGTATGGCTTGTTGTCTTTTGAGTATTCAGCTGGTTTTCCGTCAGGACCACAATATACACGGAACATACTGAAGTCGCCAGTGTGACGAGGCCACATCCAGTTATCAGTATCGAAACCAAATTTACCGATTGATGATGGAGGAGCACCAACGAAGCGCACATCATTGAATTGTTCGTATGCAATTAAGAAGAACTGGTTGCCTTCGAAATAACTCTGTACACGAATTTGATATTCGTTACCTTCCTTGGCTTCCTTTACTAAACCGGCAGATACTTCTTTAATTTGAGCTGCACGCTCTTCTTCAGTCATGTCTTCTTTTAACTCAGCGTTGATCTCAGCTGTTACATCCGTCATGTATTTTAAGAAGGTAACCGACAGGCCTGGAGCAGGCAACTCTTCTTCAAAGCTTTTAGCCCAGAAACCATCCTTTAAGTAGTTGTGTTCAAGGGAACTTAACTCCTGAATATTACCGTATCCACAATGATGGTTAGTAAGGATTAAGCCCTGGTCAGAAATTAATTCACCAGTACAACCACGACCAAAAATGACTATGGCGTCTTTTAAACTGCTATTATTGATGCTGTAAACTTCCTCTGCCGAAAGTTTAAAGCCCATTTCCTGCATCTTCTCAATGTTTAATTTGTTGATAAGTGGTAATAACCACATACCCTCATCAGCCTTGGCAAATTGCACAAAACCCATGCATGCTACTAGCAAAATTGCTGCTATTTTTCTCATACTTCTGTATTTAAATGATTTGAATGCTTACAAATTTTAATTGTCATTAATTATTGTAAATGGGACAGTTATCAACAATTAAAGTTCATTTTGCATTCAGTGTCTATTGATTTATAATCGGTTTTTCAGATTGCCAAAGATATAATTTTTGACGAAAAGACTGGTGTGTTTTAGAACAGGCCTTTGTAAGACTAACAAAAAAGGCCAGAATAGAGAGTTTGTGAATTTGATAAATTATGATGAGTGGGCATATTTTTTAGACTAAAATGAGAGAAATGGGGTGTGAATATTGTTTTTTATTAGATGAAAAAGAGGGTGTTATAAGCATTAGATTTCATAAAGCTATACATTGCGTTGAATTTTAATACAAACTTAATTAACGTAAACATGAAAAAGATTTTGTTTTTAGTTGCTGTGATGGCACTTGTGGCTTCTGCAGCCAATGCACAGTTTAAGTATGGTGGCGGCATAACATTAGGCAGCAAAATGGGTATTGATGATGATGTTAGTGAGAAAATGGGTATTGGAATCAATGTAAGAGGTGATTACTATTTCTCTGAAAAATTTTCTGTATCTCCCGGATTTACGTATTTCTTCCCTGGTACTCCTGATTACATTGATATGAGTGCCTGGCAGTTAAATGCAGATGCTCATTACCATTTTTACACTAATGAATCCATCTCTGTTTATGGTATTGGTGGATTAAATTATAGTCATACTAAATGGGAATCTGATTTAACGGATTTCTTTGGATTGGATGATATGTTTTCAGTTGATGGCAGTGCAGAAGATACGGATGGTGAGATTGGAGTTGATTTAGGTGCCGGGATTGAATTTGGTATATTCTTTGGTGAGGTGAAGTATGATTCTGCTTTTGATGGCCAAATGGCACTTACATTTGGTGTTTTATTTGGAGGCAACTAATCCGATAATTGAGAAAGATATAAAGAGCCGGCCTGGTGCCGGTTTTTTTATGCTCTGCTTTTAGCTTGAGTTCATTTAAAGTTATTGCCTAAAATAAACTCAGTTGCTCATCGAGCAGACGAAATGTTTTACGGTGAATGGGGGATATTCCATGCTCTTTAATGCCAGCCCGGTGTACTTTGGTTGGGTATCCTTTATTTTTATCCCAGGCATAGTGAGGGTATTGCTCATGCATCTTCTTCATATAATCATCGCGGTGTGTTTTGGCCAACACACTAGCTGCTGCTATGGATAGGTATTTGCCATCACCTTTAACAACACATGTATGATTAATGCCTTTGTATGGAATAAAGCGATTGCCGTCAATTAGCAAATGTTCGGGTTTGGTTGCAAGCTGATCCACACTGCGGTGCATAGCCACATATGATGCTTTTAATATGTTGATTTCATCAATTTCCTGATGGTCAACAAATGAAACGGCCCACGCAAGGGCTTCCTGCTCAATCACAGGGCGCAGTTTTTGCCGTTGTTTCTCTGTTAGTTGCTTAGAGTCATTGAGTAATTCATGCTTAAAATCTTTAGGCAGTATCACAGCGGCAGCAACAACAGGACCTGCCAGGCACCCGCGACCTGCTTCATCGCAGCCTGCTTCAATTAGCTTTTCGTTTAAATATGGTAGTAAGTGAGGCATGTATTGTTTTTTTTGGTCTTTGAATCAGAGGGAGTTTCCATGACCCCACTCAGTGTTCTCTTTTAACTCTGTGGTTATATTGATTTTTTGTTGTTTAACCGCATTGTTCGCAAAGAGCACAGAGGACATATTGTAATCCTCTTACCACTGTGCTTTAATTAATTTTCTCTGTAAATGACTTCTAATACCGTTTGTCCGACAGCCTTTAAGGTTCCTTTATCAATGTTAGTCATTGTGTCATCATGTGTGTGCCAGTAGCTGCCAAAGCTGGTTGATGATGATGGGTCATGCTGTATAATATTAATACATGGTATACCTGTTAGTTGGGAAACGTATACATGGTCGTCCGTTATCATTCCACCATCTTCAAAAGCAAAATACTGACCATAGCCTAAATCATAAGCTATGTTCCAGGTTCTGTTTAAAAGTTCTGGTGCAAAGCTTTTTGAATAGAGCTCCTTATAGAATAAGGCATTTTGCGCGCCCACCATATCAAGCAAGATACCAAATCTGGCAGTATAGCCTGGTTTGTGTAGGTTTTTGCCCCAATATTGAGATCCCAGGCACCAGGTATCTTCTTTTTGTGGAAGATTTATATGTGCCGGCTGTCCATAATCCTCAGCATCAAAAAAGATAATGTCAATTCCCAGTTGATGACCTTGTTGACCAATTTGTCTTGCTATCTCTAATAAAACACCAACACCACTAGCTCCGTCATTGGCACCATCAATTGGTGTGTTTCGCATTGATTCATCAGGGTCATAATCGGCAAAAGGGCGTGTGTCCCAGTGTGCAAAAAGTAATAAGCGATTTTTCTTTTCAGGATTAAACTGCCCGATAATGTTTTTGGCTTTTAATATGGTATTATCAAAAGCTACAACATCTGCTTCCTGCACGATAACGTTAGCACCAAAGCGCTTTAATTCATTGGCAAGGTATTCGGCACAGGCTTCATGTTCTTTAGTATTTGGTACTCTTGGCCCAAAATTAACCTGATTGGCAACGAATTGGTATGCCGAATCAGCATTAAATACCGGTGTTGCAACAGTTTTAGTAATAGTGCTTTTAGTACTAGTGTTGTTAGAATTCTTTGTGTTACAGCCAAAAAAAAGCAGGCTGGCAACTATTGCCAAACCTGCTGTTGTATGTTTTGATAATATCTTCATCGTATTACTTTACGCTCCATTCGAAGCCCTCTTTTGTATCTTTAATTGTGACACCCAGTGCCTGCAATTCATTTCTGATTTTATCTGCAGTTGTCCAATCTTTATTGGCTTTAGCATCTATTCTTAAATTCAACAACAAGTTAATAGTTTCTGATAATAACTCATCATTTCCACTTGAATTACCATTGGTATCAACTGTTAATCCAAGGATGTCAACCACCATATTGTTCATTAACTGCTTTAAGGTTTCCAGGTCTGCATCAATTAAAGTTGCACTACCGGCCAGCATACTGTTAATGTTTTTAACTGCATCAAACAAATGAGCAATTAAGATAGGTGTGTTTAGGTCGTCATTTAACGCGTTATAGCATTTGTCGCTTATTTCCTGAACATTAAAACTTGATGCATCTGAAGCAGTTAACTTATCCATATTGCCATATGCTTCCAGCAGTCGTTCCATACCTTTTTGCGAGGCTTGCAGGGCTTCGTTTGAAAAGTCAAGCGTACTGCGATAATGTGCCTGCATAATGAAGAACCTTACGGTCATGGGACTGTAGGCCTGCTCAAGTTTTTCGTGCTCACCTGAGAACATTTGTTCTAATGTGATAAAGTTGCCTAATGACTTACCCATCTTTTGACCATCAATGGTAATCATATTATTGTGCATCCAGTAGCGAGCAGGAGTATGCCCATTGCAAACAGTACTTTGTGCAATTTCACATTCGTGGTGCGGGAATAATAAATCCATGCCGCCACCATGGATATCAAACTCAGTACCCAAGTATTTGGCACTCATTGCCGAACATTCAAGATGCCACCCGGGAAAGCCATCGCTAAAGCGTGAAGGCCAACGCATAATGTGTTCAGGAGCTGCTTTTTTCCACAGGGCAAAATCAAAACTGTTACGTTTTTCTGTCTGTCCGTCCAATTCGCGGGTTGTACTTAGCAGGTCATCAATGTTTCTGCCCGAAAGTGCACCGTAGTTATGGTCTTTATTATATTTTTCAACATCAAAATAGACCGAGCCATTACTTTCGTAGGCTAAGCCTTTTTCAAGAATATCTTCTACAATTTGCAGTTGTTCAATTATATGACCTGATGCGCGTGGTTCGATACTTGGCTTTAGAACATTAAGTTCATCCATGTATGAATGGTAACGATCGGTGTAGTATTGCACCACTTCCATTGGCTCCAACTCTTCCAGACGGGCTTTTTTAGCAATCTTATCTTCCCCAACATCACCGTCACTTTCAAGGTGACCAACATCTGTAATGTTACGAACATATCGTACTTTAAAACCACTGTGTTTCAGGTATCTGAAAAGTATGTCGAACGTAATGGCCGGACGTGTATGTCCTAAGTGAGGATCACCATAAACGGTTGGTCCACATACGTATAAACCAACGTGATTGGGATTAATTGGTTGAAACTCTTCTTTCTTGCGAGATAGGGTGTTGTATAGAAATAATTTATTTTCCATGCTTGCTCAAACCTAATTGTGGTGTTTTTAACAAGCCGCTAAATTACAAAAATCCTTGTTCCCGCGAACACTATTTAAGTGGTTTAATACTGTTAATATTTGCAAAATATCAATTACTATACAATTCTACCCTGCGTTTTTAATAAGTGGTTAGAACTCCTCTGTTTTAACAATATTGCCGTTTTGATAGTGAATAACTTTAGTGAGTTCTTTGTTGCTGTTGTAAAAGCAGTGTTTACCTGTAAATATTTCACCGTTGACAAAGAAACCTTGTTTTTCAACCAAGCCATGTAGATTGTATATGGTATGATTACCTGTGCCTTTAAAGGTATTTGTAGTTTTTGTTTGAGCTACTTTTTGTCGTGGGGCCACTTCAGTTGTTGTAATGTTTTCGGTAATAGCCTTGTTTTCCTGAAATTCTCCATTGTTATAAACCCGCTCGGTAACTAGTTTTCCAGAGTCGTCATAAATTTTTAATGTACCGGTAGCTTTGCCGTCGGTCCATTCTCCGGTGTACTTTAAAGCGCCATTATCATGGTAATACTTTTGAGTGCCTGAGCGCTTACCTTTTTCGTCGTAGTTCCAATCGTAAGCCAGACTGCCGTTTTTGTTGTAAAATTTATAGTTGCCCTTCCAATGATCTATGTCCCAGATTCCTTGTTCTGAAATTAATCCTGTATCATAATAAAACACTGCTGGTCCGGTTGCTTTACCATTTTCATAGGTAATTTTATGCTTAACTGTACCATCCGGATAGTAGCTTATCCAGTTACCTGTTTTTTTGTCACTGGCATAAATGCCTTGCTCCAGTATTTGATCACCCGAATTATTAAATTTAATCCAGATTCCTTGTTTCAGATTATTAAGGTCGGTGTAGTTAATAGTGTCCCCTTTGTATAACTCGTATGATTGAGCTATGCAATTAAAGCTAACTATCAGTAATATAATAATTAAGAAATTTCGCATTGTTACAATATTGGGTGTTAAGTAGTCTAATAATATGACTTACTAGATTTTTTTATACTGATAATATGAAGAAAAGGTTATCATAAATTGGCAGGAAATGTGATTGGATTTATTTTATACCTTTGGGTAGTGCTCTCGAAACCAAAATATCTCCGGTTTTAAAGGAGGTAGAGAAAAAGCTTATACCAATTTAATTTAGAAAGAGGCTAAGAATGAAAGAACAATTCAGTAAAGCTCATTTCAATGTATGATTGGTATTAAACCATAAATGAAATTAGAATGGTAAAGAAGAAAAAGAAAAAGTCATCAAGAACAGATGAGCTTAGGCAATTAATACAAGGGCTGTTTTTTAATAATCCGAAGCGTACATTTAATTATAAACAAGTATCGTCATTGCTGGAGGTGAAAAAGAAAACAGGTCGCCAGAAAGTACAAATCATCTTAAGTGAATTGTTCGAGTCGGGTTACCTGACAGAAGTGGCAGCAGGAAAATATAAACTACTTAGTCGTGGATCAACCTTAACAGGCGTTGTTGATATGACTGCTTCGGGTTCAGCCTATGTTATTCCTGACGAAGAAAATGAGGGAGGCGATATTTTCATTCCGCGGAATAATATGAATCAGGCACTTAATGGCGATCAAGTTAAAGTGTTTATGCATGCCCGTCGACGCCACCGTCAACCTGAAGGTGAGATTATTGAAATATTAAAGCGTAAGCGCGATTCTTTTGTTGGTGTAATGCAAATTTCGCGTGGCCTGGCTTTTTTAGTTGTTGATGACAGGGTAATGTCGCACGATATTTTTATACCTGCAAAAGGGTTAAAAGGAGCCAAGGATGGGCAAAAGGCGATTGCCCGTATTGTAGAATGGCCCGAAAGGGCTAAGAATCCAATTGGTGAGATTGTGGATGTATTAGGTGATGCTGGTGATCATCATGCAGAGATGCATGCTATTTTAGCCGAATTCAACCTGCCCTACCGCTATCCTCAAGAAGTGATTGATGAAGCAGAAACAATAAATGCTGAAATTACTGAGGACGAGATAAAACAACGAAGGGATTTCAGAAACGTTACAACATTCACCATTGATCCGGTTGATGCCAAAGATTTTGATGATGCCTTGTCTATTCAAAAACTGGAAAATGGTCGGTGGGAAATAGGTGTGCATATTGCTGATGTGACGCATTACGTTCAGCCTAAAACATTGCTTGAGAAAGAGGCTTATGAACGTGCTACATCGGTTTATTTGGTTGATCGCGTAGTGCCAATGTTGCCTGAGCGTTTGAGTAATTTTATTTGCTCGCTGCGTCCACATGAAGAGAAATTATGCTTCTCAGCTGTTTTTGAAATGGATGATGATGCCAATATTCATAATAGCTGGTTTGGACGTACAGTTATTTATTCCGACCGTCGTTTTACTTATGAAGAGGCGCAGGAGATTATTGAAACAGGTGAAGGTGATCTGAAAGATGAAATTTTATCATTGGATAAGCTGGCAAAGCAATTGCGCGATAAACGTTTTGCCGAGGGGTCGGTAGGATTCGAACGTATTGAAGTCAGGTTTAATATTGATGAAAAGGGTAAGCCTTTAAGTGTCTACTTTAAAGAGTCGAAAGATGCCAATAAACTGATTGAAGAATTTATGTTGCTCGCCAATAAAAAGGTAGCTCAACTTATAGGGAATAAAGAAATGGATAAAGGGCGACGGGGAAAAGCCAAAACGTTTGTATACCGTATCCACGATGTGCCTAATCCTGATAAGTTTGAAAGCTTTGCTTCGTTTGTTCGTAAGTTTGGTTATGAAGCAATGCCTAAAGGCGTTGAATCTGTAAGCTCGTCTCTTAATCGTTTATTGACCCAGGTGCAGGGGAAAGGAGAACAAAATATGATTGAAACATTAGCTATTCGAACAATGGCTAAAGCAGTTTATTCAACTCATAATATAGGACACTATGGTTTAGCCTTTAAGCATTATTCACATTTTACTTCACCTATTCGCCGTTATCCTGATATGATGGTGCATCGTTTGTTGCAGCGCTACCTCGATGGTGGAAGATCTGTTAATGAAGAAACATACGAAGAGATGTGTGAGCATAGTTCTGATATGGAGCAACGGGCGGCTGACGCTGAACGCGCATCAATCAAATACAAGCAGGTTGAGTTTATGAAAGACCACCTGGGAGAAGAGTTCGAAGGTGTCATTTCAGGTGTTACAGAGTGGGGCTTGTATGTTGAAATTATAGAAAACAAGTGTGAGGGAATGATTCCGATACGTGATTTGGATGACGACTTCTATACATTTGATGAAGATAATTATTGCCTGGTTGGTCGAAAATTCAATCGAACCTATCAGCTGGGTGATAAACTGAAGATTTCAATAGCGAGCGCAAATCTCGAGAAGAAACAGTTGGATTTTGCCTTGGTTGACGATAAAGGGTAATTCGACCAATTGGTTCAGTTGATTTTAAAAAGCACAATGACAGTTGTTTAGGATCTGTAATTTTAGAATCATTTGGTCTGGGCTTTTTATTCGGGAAAAGTATTTTTATTTTTGTCGGTAAATACTTACTAAAAACACAGGGATGACTATAGGAGTTGCTTATCCGTCAGAAACGACAAGTGACGGAATGCGAGTTGCAATTATAGAAGCAGCAAGAGAGCTGTTTGCAAAGTTTGGCTACAAGAAAACAACCATGGAAGATATCGCCCATGCGTTGCGAAAAGGAAAAAGCTCACTGTATTACTACTTTAAAAATAAGGAGGAGATTTTTCAGGCCGTTATAGAGCTGGAAAAAGATATTCTTTTTACAGAGTTAAATAAAGTTGTTGATTCTGAGTTAAAGCCAAAAGATAAGTTTAAGGAATATGTTATTACCCGCATGAAGACCATTCATATGTTAGAAAACTATATGAAGGTGCTTAAAGATGATGCTTTGGGCGTGTACGATTTCTTTGACAAATTGCGAGGAAAAGGTGAGGCAGAAGAAGCTCAGCTTTTGACAAAAATGCTTGAAGAAGGACAGAAAGATGATAGTTTTCAAGTGAAGAATGTAAATATGGCTGCTGTAGCTATTGCCATAGCATTAAAAGGTTTGGAAGGACCTCTTTTTCAGGCTTTAGATAATTTTGAGGATTTTAAAGTGCAGATTGATAACATCTTAAATATTCTATTTTTCGGAATTGTAAAGAGATAGTACGAGCAAAACATTAACCACCACACAACTAATACCACCATATGCCAATTAAAATTCCTGATGCGCTGCCTGCACGTCATGTGCTGGAAAACGAGAATGTTTTCGTAATTGGCGAAACACGCGCTATGCATCAAGATATAAGACCGCTCAAGATTTTGATATTGAATCTGATGCCTCTTAAAATTGCCACAGAAACACATCTGTTAAGGGCACTGTCGAACAGTCCCTTACAGGTTGAGGTTGATTTTTTAATGACCTCAAGTCATGTTTCTAAAAATACCCCACGTGAGCATTTGTTTGCCTTTTATAAAGTATTTGAAGAGGTGCGTGCCAATAAATATGATGGTATGATAATTACCGGCGCACCGGTTGAATTACTTGATTTTGAAGAAGTGAATTACTGGCCTGAATTGCAGGAGATAATGGACTGGAGTAAAAGTAATGTGACCAGTACATTTCATATTTGCTGGGGTGCTCAGGCTGGTTTATTTCATCATTTTGGTATTAAGAAGTATCAGCTTGATAAAAAGATGTTTGGTATTTTTAAACATACTGTTGAAAAGCGTGAAGAACCATTAATGCGTGGTTTTAATGATTTGTACCATGCCCCGCACTCTCGTTATACCGAAGTGAAAGAGAGTGAGGTATTAGCCCATCCTGATTTATTTTTACTCTCAAAATCAGATAAGGCTGGAGTTTACATGGTGATGTCAAAAGATCGTCGTCAGATTTTTGTGACAGGTCATTCGGAATATGATGCATCGACTCTGAAAGAGGAATATGACCGTGATGTGGCAAAAGGCCTGGATATTGCGATACCCGCCAACTACTTTCCTGATGATAATCCTGAAAATGAACCTATGGTACTGTGGCGTAGTCATGCCAGCTTGTTATATTCCAACTGGCTTAATTACTACGTTTATCAGGCTACACCTTTTCAATTGGATCAAATACAATAGTATGAAACGAATTTTTGCAACTGACCTTGATGGAACCATTCTGGCGAGAAATAATGATTTCAATGCCGAAGATTTAAATGTTCTTAAGTTATTGGGAGATAGAGGTGTGATTAGAGTGGTAGCAACCGGTCGTACTTTGCAATCAGCTTTTAGGGTATTACCAGATGATTTTCCAATCGATTACCTGGTGTTTTCATCGGGAGCAGGATTATATTGCTGGAAAACAAAGCAGTTGTTGATAACGCGGCATCTTGGATATGAAAAGACCAAGGATGTGGTTGAGGTTTTTAAACAGTTTCACGTTGAATATACCTTGCATCATCCTATACCTGAAAACCATTTGTTTTTTCACCCTGAAGGTGATGATCCACATCCTGATTTTGAACGTTACCTTGAGTTTAACCAGCCGCATGCGGAAGTGATCAATGGCTCTGTGCCAGAATTGGACTATACACAAACCCTGGCTTTTATGCCTGATTTAGATACCTATAAAGCGATTGAAAAACAATTGTCTGGTGTGAAGGTAGTAAGGGCTACATCGCCAATTGACGGAGTCAGTATTTGGATGGAGTGTTTTAATACAGAGGTTTCCAAAGCTAAGGGCTTGTTGGAAGTGTGTCGCATTGAGGGAGTTGATGCCATAAATGTGTCAGCAGTAGGTAACGATTATAACGACCTGGATATGCTCTCCACATTCAAAAGTACTTATGTTGTTGGCAATGCACCTGAAGAATTAAAGAATAAGTTCACGGTTTTAAAAGATGTATATCAGTCGCCATTGCTCGATTGGAAAGAGCGCTTTACTTCTTATTAACCTCTGCACTCATTGGGTGCCGGGTGTTGAAGGCATCAACAAAAACGGCTTTTACTGAGCCGATTAGTATTTTTGCTTCGACAATTATCGGAATACGATTGGCATCATCGGTTACCCAAACGGTCATGTCTTCTCCGCTTTTAAATATGGTTCCTTCTACTAAGAGGGGAGAAAATTTTAAGCAATTAAAGTATCGACCATCGCGGTTTTTAATGGTTTCCTTTCCCAGATAACGAATGTAAATGTCATGTATTTCTCCATCAACTACCATGTTGATGGGTATTTTTTCATTCTCCTGGTATTGCGAATAGTCAATATTTCGGGCTTTGTAAACCATTGTCAGTAAGTCAAAAGAGCAATCTTTCCATTGCAGGATGGTATCACGTTGTACTTCCTTTTCCTTTTTTATGCTTGCATTTATCTGACGGTTATCTCTGTCGAACTGATAAAGGTAATCAGCATGGTAACTACCTTCGTTAGTGATACGCTTAAATTCATATGGTTCGAGATGAAGTGTATCCACAATGGTTTCAAAAGTGTCACGAACTTTGAACAGAATATCATAAGAAGAATATGTAGCTCCATGCGCTTTCAGGTGATAAGCAGGTTTGTTATTAACCTTTGTGTCTTCTACCTTAAAAGAAACCTGGCCAGCATTAAGCCAGATGAATCCCCAATTGTAGTAGGCATGGTAGTTAACAACTTCACCAGCTTTAAAGGCGGTGTTAATATCATTGCACTGGGCATTGATTTGCAGGCTTAAAGACAGGAAAAGCACTGCTGAAAGTAATTTCTGCATAAGAATATTTTAACGGCAATTTGCTATCAAAAACGATGCCCGGACTACTTGTTTACCTCACCAATTTTAGATTCTATTGACGCTATTTTGCTACTTATTCGTTGTCCTTTGTTTTTCTGGGCATCAATATTAATGGAGCAATAAACACGATTTGAAACCGGCTCAAGAATATCGTAGCTTTCCTGAACGATTTTAAGCGCCTGCTCCATGGTGTCAGTTTCAATGGTTGTGCCCATTGGATTTAGCTTATAGCTTACACCACTTTCTTTAATGTGGTTAATTATCTGACTCACATATTTACTTACGCTATCACCCTTATCTGTAGGGAACATAGCAAAATTAAGCAGTACTGACATTATTCTTCTTTTTTCTTTGGTTTACGGAATTGTCTGGAGAAATTATCAACGTTAAATATCTCAGGATCCCAACTGCCGTGATTATCTTCCCAGTTTTTACGTACATTTAATTTCTTAGGGAAATAAATCAGTTGTTCTGGTTGAATACGTTCATAGTAATTACCGCTATCCCATTTGCCATTCATGTTTTGATCGACAACAATACGCAACATGTATTCACCAGGATTAATATAACGGAAACCAATTTTACCGGTTTTATTTCGAATGTATTTCTGCTGTACCACAATATCTTTTCTGTTGATTAATTGAACCAGCCAGTTTTCCTGAGGATTTAAGACCTGGATACGAATCAGGCCATAACTGTCTAATGATTTAATTGAGAATTGCGCATTTATAGAGTCGTTGTATAAACCATAGATATCAAATATGGCAGCAGAGTCGATAATCATTTCGTACCTCACACCAGGTTCCCACTCGCTTTTTATAGTGTAGTTAAGAATTTGGTGTTTGTTGTGAATAAACTCAAAGGGCTGTTCTGCCGGTATGGTATCCTTATGATTATATAGTTTTACAGCATTGGTATTAAACTCAGTTGCCGGAGCCGGTAATGAGAAATGAAACTGACCAAATACATCCAGTTTGTTTTTAACATTCTTCAATTGTATAGTTGGAATCGGTTCCGGCTCATCGTCCTTTTTACGTCTCTTTTTCTTTTTTTCTTTGATCTCAAAAAAGTACATGGCTATTGTGTCAGCCTTGGTGTATGGATTATCAAGAGTATCACGCATCGGGTAGCTTATCGAAATAGACAAAGAATCCTGATTGTAATAAGTGCTGTCTTTCACCCAGAATGTGACGGTGTCATTTTTGAATGAGCGATCCATGATGAAGGCATCGCTTATATCTTCTTTACCCGTCAATGATATTTTAGCATCCTCTTCAAGCGGTCGATTAAAATAGTATGTAAGTTTGGCCCGCTCTTTTCGTTCTTCGCTAACAAGATACTGTTCTTTATAATCGTGTTGGAATTTAAATAGCTGTATGCTATCAGGTGTATAAACCAGTTTTTCGTAATAGCTGACAGAGTCTGTTTCTAATGAATCAATACGAATAGTATCGGCAAAAGTGCGGTATTCAAAATCGGGATCAACAATAATGTCAGACCAGGCCATTGCTTCACCAGGCTGGTCGAATTTATTATTGCGGTTGGCATCATCAAGTGCGTAAATTCGATATTGACCAGGGCTTACATTACGGATGTTAAATCGTCCTAATGAATTAGTTTTGGCCATACGGATGGGTACCAGAGTTTGAATGGCGGTATCGTTCAGGTTATTATGCAGATAGATAAGAACGCCTTCAGAAGGCGATAGGTCATCAGCATCATATAGGTTTCCAGATACTTGCAATGAATCAATATATTCGCCTGTAGAAAATGAGAAGGAGTAGCTTTCCAAAACATTCCCTTCGTTATTGTCAGCAATAGCATCGGCAAAGTCGAGGGTATAAGTGGTGTTGGGTTGTAAATCCTCTTCAAATGTCACCAATAAACGGTTACCACGCGCTTCAACAATTGGTTGTTTGTTAACAGGTGGAGAAACAATAAATTTGCTTCGGTAGTCTTTTAACTGAATCAGTTCGTCGAACTCGATATAAATGGTTTTTTCCCGATAGTTTAATGCATTAGCGGCTGGTGTTGATTTAACAACAACAGGAGGATCTTCATCTTTCAAACCTCCTGTAGGCATTCCTACGTTTGCACAATACCAGAATAATTGAGAAATAACAGCAATTATGGCTAGTTGAGATATCTTTTTCTTCAAAACAGCTACTTTTTAATTCTTCACAAATTTATATAATAGTTCGATAGTTTATAGTGTGTAGTTAGTATTTTAAATATTAAGCTGAGTTTGATATTTAAATCAGAATAGGAATATAAAGAAGTTTTAAGGTTAAAGATGCAAGAGTAATGGTTGTGTTGAGGAGTTTATTTATTCATGTAATTATAAGAAAGCAATAAGATGTACTTGCCATGTGAGTGTATTTGTAATGTCAATTGGTTGTGAGTACACTGCAAATATTTCTAGAAATGCCTGCGATGTTGGAACTGGGGCAAGTTAATAATTATGCCATTGTAAATACCAAAATAAAAGTTCAGGAGACAAAAGGATATAACTAGATTGGAAGTGCAGATGTTATGTTTCCATAATTACTTTGTAAATAGTGTGTTGGTTTAGGATTGGGGATTTTGATTGACCAGATATGGTATTAATTGTGGAGTTTAACAAATGGTTTAAGTGTAATAGCTGTCATTGCAGGCACGTTAAAAAATAATAACTTTGTGTTCAGACTCAAAAGTTGACTGTTAGTTATGGAAAATACAAACAAACCATCGTCAAATAAATTAACATACATTATTGGCGGTGTTGCTGTAGTTATTATTGCTGTATTATTATTCTTCTTTTTAAGTAACCGAAAAGAATATCGTGCAGTTGTTGAAGAGATGACAGAAGAGAAGGTTTTGTTAACAGAAGAGTTTCAGGAGCTGGCTATGGACTATGATTCGTTGCATAGTAATAATGACACGCTTAACCTGATGCTGGAGCAGGAGCGCGAAAAGATAACGCATTTAATTGAAGAAATTAAAACCATAAAAGCTACTAATGCCCGAAAAATAAGGGAGTATAAGAAAGAGTTATCAACTCTGAGGGGAGTAATGCGTAATTTTGTTATACAGATTGATTCGCTTAACAGGCGTAATGAAGAATTGACAAAAGAAAATATTAAGTACCGGAAACAGCACGATGAAATAGCGCAATCGTATAAGGAGCTTGAAGAGGTAAAGAAAACACTGGATAAAAAGGTAGAAATTGCCTCACAGCTGGAAACACGTAATATTGAAACGCAAGGACTTAACGCAAAAGGCAAAACAACCAGGAAAGCCCGGAGTGTATCTAAGATACGTATGTGTTGTACCATTACTAAAAATGTAACAGCTCCGGTTGGAATTAAAACAGTTTATGTCCGTATTCAACGACCGGATGAAGCCTTATTGATTACTTCAAAAGACAACGTATTTACATACGAAGATCAGGAAATCAACTATTCAGCAAGTCGTGAATTTGAATATGGCGGTGAAGATGTTGATATCTGTGTTTTCTATACTGCAGCCGATGGCGAATTATTGGGTGGTGTTTATAATGTAGATGTTTTTGTTGACGGTTTTAATATAGGGACCGGCACTTTTGAGTTAAAGTAAAAAATATTGTTTATAAAAATAAAAACGGGAGGCCATTTGGCTTCCCGTTCTTCTTTCCTGTCAAGTAGTAATTGTATCCCACTTGCGCCCATTTGTTTTGCTGACTATGCCAGCTGCTTCTTCTTGTAGAAGCCCCCATTTGATTCGGATGTGATATAATCGTTATCCTCAGTTTGCGATACCATTATCCTGGCCGAAGCTTCAGGATAGTTTAGAAAGCTTTCGTAAAACTTAACCTGCTCAAAGTAGTTAAGCTTTAGCTTGGTTGGGCTCATTAGAAACCTGCGAGTCCAGAAATTCACAGGATCATACATGTTTACAACCTGTAAGCCTTTAATTTTTAAGAAATAATCAAGCAACAACTCCTGGTTGTATTTACCTTTGGTAATTTTAACCAACGATTCTATTATGGCTTCCTTCTCATTATCGCCTTTCGGAAATAATAACTTCTCAAGTTCTTTCGAGGCATTGCGTTCAGCCAACATGGCTAAGCCTTTTTTCCAGAACCAAAGGCCGGAAACGAGAAGCGTTAATAATGTTATAAGTAGCGTTGTCATTTTGTCTTAATATAAATCCTACATTTACTGTAAGAGTTGGGTTTAGATAGAATTAACTTCAGAAGAATTTAAATTTTATCTTTGATATGCAATTCCGATTATAGATACTGACATAAGACTTAAAGGTTACATTTTTATTGACGAGATGACCTTAATTCAGGATGAATGCCGATAAAATAAGTTTGAAACCGAACAATTACTTCTTTAAAGGTAAGTCAGGAAGGTTAAAACGATGCACTTGAATAGAATTATTTGTGCTTGTGTTAGGTATTAATCTGTCAGATAGGTTGCTGTGTTTTAAGTTGTTCTGACTGATAGTTTTAAAGCCGAATAATGCGGTGGCTCTTTGTGCCAGGTATTCCTGTTCAAACTGGCCGGCTGTTGGAATAAGTAGTGCCGTTCTTTTGCAAACCATTAAATCCATTAAGGTAGAATAGCCTGACCGGCAGATGATATATTTGCTGTTGTATAACAGCTGCTCGTGTTCTTCTGCTGTGCAATGTGGAAGTAGCCTTATGTTTCCGATCTGTTCAGCTTTTCGGTGAGGTTGGGCAGAAAGTATTATTGTTTTTAAAGAACTGTTTTTTAGCTGGTAAACAAGTATTTCTTCCAGTTGTGTTCGTTGTGGTTCAGGGCCTGATAATATAACCAATACATCAGTTAATACTTTCGTATTCATATGTGGGTATGAACCTAATCGTGAGAGAAGACCTGTGAATTTGTACCTTAAGTTTTTTGTCACTTTCGATAAGGACCCCGATAGGTTATTTTTACTTTTTACATCGGGAATCCAGCATTCATCAAAACGATTCAGTAAAAATGTACTAAGCATTTTTGTAAGAGGGCGCATCCACGAAAAGTATTTTCCTGCATAAGGATTGGTTTGGTGCGTAATAATGACTGATGCTACCTGTTTTGAATATAAACCATAACGATTGTCTGATATGATTAAGTCAATGTTATGTTCTCTTAGTAGGTTATTAACAGCAGAATGTTCTTTATTTATTGCCTTGAGAAAATTTGGTATTTGTATTAAGAGTTTAAACCACTGAGTTTGATAATGTGAAAGAGATACATTAAAGCCAGGAAGTGCGAGGCTGTCTAATTCCGGAAAAGCATCTTTTAGAACGGACAAAGAAGCCCCTTCACCAGCGAGTATTACATAGTGACCTTGCCTGGTAAGTTCCCTAATGATCGGTATCAGGCGTGTGGCATGCCCCAATCCCCAATTCAGGGGACTAACTAATATGCGTCGATGTGATTTTGCTTCAGTCACATTACAAATATAAGATAATGCCTGACGCAAACTTAAATGAAGTACCCGTTAGCCTGAAACTGAAACAGAAAATCCTGAATCTTCAGCTTTTTGTGCAATAGCTTTTAATGTTTCAAGTGGTACCTTTTTTAGTGAATTGTATGGAGTGTCGCGCTCTATTGTGTATATCATTACTTTTTCAGGCTGTATATCTTTGAGTGCGTCCAACCATGAACTGATGTCGGCTTCAGTTGTGTTGTCAATGTCAACACCATTCATCTCTCCGGCCACAAACATAGATTGAATGATTAATTGGCCATTGAAACCTTTTAATTGTTTAATGGTTTTTTCCAGGTCAAATGGATAATTGGGTTGATCAAGTCGCAAAATGGTTTCTTTCAATCCAGAGTCCAGCTTTTGAATATTGTCTTCTATTTTCAAAAGTGCTTCAACAACATCGGGCTTATGCAGACGTGAGGCATTGGAAAGAACTGCGATGCGTGCTTCAGGACAAAACTTATTACGAAGCTCAATAGTATCATCAATAATACCGCTAAAGTCGGGATGCAATGTTGGCTCACCATTACCAGCAAATGTTATCACATCAGGCTTAAGGTTGTCTTTAAGCATGTTCTGAAGTTTGTTGTCCAGAGCGGATTTGACTTCCGCGCGCGATGGCATTTGCCCGTTTTTATCACCTAATTCTCCATTTAAACCGCATTCGCAATAAATACAATCGAAGGAGCATATTTTGCGGTTAACAGGAAGCAGGTTCATTCCTAAGGAAATACCCAGACGACGGCTGTTGACAGGCCCAAAAACAATTTCATCAAACAAAAAGGTAGACATGCAATTCAAATTTTTTGGCAAAGGTAATGGAATCTGCTAAAGAATGGTTGTAACTGATGTAAGTCATTATTAACGGAAGGCAATCAGTGTCATCTGTTCAGGACTGAATTTTCTAGCCGTAATTAAGAGGTAGTGCTTCATTTTCCACAACCAACTAAATTGCTATCTTTGATGACTTGAATTTTAGGCTGCTTCATGAAGTTTAACGAGGTAATAGGACACGAGAGAATAAAGAAACATTTGGTGAACATGGTAAATGAAAACCGTGTTAGCCATGCTCAATTATTTAGCGGACCGGAAGGCGTAGGAAAAATAAACCTCGCATTAGCATTTGCACAGTATTTAAACTGTCTGAACCGTCAAGGAGATGACTCATGTGGAGAGTGTTCGTCATGTGTGAAGTATTCAAAATTGATACATCCCGATCTGCATTTTGTATTTCCTGTAGTAAAAAGCACTAAGCATAAAAACCCGGTAAGTGATTCATACCTTAATGAGTGGCGTCAGTTTGTATTGAATGAGCCGTATTTTAATATACGACAGTGGTTTACTTTTCTTGATGCAGATAAGCAAGGTCTGATTTATAGTCAGGAGAGTCAGGAGATAATCAAAAAGTTGAGCCTAAAAACTTTCGAAGCAAAATACAAAGTGATGATTATCTGGTTGCCAGAAAAAATGCATGTGGCAGCTGCGAATAAATTATTGAAGTTGCTTGAAGAACCACCTGAAGGAACGGTTTTTCTGTTAGTATCTGACAATCCCAATGAGATTTTAGGAACCATTCAGAGTCGTGCACAACGATTAAATATTCCAGCTTTGGAAATTAATGAAATTGCCAGAGCTCTTCAGAAAGAATTTGATATTAGTGATGAAGAGAGTGAGCGGTTTGCAAAACTATCAGTAGGAAATTATGTGGCTGCCAAAGAAATTATCGGGCAGGGAGAAGAGCGAGCCTACTTTTTTGATAAGTTTGTAAGCATGATGCGTTTGGCATATCAGCGAAAGCTCTTTGAATTAATTGATTGGTGCGACGAAATGAACAGGCAGTCCAAAGAAAGGCAAAAGAATTTCTTTGAATTTGCACTGCGTTTGATTCGCGAAAATTTTATGATGAACATTCAGGAACAGGATTTATTGTATCTTACACCTGAAGAAGAGAATTTCTCGGCACGTTTTTCACCATTTATTAATGATGGTAATATACTGCAATTGAGTGAGGAATTTAGCTTGGCACATTCTCATCTTGAACAAAATGGGAATGCTCGTATTATATTAATGGACTTATGCCTGAAAGTTATAATGCTTTTAAAGCAGTAATAAGTTCACAAGGTCTTTGAGCCTTTTATTTATTTTTTTTATGGAAGAAGTTATTCAAGATACTGAAAAGAAAAGTTGTAAAAGTTGTTCGAGCCGTTGTGGTAAACTCAATGTTTACGATTGGCTGGAGGATTTACCCGATACAATAAATACAACCGATATTGTTGAAATACAATTTAAAAACACACGTAAAGGTTATTTTCGCAATAGTAATGCCCTTCGTATTCAAAAGGGCGATATAGTTGCTGTAGAAGCATCGCCAGGTCACGATATAGGTACAGTTACTTTAACAGGTGAGCTTGTGTTGCTACAGATGAAAAAACACAACATTAACCTGGAGACCTTTGAGTTCAAGCGGGTGTATAGAAAGGCAAAACCTGCCGATGTTGAAAAATGGGAAGAAGCCCGGACACTGGAGCATGAAACCATGTTGGAGTCTCGTCGTATTGCAGAGCGTTTAAACCTGAATATGAAGATTGGTGATGTGGAATATCAGGGCGATAAAACCAAAGCTATCTTCTACTATATAGCAGATGAGCGTGTTGATTTCCGACAATTGATTAAAGTACTGGCTGAAACATTCAGAGTGCGAATTGAGATGCGTCAGATTGGGGCACGTCAGGAAGCAGGCCGTATCGGAGGTATTGGTCCTTGCGGACGTGAGTTGTGTTGTTCTACCTGGATGACCAATTTTGTTTCTGTAACTACCAATGCTGCGCGTTATCAGGAGATTTCACTTAATCCTCAAAAGCTGGCTGGTCAGTGTGGTAAGTTGAAGTGTTGTCTTAATTATGAGCTTGATGCGTATATTGATGCTCAGCAGGATTTCCCTAAAACTAATATTGTATTAGAGACGATTGACGGCAGTTATTATCACTTTAAAACAGATATTTTCTCACGTACCATGTGGTACAGCACCAGTAAAGATATTCCTGCGGGTATTGTTTCTGTTTCGGTTGACAGAGCCAAAGAGGTGATTCGTTTAAACAGAAAAGGCAAAAAAGTTGATAAACTGGCCAATGAAGCGCCAAAGGTGCTTTTGGCAGCAGAACCGACCTACGATAATGTTATCAGCCAGGAAAGCCTGACTCGTTTTGACGAGCAGAAAAAGAAGAAACGTCGACCATCCAGAAGACGAAGTGGAGGTCAGCAAACAGAAGGAAAATCAGGAGGAAATAAACAGCAGGAAAGAAAGCCAAACGAAAGAAAACAAGGGGGCAATCAACAACAAGGAGAGAAAAAACCATATAACAAGTCAAAGAGAAGGTATAGGCCAAATAATCAACGCAAACAACAAGGAGGTGATGGGCAAAATAAAAAGCAATAATATTTTAGGTGCATTACTGCTTGCCATTATTGTGTTGAGTAGTTGTGATAGAAATGTTGTATTTGATCAATACGTCACAATCCCTGATGGTGGATGGAATATTGATTCAATGGCAGTTTTCAAGGTTGATATTCAGACTTCTGAACAACCATATAATGTATTGCTTAACGTACGTAATTATTCCAACTATCCCAATAGTAATCTTTGGCTGTTTATTGATGTGATCAGCCCATCGGGTAAAGCCATTCAAGACAAAGTCGATTGCGTGCTTGCCGATGAAACAGGACGCTGGCTAGGATCAGGTTGGGGTAACTTGTATCATGTGCAAATACCTTATCAAATTGGGGTTAAGTTTGCCGAAACCGGGCAATATACATTTAGAATTGTTCAGGGTATGCGTGATGAAGACATCAAAGGAATTCATAATATTGGTTTGAGAATTGAAGAAGCAGAAGCTTTTAAACAAGAATAGAAGTGGGAAAGAATAAGTTGAAAAAGTTTGCCGAAATGGCAACCTATGATCATGTGTTTGAAGCCGACTTTAGTGATTTAAATGGTGAATCATTTTCGAAAAAAGGAAAGTGGCACAAAGAATTTTTTAAAAATGACAATCCATTAGTGTTGGAATTAGGTTGTGGAAAAGGTGAATATACAGTAGGATTGGCTGAATTATTTCCTGATAAGAATTTTATAGGGATTGATATAAAAGGTGCCCGAATGCACAGGGGTGCTACTGATTCTAAAAATAAAGGATTGAAGAATGTGGCATTTGTAAGGACACGTATAGAGTTTATTACTTCCTTTTTTGCAGAAAATGAAGTGGATGAAATCTGGTTAACTTTTCCAGATCCACAGATGAAGAAGGTGAATAAACGATTGTCATCTACGCGCTTTCTTCAATTATACAGGCAGTTTTTAAAGCCAGGAGGTTTGGTGCATCTCAAAACCGACTCTCAGTTTTTATATACATACACCTCCGAAATGGTGAAAGAAAATGAGTTTAAGATTGAGGTGAATGAAAGCGATTTGTATGGTTCTGGGTACGATGATGAGATTTTATCCATTCAAACGCATTATGAATCAAAATGGCTGGACCATGGGCTGTCTATTAAGTACTTGAAATTTTGCCTGTCAGAAAGAGACGAATGGATTGAGCCTGATATTGAAATTGATTTTGATGATTACCATAGTGCCGGTCGGGGAATTGTTAAAGAAAAAGATTCCATTAAGAATAATCCCTTATCACGTAAAAAAGGTAAGTAGTAATGGCCAAAAAAGAATCTGATTTTTTTGACCGAGTTTATCAGGTGGCTGAACTAATCCCAAAGGGGCGCGTAACAAGCTATGGTGCCATTGCTAATTATATTGGAAGTTACAGGGGAGCCCGTATGGTTGGCTGGGCAATGAATAAATGCAGCAGTTGGCATCGTTTTGTGCCAGCTCATCGCGTCGTGAATAGCAAGGGTGTTTTAACCGGTAAGCATCATTTTCCTGGAGGCGAAACAATGAAGGAGTTGTTGGAGAATGAAGGAGTAGTTATTGAAGATAATCAGATAGTAAACTTTAAAGATGTTTTTTGGGACCCCTCAACAGAGTTGCTGTAAAGCATTAATATAAGGTGAAAGAAGAGAAAGTGGGTTTCTCTTTTTTTTATACCTTTGAGTCTAATTTATACAAGGTTTAAATAAAGATAAGCATGGAATATTATCCTAATCTCATAATGGATGCACTAAAACATGTTGTGCATCCGGGTAAAGGTAAAGATATTGTGACGCTTGGCATGGTAGAGGATGACTTGCGTATTGATGGCAAACGAATCAGCTTTAGCTTGTTGTTCGACAGAGCTAATGACCCAATGATTGGTTCTTTAAAGAAAGCTTGCGTACAGGCAATTAAAACCTATGTTGATGAAGCGGCTGAGATTGAAGGGAACATTTATGTGAAAGTAAAGCCAAAAGAAAAGCCTGCAGAGGTAAAAGCTTTGCCGCAGGTTAAGAATATTATAGCGATTGCATCAGGTAAAGGAGGTGTTGGAAAATCAACTGTTACATCAAATTTAGCAGTGGCCCTGTCAAAAGCTGGTTATTCGGTTGGATTATTAGATGCTGATATCTTTGGCCCATCAGTGCCTATCATGTTTCAAACTGAGGATGCACGTCCTGTATTGGAAAAGATTAATGGAAAAGATAAGATTATTCCGGTTGAGAAATATGGTGTAAAAATGTTGAGCATCGGGTATTTTGTTAACCCTGATGATGCACTTATATGGCGTGGAGCTATGGCTACCAATGCAATTCGTCAATTGATTAACGATGGTAACTGGGGGGAATTGGATTATTTATTAATCGATTTACCACCTGGCACAAGTGATATTCACCTGACAATTGTTCAAACAATTAGTATAACAGGTGCTGTTATTGTTTCAACGCCACAAAATGTAGCTCTTGCTGATGCGGTAAAAGGTGTGAGTATGTTCCAAAGCCAGAATATTCAGGTGCCTGTATTGGGACTTGTTGAAAATATGGCATGGTTTACACCGGCCGAATTACCTGAAAATAAATATTACATCTTTGGAAAAGATGGTGGCAGCAAACTTGCTAATAAGATGGGAATACCGTTGTTAGGACAAATCCCTTTGGTACAAAGTATTCGTGAAGGAGGTGATGCAGGTGAGCCTGCTGCTCTGCATGATACTTCAATTACAGGTTTGGCCTTTGCCGATTTAGCCCAAAAAGTTGTAGAGTGTGTTGAAAAACGTAATGCAACTTTGCCTGAAACCAAAATTGTAGAAATGAAGAAATAATTATAGCCATGGGAGAGAATAGAGAAGAAATTGTTCAGCAGGTTGAAGCCGCACTTGAAGAGATTCGACCTTATCTAAAAGGAGATGGTGGTGATATAAGCCTGGTTGAAATAACCGACGATTTTGTAGTTAAAGTTCGCCTGGAGGGTTCATGTGATGGATGTCCTCTAAGTATGCAAACTTTAAAAGGAGGGGTTGAAATGGTTGTCAAAAAAACAGTGCCACAAATAACTGAAGTTATAGCTGTTGAAAATTAGATAAATAAGAAGCCGGGAATTGAGTGACGATTTCCGGCTTTTTTTTCTTATTGTCTCATTACTTTGCTCAATGTTTTTCTTTATACTTTCTAACTAATGTAATTGTATGGCTTAATAATGAAGCATCACCCACTGCACCATGTCCGGGGACAACAAATTTAAGCTCTGGATAGGCATACTGAACCTTCTCAATAGTAACATCCCATTCGTCAACTACGGCATCTGATAAGTTGCCTAAGCTTCTTGAATGAATCGATTTTACAAGGCATCCTCCAAAGAGAATTTTTTGCTCGGGTAACCACACGGTGATATTATCAAAAGAATGTCCCGGACCAAAGAATCGACACTCGATAGGCATTTCGTTAAATAGACAATCGTATTCTTTATCAAAGCCAATGCCTGGAACGGGTAAATTTTCCTCTTTGCATTTATTTATTGTCAGGTTGGAAGCTAAAGATTTTGCACCAATGCTTTGAAGGTATTCCAATCCGCCAATACAATCATCATGAAAGTGACCTGCAATAAGTGCTCTTATTTTTACATTCAAAACCACATGTAAGTAATCAACAAGTTCCTTGGTCTGCTTATTATCCATTGGTGTATCTACCAAAACTGCCTCACCATTTTTAATGATGAGCAAGCCATTGTTTGAAAAGCGACCCCATTTTTCAGAATCCACCCATGAAATGTGTACAAAAACAGAATCGCTTAGATGAACTAATTGCAGATTATTGTTGATAACTGTAGTGTCTGACTGCGAAATACAAGGAGCAGTTGTTAAAATTCCGATGATGATATACAGAATACATTTCATGACTTTTACATTTAGATGCTTAAATGTAAAGTTATTAACTTTCATGAATGTCTGCAATCAGATATTATGTATTGATGTAAACGAAACGGATTATATAATCAAAGCTGCCTCTGTTTAAGGCAGCTTTGATTATTATTTATTTCAAGCTGTCGTAGTTACTCAGCAGACCAACTCCATACGATACTGGCTTCACCGGTTGAGAAGGTATTTTCACGATCCAGTTCAGTTTGATTTTCAAATTCATCGCCAAACTCTTCATCCATACTAACAAATCCAAAGTCCTTGTCTTTAACCTTTCGCAAAACTTTTCCAATGGCGCCAATGCCGTATTTTGATACAACTAACCATGGAGCTCCGCTTACTCCAAGTGCATCGGTTACAATACCTGTAGCATCACTTCCGAGTTCCTTTTGAATATCGCTTAATAATTCGCCGGTGTCTCTTGCACTTTTTCGTGTATGTCGAAGGTAAACTCTGACACTGATTCTTCGGTCAACAGGCATGTCCCGTTCAATCACAAAAAGTCCATCAGTGTTATCACCTTTGGGTTCAAAGTTAATGATGTTGCCCTGAGACGGTTTTAGGCGGATAATATCGCTTTGAGGTAATGTGGTCATTAGCATCTTATCTGGTTCTGTAGGATGTTCGGCAACTATTATAAAATAGAGTTTCCATCTTTCTTTTGGTCGATGGATTGTTAATTTTTCAAATTCAAGCTTTATTTTCGGCATAATGCTATATTTTATTTGTTTTCTATTCGATTATTTGTTTGCTGTGGGCATTTACAAATAAGATGTCGCCCATGTTGTTGAAACCATTGAAGACATTGGCACCACTGTGCTTTATTTGTTCTTGCCTGAAACCAATTATTGTTAAACCGGCATTGGCAGATTTCTCAATTATTAGTTTTTGATTAGCAGTTTGATCATCCCTGGCTATTATTTCAATATTGGACAAGGTGATTGGTAAACGTCCTGATTGGACCAAATCACTAAGTTGTTGTCTTGTTGATTCAATCTCATCCGGCTCGCAAATACTAAATATTTTTACAAAACCTTTTCGCCAGTCGGGGTGTGAAAGAATGATAAAGCCAAGGAGTATCATCAGGTTGGCATTTAATATGTCAATAGGTCGTATCCAAATGTGAATCCCATTTTTAAAAGAAGTGTTTTTATTGGCGTCAGAAAATACACAAACATCATAGTTACCTGCCCTTGTAAGGCTTATATTATCAAGTATAGAGTCTATTGCCTCGGTTTCATTTCTACGATATTCGAATACAATCATGTTATTGTCCATTCCGCTGATGCTTGGGCTTTGAATTGCCTGCGCTATTGCGGTTGTGTATGAAGGTGATATCATACAATCTACATACAGGCTGCTTTCTTCATCGTGATGTTCTTTTATAAGTTGATTAACGATTTGTTTCGCTTCAGCAGTTGTCGATGTTGAATAATAACCTTTCAGAAAATGAAAAAATGTGCCAAATCCATGTTTGTATGATATCCACTTCATCAGGTCAAATATTTTACTGTGAGAGAAGGAATTGGCAGATATGCATATGGCTGAAGGTCGCCATTCGGTTTCGTCAGGATGTCTGCTTCTGTTCTTTTGCATATAGAGTTGTATGCGCCTGCTTAGCTGAAATAGTGCTCCCAGAAATATTTTTTGAAGACCACCGCGTTCTTTGTGAATGTAGTTGAGGTACAGGTATAGTAAAATAATTAATGCGTAGGCCAGAACGGTGTATAGAGCATCAATTTTAAACATTACCCATACAGAAAGCAGAAAGCCAAGAAGTGAAATTGCCCAGTGTGACTTAAATTGCGGGCGGTACGAAGGAGAGGCTCCGAAGTGGTTTAAAAAGGAAATCAAACACAAAGAACCGTATGTAATCATGAAAAACATGGAAATGATCTGAGCTACAAAATCAACTTCACCCATTAAAACAAAGATCATTGCAATGCCTATCGTGATAAGAGTAGCATTAAAAGGTTCATTGTTTTTGCCTTTTTCTTTAGCCAGCCAGTGATTAATTTTTCTATTCGGAAAACTTTTATCAATGGCTAATGCCTGTAAAGTACGGGGTGCAACCAATACAGAGCCTATAGCTGATGAAATCGTTGATGCCCCCAAACCTAAAGGAATAATAATTGCTCCCAACATAGCAACATTAGCCATTGCCAGCTGGGATTCAGTCATTTCTTCAGGTGTCATAGAAATGGAAAATTTATAAATGATACCAATATAAATAATCATACCTATGATGGTACCCCACATTGTACCCTTGGGGATTGATTTCTTCGGATTCTTCAAGTCACCACTTAATCCAACTCCTGCTGTCATACCCGTAAAGGCAGGAAAGCATATTGCAAACCAGATAAAGAATTGGTTTTTATTGTTAAAAATGAAGTTTTTCTGATAATTACCTGCTTCGTAAAAATCAGTTTGTCCTATGAAGAACAGAGTAATCGAAATAAAGAGAATAATTACAACTGTATATAGAGTTTTTATTCCCATGTCTGAACCTTTTTGCAGAACAATATAGGCTAAGCCAAGTAGCGCAGGGATGCTGATTATTTGTTTTGGTAAATCTATATTAAATGAGTTTAAGACCCAACCAAATAAGGGCTGAAAAGCCTCAGTAAAGGCTATTATATAAAAGGCAACACTAATAGCCTGCGAAAAATAAAGAGCAATTCCAATTGTAGCGCCTATGTTAAGGCCGAAAGACCGGGAAATAATAAAGTATTCACCACCGCCTTCTACACGGGTGTTAGTGGCGATCTCTGATATAGCCAAAGCTGTAGGTATTGTAATTAAATGGCCTAAAACGATTATTCCTAAGGCACCGTAAAAACCAAGGTTACCAACAGCCATACCAAATCGCAAAAATAAAATCGCACCTAAAATGGTTGAAATAGCTGTGAATAAAACAGGTGCCGTACCAAAACCTTTTTTATTAATAGGATTACTCATTGTGCCTGTTGATGTAGAATGAATATGTATTATGTCTTTATCAAATATATAAAATAATAATACATCCATTTAGTAACTATTGTTCTTTGACTGTTATCGTAATAAAAGTTTGATTTTGCATTAATGATTGGTATTTTTATTTCTTAATCATTTTAGTATGGTAGCGCGTCAATCAAAATTTACAACTATTGTTAATCTTGTTTTAGGAGTCATATGGCTTATTTTGGGTATCTCTAACTTGTTTGTCAGTAGTGGAACTTTGTTAGTTGGAATTCTGTACCTGGTCGTTGCAGTAGCTTATTTATTGATCTTTGTATATAATTGGCGTAATGGCTTTTTTCGCATTGAGAATGGTCAAATAATCAAGTGTGAATTTCTAGCAATGTCAAAACGAATAAAGCTTGATGAAATTAACTGGGCAAAATGTATAGGCAGTTATTATACGCTAAAGAGCCCGACTAAAAAGATGACAATTGAATTAGCTAGTGTTCATAAGGACGATATTCCAGGCTTTGAAAAACTGCTAAAAGATATTGTGATGAGTGTGCCTCCTTATAAGAAGGATTAAACACAAATAATAGTATTGCTATTTCAATCACTTCAGTTATTTTTGCCGATATAACAATTTTTGGATGATGATAGATACTTTTTATATTCATTCGCTGGACAACATCAATGCTGTAGCAGCCGATTTTTTGTCTAAATATAAAAATGAGCGAGTATTAGCTTTTTACGGTCCTATGGGGGTTGGAAAAACCACGTTTGTTAAAGCCTTGTGCGAGGAGCTTAATGTTGAGGATACGGTTAACAGTCCTAGTTTTGCTATAGTAAACGAATATCACACCCCGGAAGATGATATTGTTTATCATTTTGATTTTTACCGTCTGAAAGAGGAGGAGGAAGCTTACGATATGGGTTATGAAGATTATTTGTATTCGGGGCATTACAGTATGATTGAGTGGCCTGAGAAGATAGCTTCTTTATTACCCCCCGGACGATTGGAGTTAACACTTGTTGAAGAAGAGAACGGGCAACGCCGGATCCATGTTGAGAAGGCTTAAATTGTTCTATAATTGTGCTTTTTTTGCTATCTTGATGCACTGTTATTAAGGAAAATGGCTGGCTATGATGGGCGATAAAACTTCATATTTCCCTTTGGGACAAACGCAACTGCTTCCGCAGGAAGAGATGCTGGAAACTGGACGAAAGAAGAAAAAATTATCAATTGGTATTCCCAAAGAACGTTCACGTTTTGAGAATCGCGTTGCATTGACGCCGCAAGGTGTAGAGTTGTTGGTAGCCAATGGTCATACCGTTTTGTTTGAATCAGGAGCAGGCGATAAAGCCCATTATTTCGATAAAGATTTTGCGGATTGCGGAGCCCAGATTGTTAAAGGGAATACCCAGGTACTAAAAGCCGATATTGTTTTAAAAGTGTCTGCGTTAACTGAGGATGAAGTAGAGGCTTTAGAGGCTAATCAGTTGATAATTTCTCTCTTAAATCTTTATAATCAGTCGAGGGAATCTATACAGAGAATGCTGGACAGACGTTTAAATGCTATTGCATTTGAGTTGTTAAAGGATGATAATGGTTGTTATCCTGTTATCCGCAGCATGAGTGAAATTGAAGGTACTGCTTCTGTAATGATTGCCAGTGAGTATCTTAGCAAGGCTCACAATGGAAAGGGAGTGTTACTTGGAGGAGTTACAGGCATATCTCCTTCCGAATTAGTGATTCTTGGAGCAGGAACTGCAGGTGAATTTGCAGCCAAAGCAGCCTTAGGTCTGGGTGCATCGGTTAAGGTGTTCGATAACTCATACCATCGTTTAAGGGAGTTGGAACGAAATATTGGCCAAAGAATTTTTACATCTGTCCTTCATCCACAGGCTTTATCAAAAGCATTGCAAAGTGCCGATGCTGTGCTTGGTAGTTTAAGGTATCTGCAAACCGGTCGATCATTTATGGTTACCGAGGAGCAGGTTGCACAAATGAAAAAGGGTTCTATTATTATTGATTTAAGTATGGATCAAGGTGGATGCTTTGAAACAAGTAAATGTACAGATACAGACCATCCTGTTTTTACCAGACACGGAGTGATTCATCATTGTATTCCTAATATTGCTTCACGTGTTTCACGCACATCTTCAATCGCGTTAAGTAATATTTTTGCACCTATTATATTGCGCCTTGGGGAAGCCGGAGGTGTTCATCATCTTATAAAAGAGGATGTTGGCTTGAGTCATGGTATGTATTTATACAAAGGGATTTTGACCAACAGTTATATTGGTCGTCAGTTTAATATTCCTTATAAAGATATTGGATTGCTGATGGCGGCCTTTTAATTACATCAAGCTTGTTTTAGGGACACCATTGTTAATCTTCCTTGTTTTTTCAAAAGGTATGGTAAAGCAGAAATGCGCACCTCCTTTATATGATTTATCAAGCCATATCTCACCACCAAGAGTGTCTATGTATTTTTGAGAAATTGCTAATCCTAATCCGTTTCCTCCAAACTCGCGGGTGTGACTTGTAGATACCTGTCTGAACATATCAAAAATCACCTCTTCTTTGCCCTCAGGAACACCAATACCTGTATCTTTTACAAAGAATAATAGTCTGTCATCAACAATTGTGTAACCATACTTAATCCATCCTTCCATTGTAAACTTAACGGCATTGTCTAACAGGTGATTGAGTACCTTTAATAGTCCTTGTTGATCAGTTACAATTTGGTCATCATGCTCCTCCAGTCCTTTTTCGAGGTATAATTTAAGAGGTTTTTGCATTAGTTTTACTTCTCTCATGTAATGCTTGAGCATGTTTTCCAACAAATCATTTAGGTTGAAAAGCTTTGGTCCCTCCTGAATAAGTCTCGTTTGAAGTTTGGATATGTCTATTAGATTATCCATAACCTTTAACAGCTGTAAACCGTTGAGATTGATAATGCCTATGTATTCATCTTTCTCCTCAGGACTTAACGATTCTGTACGAAGTAATTCCGAGAAACCAAGAATAACGTTCATAGGAGTTCGGATTTCATGGCTTAGATTGGCCAGGAATGTCGATTTTAAGTGGTTGTTTTCTTCCGATTTTTTCTGTGCCTCATGCAGCTTCTGAATCGAAATATCTAACTCTGTATTTTTCTTCTTTAGTTCTAAGTGTGTTATCTCTAGCTCTTTATTTCTGATGTTAAGTTCTTCTTTAGCTTTTTTATGCTCAATTTCACTACTCATTCGAGGCGTAAACAGATACACTAAAGATTCTATTACTTCAGGTTGTTTAATTTCTTTTTTGTAAAGCGCAATGAGAATGCCATTGGGTTGATAGCCAGAGTTGAACAGCGGGATGCCAATATAACCTTCAATTTTCTGCTCTACCAAAAAGCTATCTTGCGGAAATTTTTCCCAGGCGCCAGAAGTTATTTTGCACGTGTTTTTTCCAATTACATCATCACAAGGTGTATTTTCAAGACTATAGTTAATATTAGGAAGATTCTTTTTACCATCAGTAAAGGCGATTGAGCATACAGAGTTGTCCTCAACCGAATATCGTCCAATGATGATATAATCAGCTTCAATAAGCTTTGATAAGTGTAGAGCCTCCGTTTCAAAATAGTTTTGGCCAATGTGCCTGTTAACGGGTGTGACAATATCATATAGTGTCGATTCTACCTTTTTGAATCGATTGAGTATTGAATTATTTCGTTTGAATAGGTTTTTCCAATTCATATGTTCCTGATCGTGTTAAGAATTTTAAAATACTTAAAAAGTATCAGGCACTGAACTTTTTTTGACAAATGGACCACTTTTATAGTTTGAAGACCATTTCTACCCCATTAAAATACTCTGAATATATTCGGTATTTTAAGAGCTAAAAGTATTAATAACCAGCTGCCATGCCATCTTTTCTACTCTCGGAAGCACCTATGTATATTTGTCTTTTGTGGTCGTACCAAATTGCCTGATACCCACCATAACTGCCAGGACTATAACCAACCTTATGGCCCATTGAATTGAGTTTCAGAATAGTTTTTGAGTCAAAGCCTGTTTCGATATTAATCTGGCCTTTACTGTTCGCTTTTAAGCCGGTTGGTTTTGAAGATCCGCTATGGCTAAAGCGTGGTGCATCGCCCGCTTCCTGAATATTCATTCCAAAGTCCAGTATATTCATTATAACCTGCACATGACCCTGAGGCTGAAAGTCACCACCCATAACTCCGAAGCTCATAACAGGTAAACTATCTTTAGTGATGAAAGCCGGGATAATAGTGTGAAATGGACGTTTACCCGGTTCAAATACGTTTGCATCTGCAGAGTTTAGAGAAAATAACTCACCTCTGTTCTGTAGCATAAAACCCAACTTAGGAGGAACCATGCCGGAACCCATGCCACGATAATTACTTTGTATAAGTGATACCATATTACCCCATTGGTCAGCCACTGTAAGATATATGGTTTCACCATGACTAATTTCCCCGGCCTTGTATTTTCCAGCTTTGTTTTCATTGATCAAACGACGCCTTTTGTCAGCATATTTATCCGACAATAATTCATTAACCGGTACATGTTGCATATCCATGTCTGCATAATACCGAGCCCTGTCTTCAAATGATAGTTTTTTTGCCTCGGTTACCAGATGAAGGTGACGGGCAGAACCAAATTCATCCATGTTAAACTCGTAACTTTTAAGAATGTTAAGCATCTGCAGTGCCGTAATGCCTTGTCCATTAGGAGGAAGTTCCCAAATGTCATATCCCCTGTAATTGACTGAAACCGGCTGAACCCACTGGGAAGAATGTTGAGACAGATCTTCCATTTTTAGAAAGCCTCCTTGTTCTTTAATGAATTGAGTAATTGTCTTCGCAATTTCACCTTTATAAAAATAATCTTTGCCGTGTTTGGCAAGTAGACGATATGTTTCTGCTAAATATGGATTTTTAAAAATTTCACCTTTACCCGGAGCAATGCCATTATTTGTGTAGGTGTCTGTTACATTGGGATATTTGCTATGGAATTTAACCGAACGTTGCCAGTAGTGTGCAATGAGCTCACTTAAAGGGAAACCGGTCTCAGCATAGTTGATTGCCGGGGCTAATACATCTTTCATTTTGAGTTGCCCGAAACGTCCATGCAGTTCAAACCATCCGTCAACACAACCTGGCACACTTACCGGAAGAGGACCATATGAAGGGATTGTT
>JAKSBD010000537.1 GCA_022361295.1 Bacteroidales bacterium
CAATTTGATGCCCGACCTTTCTTTGGCTGTCAGTAAAAGTGGCATACACAAGATACCCAACAGTAGTGATAATTTCATCAAAATTGATTTCATAGATTAAATTGTTCTGTCATCGAAAATACAAATTGTAAAAGCCTAAAATTGTTATTTCCTTACTGATGGAATGTCTAATATTGTGCTTTTAAATGCAAAAAACTTACACCTGTGTTGTTTAATGGGTGCATGCTTCTGCCAGAAGGGTCAACAGCTGTATATACCACAAATATCAAGCATCAGACCATAAAAAACACCTGACCAATAGTATTTAATACTATTGGTCAGGTGCCAGAACTATAAATGTGTAATTGTATCTCTTTGCAGAGATTCGCTATGTATCCTTTAAGGATATTACTTGCGTTTTATACCGATTTAATATCGAAATGAGCCTTTGGTTCGCCAACTCCCAAAACCTCTTTCGTTTATTATCGGCATGAACCATTGTATTTTTTAAAATTTGCTTAAGGCTCATTTTAAAATACAATTGGTATTATTTCAAGCCAGCAATTATCGCCTTCACTTCTTTTACTTTGTTCTCAATAAAGGCGAAATCTCTTTTTTCTATCACTTCCTTGGGAGTTAATTGTGAGCCCAGACCAACACAGGAAGCTCCTGCATTAATCCATCCTTCAATACTTTCTTTAGTTGGAGATACACCTCCGCTGGGCATAATATTAGTCCACGGACAAGGTGCTGTAATGGCTTTAACAAATGATGGTCCGCCCACTTCTTTTCCCGGAAATATTTTAACAATCTCGCAACCAAGCTCTTCAGCTAAATTAACTTCCGACAAGGTTCCACACCCGGGTAACCAGGCTACTTTACGTCGATTACATACTTTGGCCATATCCGGATTCAAACTTGGAGACACTATGAAGCTGGCTCCCAACTGAATATACAAGGCAGCGGTAGCAGACTCAACCACAGAACCGACTCCCATTATCATCTCAGGACATTCTGTTGCACACCATTTGTTTACTTCAGCAAATACCTCGTGGGCAAAATCGCCTCTGTTGGTGAATTCAAAAACCCTTGCACCACCATTATAACAAGCTTTTACAACTTCCTTTACAAGTTCTGCATCAGGATTATAAAACAACGGAACCATCTTCGTTTCCATCATTGTGGTGAGTACATGCAATCTTTTAAATCTTGCCATTTTACTACTATTAATAAGGAGTTTTGATTCGCTCCTGTTTACAAAATTGAGAAATAAACCCCGGGCAGGACAATACAAAAAACCCACCCGGAATTCACGTCTTTCAAACTATCTATCTACTCTGGCGTTACCACCACCAATTATTTTCTCTACTTCCGGTAATGTGGCCATCGTTGTATCACCAGGCGTTGTCATGGCCAGTGCACCATGGGCAGCACCATATTCAACGGCTTTAGCCCCATCATTAAATTCAAGGAAACCATATATCAATCCGGAGGCAAAACTATCGCCACCGCCCACTCGATCCATTATCTCCAGATCTTCACGATGTGTTGCTTCATGTATTTCACCCTGCGTATAACAAATTGCCCCCCACGAATTAATGGTGGCTGACTTAACGGTACGAAGCGTTGTTGCAATCACCTTGAAATTCGGGAATGCATCCACAGCAGACTTAATCATGCCTTTGTAACCTTCCATATCCAGCTCCTTCAGGTTCTCATCATTACCTTCAACTTCCAGTCCCAAGCACGCTGTAAAATCCTCTTCATTACCGATCATTACATCAACGTATCGGGCTATTTCACGATTCACTTCCTGAGCCTTGGCCTCACCCCCAATTGCTTTCCAAAGCGACGGACGGTAATTAAGGTCATATGATACTATCGTTCCATATTTCTTGGCAACTTTAACGGCTTCAATCACCGTTTCAGCAGCCGACTCTGAAAGGGCGGCAAAAATACCGCCTGTGTGCATCCAGCGTACACCAAGGGTACCGAAAATGTATTCCCAGTCAATATCGCCAGGTTTTAACTGTGATGCTGCAGTATTACCGCGATCTGATACACCTTTGGCTCCGCGAATTCCAAAACCACGCTCTGTAAAATTTAAGCCATTACGAACAGTGCGACCGCAACCATCGTAATCCACCCATTTTACAAACTGTGTATCCAGTCCGCCCTGAAGCATAAAGTCCTCAATTAAAGCACCTACCTCATTATCGGCCAAAGCTGTTATGATGGCCGTTTTCTTCCCAAAACACCTTCTTAGTCCACGCGACACATTGTATTCGCCTCCACCTTCCCAGGCTCTGAACTGACGTGTTGTTCTTATACGTCCCTCACCAGGATCAAGACGTAACATTACTTCACCCAGTGAAATACAATCATATGCGCATTCCGAAGCCGGCTTAATATTTAGTTTTGACATTCTTATATCGTTAATAAATGTTAGTCAGAAGATTACAACTCATCCATTGATAAGCTGTAACCCAATCTCCCTCAAATCTCTGACTAATACCAAAAATATCATCAAATGGTTGATATAATTTGTTTCTTTAAAGCTTCTACTTCTTCAAAAAATATCAATTTAGCTAAGGCTAAATATCTATTTTTATTCATTGTAGAAGCTCTAAATAATACAATTTATTTATCAATCATTCAATAATACATTTGGTATAACTAATGTTATAACTTAAATCTTACTTATCGCAACTCATCGGGCTGCACATGATCCATATCGGTATAATCAAGGTTTTCACCACCCATACCCCAGATAAAAGAATAGTTAGATGTTCCCACACCTGAGTGAATACCCCATTCAGGTGAAAAAACCGCCTGCTCATTGTGCATAAACAAATGACGTGTTTCCTGTGGTTCGCCCATCAAATGACAGATTGACTGCCCCTTAGGCAAATCAAAATAAAAATAGGCTTCCATACGACGATCATGGGTATGACTTGGCATTGTGTTCCACACGCTACCTTCGTGCAATTCAGTTAACCCCATAACCAACTGACAACTGTCTACAATACCAGGAACAATTAACTGGTAAATGGTACGTTCATTACAGGTTGCCTGTGCACCAAGATTAAGAATATTGGCCTTTTCCTTGTTAACCAATGTTGTAGGATGAGAACAGTGGGCAGGTGTTGAACTCAGGTAAAACTTAGCAGGATTGTTAGCATCCACACTCGACATCTTCACTTCTTTACTTCCTCGCCCAATATAAATAGCCTCTTTTGCTTTCAGAGGGTATTCAGTTCCATCGACTGTTACGACACCATCGCCGGCAATGCTGATTATACCTAACTCACGACGCTCACAAAAATATTCTGACTTAATGGCGTCGATGGTTTCCAGTGTCAGCTCCTGATCAACCGGAAAAGCACCTCCTAAAATATAGCGCTCATATTGTGAGTAACTCAGGTTGATTTCATCCTTAACAAAAAGGTTCTCTACTAAAAATTCTTTGCGAAGTTTCGCTGTATCGTAGTTTTTGACATCTCCGGGGTGACACGCTCTTCGGCGATCATAATTTACGACTGTCATATCTGTATGTTTTATTCGTTTATTAATTCTAAATTTTCATCAAGTGGTGTCATCTTAGGAACAAGTAATTGCACTATTCCAAGCAACACTAAATACATAGCACCCCCTATAAGAAATGCCCAGAAGTATCCTGTATTTCCTGAACTATCAAGCACAGTGCCTAATGCAGCATCGGCAATAACAGCTGCAAATACACCAACCATACCTCCAATACCGGTAACAGAAGCCACCGCTTTTTTAGGGAATATATCAGATACTATTGTAAAGATATTCGCCATCCAGGCCTGATGACCTGCAGCTCCAATACCAATTAATACTACAGCCACATACAAATTCTTAGCAAAGGCTACATAGCACACCGGCAATATTATCAATGCACAAGCCAACATGGTTATTTTTCGCGCTTTATTTACTGACCACCCTTTGCCCATGAAGTAACCGGAGATCCATCCTCCCAATATACTACCTCCATCTGCTAAGGCATATATAATTAAGAATGGTAACCCCATACTTTTAATATCTATACCAAAAGTAGAAACCATATATTTCGCTCCCCAGAATAAATAGAAGAACCAAACGGCATCAGAAATTTTTGCCACAGCAAAGGCCCATGTTTGTCGCTTAGGTAAAACCTTAGTCCAGGAAATTTTCTCCTTGCTTTCTGTAACAACCTCATCGGAATTAATATACGCTAACTCCTCCTTGGAAATGTTTGGGTTCTCTGCCGGTTTTTTATACACTTTTAACCATAAAACGACCCAAAGAGAACTTAATACACCTGTTATCAAAAAAGGAATTTTCCAGCCTTCTCCTGTATGCTCATCTACAATTGCAGCAACAACAAATGGAGCCGCTATCGCACCTATACTTGTTGCCGCATTATATAAACCGGTTGCGAATGCGCGTTCTTTTTTGGGAAAATACTCTGCAACAGTTTTATTGGCTGCCGGAAAATGTCCTGATTCTCCAAAGCCAAGACCAAAACGGGCAATGGCAAATAAACCAACACTCGTAATTGTCATGTTAAAAAGAGTAATTTCCTGAACAACCAACGCATGTCCCATACCAAAAATACTCCATATACCAATAGCGAGCATATACCCCTTTTTCGTACCCAGGCGATCAATAATACCACCCATGGTAAGCATACCAATACCATATGCTACTTTAAAGGCAATGACAATTTGGGCATAATCGGTGTTGGTCCAGCCAAACACCTTTTCTTCTAATATAGGTGCCATCACACCTATGATACTTCTGTCGAAATAGTTTATTGTTGTGGCATAAACCAACATGGCTAGTATTCGCCAACGATAGTTGCCTGTTCCTTTTTTATTGTTCATTTTGTCCTGTTTAAAAAGTTATTGAATCGATATAAGCAGAGGTGATTGAATTTGCTGAGCGAACTGCTTTAAATGCTGATGCCATTCTTTTTTACCAGCAAATTGCTCACTGCCACTCCAGGCAAAACCTGCATAATATTCAACTTTGCCGTCAATGGCCTTCAGATGCATCAATAAGTGACTTTTATCCTTCTCTTCTGAAACAACCTCAGAATAGCCGGCATAGTATTTTGGATTAATCACTATGGCATTGCCCAATTCTTCGCCAGCATGCGGAGCCCAGTAATCGCCCCAGCAAGCCTGTTCATCAACATTAATTACACCTGTTTTATCATGAAGGGTGATACCAGTTGTTAATGTTTCGCTGCCATTCACATGAATAACAAATTTGGTAAAGTTGCTGCCCAACTCAATTGAACCGATTTTAAGCTGATTTACTTCTTGTTCATCAGGTCCAAACGATGCCGACTCCAGCTTAAATTTTGTCTCAACAGGTCCGTTTCTTAATACTTTATATGCTGTGTAGTTCTTCGATGTAAACAATTCACCATTATGCATTACGCCGGTACCACCACAACCTAAACTTGGTCCTACATGGTAATTATCCAGTCCTTCACCATGGTCAATGTGGTAATAACCCGGTTCAGCGGTATTTCCGGCATACCATTTATCAATAATTGAATAATCAACTTTCTTCAGCCAACAATCAACACCGCCGGAATAGGTGCCACCCTTCACTCCTTCTTCAACCATGCGTTGAGCAGTTGGACCATACACGCGAAAGGCAACTTTATCATTTTCCCAGGTAAAGTCATCAGTGCGTTCGGGTACAAAACGACCGAAGGTTTTAATATCACCGGCTGAAACTGTCAGTTTACCTTCCTTAAGGATGTATTGACGTGTTTCATTTGCCTTTAATTCCACCTGAAACAAGATTGACTCAGATAACTTATCTGCGTTCTCATCAACCAGCTGAGTCAATAATTCTTTCTTACTCTCTTTATCAATTATCACAAGAGATGTGAGACCAGAGAGGTGCTCGGGTAAATCAACCTTTACAGTTTCAATCAGACGATCCTTATCAGTAGGATTGGAAACGGTAATGATTGTGTTATTGCTGCGTTCAATGCAACTACTCACAAGGAGTAGAAGCATTGCCATTGTTGCATATTGAAGTTTAAAACGCATCTTAAATTTCATTTTCACCTTTAACATATCCGAAGTTGGCCAGAATACCTCCATCGACATACAAGATGTGACCATTGATAAAATCAGCAGCTTTAGAAGCCAGGAATAAGGTAGCATTACCAACATCTTCCGGTTGTCCCCAGCGACCTGCTGGTGTACGTGTCATTACAAGGTCGTTAAACGGATGCCCGTCTTCACGGATAGGTGCCGTCTGCGAAGTGGCAATATAGCCAGGTCCCACACCATTAATCTGCAGGTTGTATTTAGCCCACTCGCAGGTCATGTTTTCAGTTAATAACTTTAAACCACCCTTGGCAGCCGCATAGGCCGATACATTCTGACGACCGTAAACACTCATCATTGAGCACATGTTGATAATCTTACCCTGACGACGTTCTATCATACCTGGAGCAATACGTTTTGCTACAATCAAAGGAGCAACCAGATCAACATCAATCACCATCTCAAAATCCTTAATAGGCATATCTAAAATTGGAACGCGCTTAATGATTCCGGCGTTGTTTACAAGAATATCAACAGGGCCAACTTCTTTTTCGATGATGCTTATACCTTTATCCACATCTTCTTCAGAAGTAACATTGAAGTTGACTGTAAATACGTCAATACCATCTTTGGCGTACTCCGCTTTACATTCTTCCAGTTTCTCATCGTTAATATCGTTCACACAAAGTTTGGCACCCGCTTTAGCCAATGCCTTACCACATGCCATACCAATGCCATGTGTACCTCCTGTAACCAGGGCAATTTTACCTGTTAAATCAAATAATTGGTTAATCATATCCTTCGTTTTTTCAAATACCTATGCGCAATCGTTTGCGCATTACATTCTAAAAATTCTATATTTCAATGTCTTTACATTCGACAAAAAATCTATCGTATTGATGAAGCCCGCTTTATAAATTTTACGGGAACGGTAATCTCAATCGTATGTTGCTCACCATTAATAGCATCGATCATCTGTCTTGCCACAATGCGTCCCATTTCTCTCCCTTCCTGCTCCACCGATGACAGTTTAGGGTAAATCATCTCTGCAAAAGGCTCATTTCCAAATCCTGTGACACCAAATTGCTCAGGTACTTTAATGTCTAAAGCATCCAATGCTTCCAAGGCACCAAAAGCAGAGTAATCACCTGCACACACTATAGCATCGGCTCCCATATCCAGCACTTTCTTTACCATTTCGTTGCCGGCATCACGGGTAATCACGTCATTAAATATTAAACTCTTATCTACTTCACCCGTCATATCAAGCAGAGCATCCGTATAACCTTTTTTACGCTCCCGATAAGCTTTCAGCAGTTCACTGCCACCAAAATGAGCTATTTTTTTATATCCGGCTTTTAGTAACTGACACGTTGCCTCATATGTGCCGGTATAATTATCATTTACCACCTTAGGACCTGATAATTCATTACTTATTCTATCAAACTGAACCAACGGAACACCCTCATCCAAAACACCCTGAAAGTGAGAAAAATCTTCTGTCTGAACAGACAAGGATGTAATGATACCAGCCACGCGATTACGCATAAGAGAATGAACAGCCTTAACTTCTGAATCAATGGTCTCCTGACTTTGCATGATCAGCAAACTGTAGCCTTTCGGATTCAGTACCTCTTCCACCCCACTAATGACATTACTGAAAAAGTGACGATTAATACGCGGTACAATCATACCTACCAAATCAGACTTACCTTTTCGCAATGACGACGCCATCAGGTTTGGCTGATATCCCATTTCTTTGGCGACTTTCTTCACCTGTTCTCGAGTTTTTAAGCTTACACGCTTATTATCAGCCAAAGCCCTTGATACCGTCGACGGTGTCGTGCCTAATTTTTGGGCAATATCATTAATGGTTACTTTCTTCATTTATAATCTGCTACATATCAAAGAGTCACTGTTTATTTTTCACTCTCTAATTTTGTTCGGAACAAATATACAAACGTTTGCGCAAATCTGCGCAAACGTTTGTATATTTTTTTTACACTTGAATATTATGAAGCTTCTAAAAGTCGCTAAGAAACTAAGCTGAGCAGGTGAAAAAAATTACACCATTGTTGAGATTGAGGAACGAGAGAGATTGAATTTAATACCTGATTGGATATGGAAGTGGTTCTATTAAGAGCCCCGGCATGTGCCAGGGCTTAAAACTTATTTAAAGCGGAACATGCAATTAGCCAACCTAAAACTTTGAACCTCGGAATAAAGAAGATCGGAATAGTAAAAAATTAAATATCCTTTTCTATTTCAGCTTAACTCGAAATTTGAACTTTAAATCAGAACCTCGCCCCCAAACGCGAATTCTCAAAATTCGCCTCCCTCCAAAAACCTATAAACCTACCCATCAACCCATTGAACATCCATTATTACTAACTATCCC
>JAKSBD010000629.1 GCA_022361295.1 Bacteroidales bacterium
ATGCTGGTGTTAAGTACGAGAGCAATGCTGTGAATGCTGCACCTATGTACAGGGCCTATGTTGTTGATGCCCGTGAGGATTTTGCACCATCTATGCAGTTAGTAGAATTGCTTCAAGGCAAAAGAAGTGTTTTTGGCGCAGATCCAAGGTTGGATATTTATGTTGCAGATAATAAGGATGGGTTTAAAGTTGGTATTCCATTGACTAGTTCAAATGGTGAAGTTGCTGGTTTTAACTATGAGTCATTCCCGGGAGGGGCAGTTCTTGCCGCAGATTATACCGAAATTTATATGGAATATTCAGAGGTTTGCTTCATCCAAAGTGAATTAAACGGATGGGATCAGACCTGGTACGAAGCCGGTGTTGAAGCATCAATGCAAAAATGGGGCGTAGCTCAAGCTGATATTGATGCATTTATTACCACATTACCTGCTGCTTCTGAGGAAACAGTAATGATGCAAAAGTATATTGCACTTTATATGCAACCATATGAAGCATGGAGTGAGTTAAGGCGTACAGGTTATCCAAATACTTTAGTTCAGCCAAATGAAACTTACGATTACACATGGCCATATGTTAATGACGCTGGAGAACAGCGTGATTCCACTGTATCATTTACATTTCTGGTTATTGAAACTGATCAATTACCAAATCGAGTACGCTATGTACTTAACGAAGGAAGTGTAAATCAGGCAAACTACGAAGCTGCACAGACTGCTATGGGTGGTGATGAGTTGGAAAGTAAAATGTGGTGGCAACCATAATTATAAAATATCATAAACTTTTAAGCTGTGATGGAACGTAGATTAAAGGTTTAGTTGTGTGAGGAAGGGGATGTCAAAGGGCATCCCCTTCTGATTTTTATGGACTATAAGGATCGTGTTAGGTAATTAACGGATTAATTAAAAATAGTTAAATATTGTAATTTCATATTAAATTCATATATTAGTATTTCGAATACCCTAATAGGTTGTTCGAAACGACGATTTAAAAGTTGTGCGTTTGATTGATAAAACAATTCATACGAACTGATAAAATCGTATTAACTTAAACCAAAATCTAGTCCCAGTAGATTTTATATTATTCCTGGCATGTATATGAGGCAGAAGGTCGATGAACCTCTGTGTGTTTATATATGGCTATAGGTTTAATAGTTGTGTGAATTTCAAAATACTAATCTGCCCATGAGGCACTAACACAATTATTAATTAAAACCTTTAGTCTATGCGGAAATTTGCATGCTTATTGTTCGTACTTCTATTAGTCGGACAATCCATTTTGTTTGCTCAAACAACCATTACTGGTCGTGTTATCAGTAGTGAAGATGGCGAGCCTATACCTGGCGTATCTGTTGTGGTAAAAGGCACATCCATTGGTACCGTTACCGATTACGATGGTAACTATTCTTTAGCTACACCTGAAGATGCTCAAATTTTAATCTTCTCTTTTGTAGGAATGACCACCCAGGAAATCCCTATTGAAGGACAAACAGTAATTAATGTTAACCTTAGAGGCGATGAAGTTGAGGTTGGAGAAGTGTTGGTTGTAGCCTATGGTACTGCTAAAAAGGAATCATTTACCGGTTCAGCTGAGGTGGTAGGCGTTGAGAAACTCGAGAAAAGGGTTGCAGCTGATATCACCAAGGCCATTGATGGACAGGTTTCCGGTGTCCAATCTACATCAGGTTCTGGTCAACCGGGGGAAGGTGCTTCGATTCGAATTAGGGGATTTGGTTCAATTAACTCAAGTAATGCACCTCTTTATGTTGTTGATGGAGTGCCTTATGATGGTAATCTAAATGCCATTAGTAATAGTGATATTGAATCTGTTACTGTGCTTAAAGATGCATCAGCTGGTGCTTTATACGGTTCGCGCGGTGCAAATGGAGTTGTAATGATCACTACCAAGAAGGGTAAAAGTGGCAAAACTTCTATTGAACTCAAGATTTCACGAGGTATCGCTAACAGAGCCATAAAACCGTATGAAACCCTCAATGCAACTGAATTTATTGAAACAGCGTTTCAAGGATATAAGAATCAGTTGATTTATCAGAAAAACGTTGCGCCTCATTTGGCTGGTGAACTTGCAATAGCTGAAATGAATGGTAATAATGGTATTTTTGGTTCTAACGAGCAATATAACTTCTATGATGTACCTGTTGCCAGCCTGATTGATCCTGTTACAGGTAAAGTTAATCCAAATGCGAACCTTCAATTTGAAAGCGATTGGCAGGATGAAATAACCAATGATAATGCCATGCGTCAGGAGTATCAGATTCTAGTGAATGGAGGTACTGAAAAAATGCAGGTGTTTTCTTCATTTGCCTATTTAGAAGAAGAAGGGTTGCTTAAGAATACAAGTTTTGAACGTTTCTCAGGTCGTGTAGGAGCCAATTTTGAAACCTTGCCATGGATTAAATATGGTGGTAATGTCAATTTTGCTAAAACAAAAACCGACTACTTGTCATCAACTGGCTCAGCATCTTCTAATGTTTGGTATTCTGCTCAGTTTATGCCTTCGCTATATCCGGTTTATATCCGTGATCGAAATGGTGATTTAATCTTGTCTGAAACAGGCGAAAAGCAATTTGATTACGGCCCTAATCGACCGGGTGGTGCTAATGATAACTTCAATTCTGTGGCTACACTATATGAAGATGAGAGTGTACAGAATTTTGATAATGTATCAGGACGATTTAATATTGATTTAATCGGTGATGGGATTGGTGGTTTTGTTAAAGGTTTAAGCCTGTCAACAACATTAGGTTTCGACTATGTTAACGAAAACAGGCATCTCTATAATAATCCTGATTTTGGTGATTACGCCTCGTTCAATGGGTATTTGTTTAAATATAATATCCGAACTTTTTCTTATACGTGGAATCAGCTGCTTAGATATGTTAAGGATTTTAATAATCATAGCTTAAGTGTGCTGCTTGGTCATGAAAACTATGCATACCAGTATAATTATATGCTTGGTGTTAAATCTGGTTTCCCGTTTGCTGGTATTAAGGAGCTTGCACCAGGAACGACCACTAAAGATTTGACTTCTTATGAAGATAACTATGCGATTGAATCCTACTTTACAAATGTTACTTACGATTTTAAAGATCGTTACTATATAAGTGCCAGCTTCCGTGCTGATGCTTCATCACGTTTCCATAAGGATAACCGTTGGGGTAACTTCTGGTCTCTTGGTGCTTCCTGGAGAATGTCAGAAGAGAGTTTTATGGCAGGTGTTGATATGATTGATAATCTAACCCTAAAGGCAAGTTATGGTCTTCAGGGAAATGATAATATTAACACGGTTGATGAGGATAATTATTATGCATGGCAAACGCTTTATGATTTAACCTGGCCAAACGCAACCCTGGGAGGTTCTCGCCTTGCAGATCTTGGTAACGAAGATATCAAATGGGAAGAGAACCTAAATTTCAACATTGGAGTTGAAGCACGCATTTTTAATCGAGCCAATTTTACTTTCGAGTATTATAACCGGAAAACTATTGATATGCTAATGAAGCGTCCTATGCCATTATCTGCAGGATTTGATAGTTATTGGGATAATGTTGGTGAAATGAGAAATACAGGTATTGAGTTTAGTACCGCCGTTGAAGTGATTAAATCAACAAATTTCAACTGGATTGCAACAGCTAACTTGTCAACAGTTAAGAATGAGATACTAAAGCTGGATGGTGAAACGGACCAGATAATCAGTGGTATTCGTATTAATCGTGTAGGAGAGGAGATTAACTCTTTCTGGCTGGCTCAAAGTGCAGGTGTGGATCCGACCAACGGTGCTCAGCTATATCATGTATTTGAAGAAGATGAGGAAGGAAACAAAACATACTCAATCTCTGACCAAAAGAATGAAGCTGTGAATTCCAGTGCTATTAGTGGCAGTCGTATTCCTGATTTTTACGGATCATTTGGAAGTGAGTTTACATTCCTCCGTAATTTTGATGCATCATTCTTAACTACCTTCTCATATGGTGGATATGTTTATGATTATTTATACCAGGATTTACTGAATCCAATTTATGTAGGAGCCAACTATCACAAGAATATTAAAAGAGCCTGGCAGAAGCCTGGTGATATAACTGATATACCGCGCGTTGAAAATGGGACTGGTTTTGCACGTGCACAAAATGACGCCGGCTTAATTGATGCCTCTTATTTTGCTATCAAGAATGTGACGTTGGGTTATACTTTACCTCAAAACATTGTTTCTTCAATGGGTATAGAGAAGGTTCGCTTGTATGTTACATTGGATAATATCGCACTATTCTCTCACCTCGATGGTTTAGACCCTCAGTATAACTTCTCTGGTTCAACCGATTATGTTTATGCGCCGGTTAGTACAACACTATTTGGCATTGATGTTAAATTTTAATGACTGAAAGAATGAAGAATCTAAAATATATTTTACTGATATGCATGGTGTTTGCTATTGCATCATGCGAAGATAATCTGGATACCTTCCCAACAGATCAGGCTGGCGGGGCTGAATTATTCTCTGATGTTGATAAGGCGATGAGTACCATCAATGGTCTTTACAGAGCAATGTATGTTACAGAGTGGGGTACAGGTTGGGAGCATGAGCAATTTGGTCATGTCTCAATTATACATTCCGGTAACCTGATGGCCGAAGATATGGTTCAGGCCGAGATGGGTAGTGGTTGGTTCTACTACGATTATATGTATCAGGTTAAGTCTGATTTTACAAATACCCAGGGACGTCCATATTCGAGCTGGAATTTTTACTATACGCTAATTACCAATGTTAATTCAATTTTGGCATCCAAGGATGATTTACAAGGTGCACCAAGTAAAGTAAACTCGTTGATGGGACAGGCTTTTGCTCTAAGAGCTTTCTCGTATTTCTATTTAGCACGTTTCTATCAGCAGTCTATTGCTGTTGGAGGAGGTGATTTGCCGGGAGTACCTATATATACGCAGCCTACATCAATTGAAACAGAAGGTGTTGGAAGAGGAACGCTAAATGATGTTTATGAGTTGATAAATGCAGATATTGACAGTGCGATCGTACGTCTGCATCCCGATGTGGCTCAGGAAAAAGTTCATATTTCCAACCTGGATTATTATTCAGCTAACGGTCTTAAAGCACGAATTGAACTTGAACAAGGGAACTGGCAAGAGGCTTATGATGCAGCTAGTGAAGCACTAAAAGGTGGTACTGCTATGTTATCTGGTTCTGATATATCAGGTGGTTTTGCTTTTAATGATTCCGGTCAGGATTGTGTTTTATGGGGATTCGAAATTTTAGATGATCAGGTTGCTGGTGCCGGAAGGGCGATGTTGTTTGGTCATATGGATGCTAGTGCCAGTGATTATTATGCCAGTCGTTCACGCGTATGTGTGAGTAGTTGGTTGTATAATCAGGTAAAGGCCAATGATGTGCGTAAAAACTGGTGGTATGGTCCTATTGATGAGGAATTACCAACAGGAACTCAAAAGAGCTATAATCAATTTAAGTTCCAGTTTGCTAATGTGTCCACTGGTGCAGGTGATTATATCTTTATGCGTCATGCTGAAATGTTGTTGATGCAGGCTGAAGCAAAATGTATGTTGCGTCAATATGGTGAAGCAAGAGTTATTTTAGAAGGGTTAATGGCTGAGCGTCAGGCTGATTATGATATTCGTTCTTTAATTGACTCTGATGAGTTAACAGATGATAATGATAATGGACCAACCACACCATCAACGGGAAGCGTTACCTTACTGGATGAAATCATGTTGCAACGCCGCATCGAATTGTGGGGGGAGGTATCACGAATTTATGATGTTAAGCGTTTGGGTACAGGTTTCACGCGCGACTTTGACGGAAGTAACCATAGTGAATTAATTCCATATGTTAATTCCCTTGATCCATTGTGTCCTGATTGGGTAATGGCCATACCACAGGCTGAGTTTGATGGAAATAGTGCGTTGGATGCTGTTACTGATCAGAATCCATGGTAGCAGATGGCCTGTTAGATGTGATATTATATCTGTTTAATAAAAAAGTAAAAAGATGAAGAAATTATTATATGCTTTTATGATTTGTCTTGTAGGGCTTAGTGCATGTGATCAAGACAATGTACAAACAAAATTTGATACCGGCGGTGTTGATTATGTCGCTGTTGGAGTAACCGCGGTGGATGAACCATATAAACTAAACGCTGATAATAGTTACACAATATCCTTTCCTATTCATCGATCTCTAAAGGATGTGTCAGGAACTATTGCCAATTTGGTTTTGGTTAGTAGTGATGACAGCGGGCTTTTTGAATTAGAGAATGAAAGTCTGACTTTTGAAGATGGAAATGCAGTAGCTTATGCTAAAATCGCTGCGACTAATCCGTCTGCTATAGATCCAGCTACTATTTATTCATTTGAGTTAATGGTGATTGGTACAAATGCTTCCCCATTATACCACACTGCTGAGTTTAACGGACAGCTGGAATTAGACTTTGAAACAGTAGGATCTGGAAGCTTTGAAAGTACCTGGGATGAAGTAACACGACCTGTTAACCTCTATAAAGCAGTAGGTTTAGATATTTACAAGGCTGAGGCTTTATATGAAGAAGGTTATGATGTGCTGATTATTGCTGATGAAGGTGCTGCAACTGTTTCAATACCTGAACAAAAGGGGTGGTTCCAAACAGACGTTCAATTACCTGCTCGGATTGCTGGTTCTGGCACTATATCAACAAACGGGGATGGTAAAAAAGTTTTTACAATGCGAATAGAGCATTATTTGCCTGAGTATGATCATACCTGGGAAGAATGGGATGAAATAATCACGTTCCCATAGTACCTTGTGGTTTACATTTAGTGAGGTGCCCCCAATAATTGGGGGCATTTTTTTTACTTTACTTTCACAGGAATGCCAGATACCATCAGGTAGACTTCATTGGCAAAACCGGCTATATTCTGATTCATCCACCCTTGCAGGTCAGTAAACTTTCGCTGAATAGGATTTTCAGGCATGCCACCCAGGCCAATCTCATTGGTAACGAATATAAAAGTAGCGTCTTGCTTTACAAAAGCATTAAACTCTGCTTTAGCTTCCTTGAGTGACAGGTCAATATCACTATCGTTATCAAAAAAGAAGTTGGTGAGCCATAGTGTGACGCAATCAATAAGAATGGTTTTTCCCGCCAGCTGGTGCTTCGAGAGTTGTTTTTCTTCCTCAATATTTGTCCATTCGGTTCCGCGATCGGCTTTGTGGCGTTCTATTCTCTTCTGATGTTCTTCATCCCATATTCGCGATGTAGCTATGTAAACGGGATTTGAAGATAGTTGAAGTGCCAGGTTTTGGGCATGTGAACTCTTGCCTGAGCGTTGCCCGCCTGTTATCAAAATTATTTTTGCCATTACGGTTTAATGAATTTTACTTGTTGATACTCTTCTGAGTGAATGGTTATTTTAACGATACAGCCAAATGATAAATCAAGGCTAAAAGCTTTTGTTGGAGGTATTTGTAAATATTTGATAAGGAAAGCGCGAATAATACCTGAGTGTGTGACAATAGCTGCCTTTTCATTTGAATTATGTTTCAGGCCGCCAATAAAAGCATTTGTTCGTTGAATGAGTTGTTCAAAGCTTTCGCCATTGGGAACGGGATTGGACACATAGTCAGCACTCCATTGCTTCATTTCATCCTGAGGTATTGAACTCCAGTATTTACCTTCCCAATCACCAAAGTCAATCTCTTTTATAAGGTTACTGTATTTTAAATCATCATTAGGGAATAATTCATTGGCCAGTTTTCTGCAACGTAGAAGTGGGCTTGAATAAACTAAGTCAAAACTTGTATCTGACAAATGCTCTTTTATTTGTTTAGCCTCAGCTTTAAACGCATCATTCACATCCAAATCAAGCTGACCATAGCAAATGCCTTTTTCAAAGTGTGGTGTGGTATGTCTGATTAACCAGATTTCCATTTAATAAATATTGTTAAAATGAATCTCAAAAGTGTTCTGATGGGCAAGATAGCCTCCAATAGCGAGAATTGAAAGGTAAAGAACAACTTCTGTAACCTGTTGAATACTGCCTAAACAATCACCTGTATAACCACCTATCCACTTTTTAAAATAGCGCAAGCCAGAATTTGGCAATAAATGCCGGAATAAGCATGGCGAAATATAAAATATTACCAAATAGAAGCAGTACCGGAACCGAAAGTATAAACGCTATGGCTAAATCTTTGTTTTGGAGTGATTTTGTGATAGGTTTTGATTTGCTGCTTTCATCCTCTCGCACATAGTTTAATGAGTGCATCGTCCAAACTGCCATTAAACGACTGATAACATGGGCCGAAATAATTGATTTAACAATTAATTCAGCTTGAATCTCATTTATAGCAACAAACTTTAGCAAAAGTAAAAGTAAAATACCAATTGCTCCATAGGCTCCCACTCTTGAATCTTTCATAATAATGAGAATCTTTTCTTTGGTCCAGCCGCCACCAAAAGCATCGCAAACATCAGCAAAACCATCTTCGTGAAAGGCTCCGGTTAGTAATACGGATGTTATCATAGATAGAATAACGGCAACTGCAACCGGGAAGATTAGGGATGCACCATAAAATATCATTGCACTAATGCTTCCCACTGCCAGCCCTACAACAGGTAAGTATCGATTGCAATGATTAAGATTCTCTTGCGAAAAGGCTATTTTAAAGGGAATTGGAATTCTGGTAAAAAAGCCAAAAGCGGTAAGCAGCAGGTTTATTTGTTGTTTCATGGATTGATGTTTAATTGACCGGTGACCGGTGATTGATGACCGAAAACCGTCATCTGTCCTCTGTCTTCCGTCCCCCGTCATTCGTCCCCCGTCATCGGTCTTATTTCTACTA
>JAKSBD010000635.1 GCA_022361295.1 Bacteroidales bacterium
CAGTAGAAAGGTTTTTACCTTTTAATACCTTAGCTAATGCGTGGAATACCTCAGCACCCATACGTAAACCTTCGCGGAAAGACTCTGCTCCTACAGGGCGGATCATGAACTCCTGGAAAGCGATAGTAGCATCAGAGTGAGAACCACCATTAATGATGTTCATCATTGGTACAGGAAGAGTAACAGCATTAGTACCACCAATGTAACGATACAATGGCATTCCTAAGTACTCAGCAGCTGCTTTAGCAGAAGCCAAAGAAACACCTAAAATAGCATTAGCACCTAATTTGCTCTTCGTTTTAGTTCCGTCAAGCTCTAACATTTTATTATCGATCGCAACTTGCTCAAGTACGCTCATTCCTACTAATTCAGGAGCGATTACTTCGTTTACGTTCTTAACAGCGCCTAACACACCTTTTCCTAAGTAACGGCCTTTATCACCATCACGTAACTCTAAAGCTTCGTGTTCACCAGTTGATGCACCAGAAGGTACAGCAGCGCGACCAACAAAACCACTTTCTAAAGTAACTTCAACTTCAATTGTAGGATTACCTCGTGAATCAAGGATCTCACGTGCATGAATGTTTGCAATTTGTCCCATAATAATTTTTGTTTATGTATTGATTGATAATCTTACAAAAAAAAAGGATAATGCTATTTCATCATTATCCCCTTTTAAAGCAATTTCACGAAAAAAAAGGAAAAACGAAAGTCTTTCCTTTTTAATCATTAATTTATTCTTTTGATTCAGCATCAGTAGATTCTGGAGCTTGCTCTTGAGTAGTTTCCTGAGCAGGTGCTTCAGCAACAGCATTATCTGCAGTTGATTTTCTACGTCCGCGTCGTGTTCTCTTACCAGCTGTAGAGGACTTCTTAGTTTCTAACATATTTTCGTTGTAGTCAACCAACTCGATCAAACACATTTCTGCGTTATCACCGATACGGTTACCTAACTTCAAAATACGAGTATATCCTCCTGGGCGGTCAGCAACTTTACCAGCTACCTCTTCGAACAACTCTTTAACGGCGTGCTTATCTTTTAAGTATGAAAATACAGTTCTGTGAGCATGCATTTTTGCTTCTACTGTATCTAAATCTTTGGTTTTAGTGATAAGAGGCTCAACATACATACGTAATGCTTTAGCCTTAGCCACCGTTGTTTTGATTCTCTTGTGAAGAATCAATGAGGAAGCCATGTTAGCTAACATCGCTTTGCGATGCGCGCTCTTACGACCTAAATGATTAAATTTCTTTCTATGTCTCATCGCTATTATTCCTTGTCTAATTTATACTTTGCGGTATCCATTCCGAAAGTAAGTCCCATATTGAGTAGAAGATCATCTAACTCAGTAAGTGACTTCTTACCGAAGTTACGGAACTTCAACAGATCATTACGGTTAAATGTCACAAGCTCACCTAATGTTTCTACATCAGC
>JAKSBD010000348.1 GCA_022361295.1 Bacteroidales bacterium
GAGGGAAGCCTTGATGTGACTACCTTAACATTTACGCCGGCCGACTGGAACCTTGCTCAGACAGTAACGGTAACAGGAGTTGACGATACGGAGGTTGATGGTGATATCTCTTACACATTAACACTGGAGGTTGACAATACCAACTCAGATGATACCTACGACGGCTTAAGCGAAACAGTTACTGTTACAAACCTTGATGATGATGCAGGAAACACAGCCCCGGTTGCAGTTAACGATGAGGTAACTATTCAGGAAGGTGAAGTATTAAACGGCACATCTGTACTGGAAAATGATAGTGACCCTGAAGATAATGCCTTAACTGTCAATATAACGCCTGTAGTAGATGTAGCTAATGGTGAATTGGTGCTAAATACTGATGGAACATACACCTATACACCTGATTATCGATTCTATGGTACAGATTCATTTACCTATGAGGTGTGTGATAATGGTACACCGCAGAAATGTACAACAGCCATTGTGACCATTACGGTAATTGAGAACACTGACAGAGATGGAGATGGTATAGGTAATGATCGCGAAGGTGATGATGACCTGGATGATGATGGCATACCAAATGATGAGGATGACGATTCAGATGGAGATGGCATCTTGGATGAGGATGAAGGCGATGTGGATACTGACGGAGATGGCACTCCTGACTATAAAGATCTGGATTCTGATGACGATGGAATACTTGACGAAGATGAAGGAGACGGAGATACAGACGGTGACGGTACAGAAGACTTCCGCGACGATGATTCAGATGGCGACGGCATCCTGGATGAAGATGAGGGGGACATTGATACCGATGATGATGGTACGCCAGACTATAAAGACCTGGATTCGGATAATGATGGTGTATTGGACGCTGATGAGTCAAACGGAGACTGTGATAATGATGGTACTCCTGACCGTATCGATGAAGATAAATGCTACGAAGAACTTGAAGTACTGGAAGGCTTCTCTCCAAACGGAGATGGTGTGAATGATACTTTTGTGATTGGTTGGATCAACCAGTTCAATAAGGTGAGCTTCGAAGTGTTTAACCGCTGGGGTAACGTCGTTTACCGTAAAGATAAGTATGAGAATGACTGGAATGGTGTATCCAATGTTGGCTTTAGCATTGGTGATGAACTGCCGGTTGGTACCTACTACTATATCATTACGATACAGGACACCGGTGAGAAAATACAAGGAAATATTTACCTGAATAAATAAGCAGAACAGTAAGGATTAGTAAATAAGAAAGAAATGAAACGATTATATAAAAATACATTAGTTGTTTTAGGCATGATGCTCTTACTGTTATGTTCAGGTAAGGTAAGTGCACAGCAAGAACCATTGTATACACAGTACATGTTTAACACGGTTTCGGTTAACCCGGCCTATGCAGGAACGCGTAATGCCATGAATGTGCTGTTATTATCGCGTATGCAATGGACTGGTATGGATGGTGCGCCACGTACCTACGATTTTACAATGCACACACCATTGAATAATTACAAAATGGGTTTGGGACTATCGGTTGTATCCGATAGTCACGGCCCCGTTAATAACTACTATGTGAATGTCAATTATGCCTATCGTGTCAGCTTAAGTGAATCACTGACATTATCAATGGGTATAAAAGGTGGTATTTACAATTACTATGTCAACCTGACTGACCTGAATGTGGGTGATAATGATGTGGCTTTTATGGATAACGTAGAGCAGCGTTTTCAGCCAAACGCAGGATTGGGCTTATACATGTATTCTGATAAGTTCTATGTTGGAGCATCGGTGCCTAAACTGATACAAACCGAACTAAGTGGTGAGCAGTCATCTTACGGATCAATAAGTGATCTTAGACAACACTTTTTTCTGATGGGAGGATATATTTTTGACTTAAATCAGGACTTGAAGTTTAAGCCATCCCTGATTACTAAGGTGGTGAGTGGTGCTCCGCCTTCAACAGATATTACAGGGCAGTTTTTAATAAAAGATACTTACTGGCTGGGAGCAACCTATCGTATAGGCGATGCGGTAGCCCTTATTGGTAATATCAAGCTTAACAAACAGCTGATGATTGGTTATTCGTATGATTTTACGGTTTCTGAACTGAATAACTACAATAATGGTAGTCATGAAATTATTGTCAGTTATGATTTTGATGGATTCCTTAAAAACAAGGTTAAATCACCAAGGTATTTCTAATCAATCCAATGGTAAATTGGTATAAATCCCAAGAACTCAAAGAAGATGAAAATAAGATTATCTGTAATAATACTTTGCCTGTTCATGATTTCAGCAGCTGGCAAAGCACAGACTTATAAAAACAAGTTAGATAGCCTGGTGAATACTTTCAGGGTTAACCAGGCCTCAAAGGCCTATGACAACCTGGCTTATGCCAAAGCCATTCGTCGTTACGAGCCTTTATATCAAAAAGGTTATCTCAACGACTCGGTGAAAGGTCAGCTGGCCCGTGCGTATATGAAAGTTAATAAAACGATTGAGGCAGAAAATACCTATGCATCCATCAGTAATGGCGACATAGCTGGTGATGACCTATTCTTTTATGCTCAGGCATTAAAATACAATGGTAAATATGCCGAAGCAGATCGTTATATGGCCAGGTACTTAATGAGTCATCAGGATGATACAAGGGCCGTAAGGCAAAACAATTCATTGCCTGCCATTGAGAAAATTTTATCAGAAGAGCGCTATTTAATTGAGGAAGTAGATTTTAACTCCTCTCAATCTGATTTTGGAGCAATAGTGGTTGATGATAAAGTAGTATTTACTTCAGCACGTGAGGTAGATGTGGTTATACGCCGTGAATATGCCTGGAAAGAAACACCATACCTGAATCTGTTTTCGGCTAAAATAAAAGATCATAGTTATGGTAACCCTAAGTTATTGTCAAGCGACTTAAAATCGATGTATCACGATGGTCCGGCTTGCACTAATGCCGATGGAACAGAGCTTTACATTACCCGAAATACGTTCAATAATTTGCTGGGGAAGAAAGGTGTTGATGGAACGAATCACTTGAAGCTAATGGTTGCTCACAAGCTATCAGACGGAAGCTGGGGCAAGCCCGTGGATTTACCTTTCAACGGTGACGATTATTCAACCGGACATGGCTTTTTAACACGCGATAATAAGCGATTATATTTTGCCAGTGATAGAGAAGGAGGTCAGGGCGGTTCAGACATCTGGTATGTTACCCGCACCGAAAACGGATGGTCTGAACCTCTTAATGCAGGCACTGATATCAATACAGAAGGAGAGGAGATGTTTCCCTTTATTGATGCTGAAAATAAACTGTATTTTGCCTCTAATGGTCATTTAGGTTTGGGCGGTCTTGATTTATTTATCGCCTCAGAAAGCAATGGTCAATACAAGGTTCATAATATGGGTTACCCAATTAACTCCGAAAAGGATGATTTTAGCCTGTTTATGAAAGAGGATGGTATTAACGGTTATTTCGCTTCTAATCGTGAAGGAGGCAAAGGAGATGATGATATCTATCGTTTTAAGATATTAAATGCGGTCAATTTTAAAAAGCATTTAAAAAGTAAGTTGCTCGATAAAAACACCAGGCAGATTATTGCCAATACACCGGTTCAGTTAAAGGATGCTGATGGTAATATTATTAAGAGTCTTGTGTCTGATGCAGAAGGTATAATCAATACTGAGTTACCACTGGAGTTAACAAGCCTGACATTGGCTGTGAATGCTCCTGATTACTATCCGTATGCTGATGTGGTCGACGTAAGCAACGATGTTGATGAGCACGAAATGGAATTGATCCCATTGCCTGTTTACGGAATTTATGGTAATGTGTTTTTGTTACCTGATATGACAGCCATTCCGGAAGTTACATTAACCATGGAAGCTAAAAGCGGTGAAACAAATACCATTATCAGTGGAAGTGACGGAGCTTTTAAAACCAAATTACAAAAGGATACAGATTATGATCTTGTATTTACTAAAAAAGAATTCTTTACAAAGCGTGTTCAGTACTCAACTGTTGGTCGTGATACCGGGTACGTAAATGTGAATGAATTTATGGAGCTTGAAATGGAAAAGGCTGAAGTGGGCAAAAGTATTGAGATCGAAATACTTTACGACCTTGGTAAATGGGATATCAGGGAAGATGCTGCGACAGAACTGGATGATATGATTCAATTCCTGAACGACAATCCGAATATTAAAATTGAACTTGGATCACATACCGATGCCAGAGGATCAAAGAGCTCCAACCAGCTGTTATCGCAGCGACGTGCCGAATCGGCCGTGCAGTATATGGTTAACAGAGGTATTGCGGCAAATCGCATTCAGGCAAAAGGTTATGGTGAAACGCGCCTCAAAAACAAATGTGCCGACGGAGTGCCATGTTCTGAAGCTGAGCACCAGGCCAACCGCCGTTCAGAAGTGACCATTATTGAGATGTAAATACGTCATTACAGATAGAAATGCAGAAGCCGGCTGAAGTTATTCACCGGCTTTTTTATTCTTAAAAGTTTATAAGATGAGGGGTTGATGTGGCACCGCTACCCACGATAGGATTCACGGCAGCAAGGGGCGTTAGCCCTGCGTTCTTCTTAGAAATAATGACAAGGAAAAAAGAGGGGCATTAGCCCTGATAGTTTTAGCTGGAGTATGATTTCTAATGCACAATACACTCCCCTGGATAATAATACCCAGCCAACCCGTTGCAACCGTTAATTTAATAAGAGCTGGGATTCAATTTGCAGCGGAATGTGCAAAACCTTAATTGTTACATATAAAACACCTATTCCAGCCACCAATCAGCTCTGTAGCTGACAATACTGCTCATGTAATACACAAAAACTCACATGTAAGGTACAAAACGCCTGATGCGGACGCCAAACAGCACATGTAAGGGACAAATTAGTACATGTAACGCGCAGAAATGCACATGTAATGCATAGAAATGCTCATGTAAGGTACAAAACACCTGATGCGGATGCCAAACAGCACATGTAAGGGGCAAATCAGTACATGTAACGCGCAGAAATACACATGTAACGCGCAGAAATACACATGTAACGCACAGAAATGCACATGTAACGCAAAAAAACACATCTGCAGGCCTGCAGTAGCAGTTTTTTGCACTACAATAGCTGTTTGGTGGGCAACATGAGCACTTCTTTGAGGCGCTGGCTGCTTTTTTTACGCAATTTTGTGC
>JAKSBD010000636.1 GCA_022361295.1 Bacteroidales bacterium
CAGAAATATGGATCGATGCTAAAGATTTACATTCTTATAATACATTGACCTGTTTCGTAAGCTAAATATGAACATTACGGGTCGGTTTATGAAGAATGTTATTAAAAACCATTTTTTGTATACTTCAATGCAAAAGCTTCATACTTCAAAACAAAAGCTTATACTATAAACTCATTACATGGTTGCATAAAAAAAGGGCTTTCCGGAATGTTTTCCTGGTCAGCCCTTTTTTCTGATGAAAAATGGTTTTTGCTTAGTACTCATAATCAACACATGAGCGTGCGTCCAGTACTTCTCTGATAATTTTTCCAACAGCTACATGGTCAGGGTGTTTGGCATAAACATCTAAACCTGCCATATTATTAAATGTTGTTGTTAAGGCAATGTCAAACGTTTCATTTTCGTTACAGTTTAAGCCCACTTCAATGGATTTTAACTCTTCAATTTTGCCATCGAGAGCCAATAAGCCATTTTTAATTTCCTTAAGCTTATCTGCTTTTAAAGCTTCGTTTTCAAAGCTTTTTAATTTAAATAGAACAATATGCTTAATCATAATCGAATTATTTACTTATTTTGTTTGAGTTATAATTTTAAGCAAAAATACGAAAATGCTAATAATTGGAATTGCCGGAGGGACAGGATCAGGGAAAACAACAGTTGTACGAAAAATAATGGAGCAATTGCCCGATGGAGAGGTGGCTGTATTACCTCAGGATTCATATTATAAAGATAGTAAGCACTTACCTTTGGAGGAGCGACAAAAAATTAATTTCGATCATCCTAACTCAATTGAGTGGGAGCTGCTGGAAAAGCACATTAAGGAATTAAAGGCAGGACGATCTGTTCAGATGCCACAATATTCATATTTAACATGTACGCGCTCTGAGGAGACTGTAAAAGTAGAGCCTCGTGATGTTATTATTGTCGAGGGAATTTTGATTCTTGGAAGCAAAGAGCTGCGCAACTTAATGGACTTGAAAGTATTCGTGCATGCTGATGCTGATGATCGTTTGTCGAGGGTGATACAGCGAGATATTATGGAACGGGGTCGTACTGTAGAAAAAGTGCTGGAGCGCTACGATGAAACGGTTAAGCCAAGTCACCTGCAGTTTATTGAACCAACAAAGCGATATGCTGATTTGATTGTGCCGCAAGGAGGTAAAAATCAAATAGCCATAAATATTCTGACGCATTATATTGAGCGCAATTTAACGAGCCTAAACTAATTGATCGATGCTGGATAATATCAAAGTTGAAGATATCATGTTTCTTGATATCGAAACTGTACCGCAAGAAGCCGGGTTTGATAATGTAACCCCTGAACTAAAGGAATTGTGGGAGAAAAAATCTGCTTACTTCAGAAGCGAAGATGAATCACCTGCAGACGTTTATGGGCGCGCCGGTATTTATGCTGAGTTTGGTAAGATAGTGTGTATTTCTGTTGGTGTTATTTCTGCACGTGGCGGGAAGCGTATCTTTCGTGTTAAATCTTTTGCAGGTGATAATGAAGAAGTGTTGTTATCTGATTTTGCACAAATGCTCAGTCATTTCGCCCGTGATATTCATAAAAATATTTGTGGACATAATGCTAAGGAGTTTGATTTCCCTTTTATCGCTCGTCGTATGTTAATAAATGGTGTCAAATTACCTCCAATACTCGATGTGGCCGGTAAAAAGCCATGGGAAGTTAAATTTCTTGATACGATGGATATGTGGAAGTTTGGAGACTATAAGCATTATACTTCTCTTAATTTGCTTACTACAATTTTTAATATTCCATCGCCAAAGGATGATATTGATGGTAGCCAGGTAGCCAGTGTTTTTTATGAAGAGAATGATGTTGAGCGTATTGCCCGTTATTGTGAGAAAGATGTATTGGCAACAGCCCAGTTGTTTTTGCGCTTCAAAGGCGAAGACCTTATTGAAGAAGACGCTGTTGAGCATGCGTAGGTAATGTTGATTTGCTGATCTGTTAATTTGCTGATTTGAGGAGTTGCTGATTTGAGGAGTTTAAGTTTCACTATCAGAAATGTAAATCATCAAATTAACAAATAGACGAATTAACAAATAGGCAAATTGGCGAATAAACAAATCAACAACAAAATATTAGTCAAGTAAAAAGTAGGCCAGAGTCTTAATTAATAACTCAGGCTGCTCTGCATGCAGCCAATGACCGGCTTTAGGAATGGACACTAATTCTGCGTCTTTAAAATATTTGCGCATAATAAGCGTGTCTTCATCCATTACATAGCCCGATTGTTCTCCACGAATAAAAATGGATGGTATTTTTACATGGTGTTCTTCAGGATTAAGCATTGAAAAACCATCCATAATCAATTCTAATGTTTGTTTTATAACCGGAAGGTTTAAGCGCCATTTATATCCGCCTTCTTTTGTTCTCTCAATGTTTTTTAAAAGAAAATGTCTCAGACTGGCATCCGGAAGGTTAGTGGATAATTGTTCATCAATAGCTTTCCGACTTTTTATTCCATGTAGCTGAGTGGCAGATAGGCTGTTAATGATTAATTCGTGGTTGTTCGTTATTTGGGCGTAGTTGCTAAATGAAGCATACGATTTTGGCGCAATATCAAGAATAACCAGTTTATTAACACGTTCTGGATGAGCTAAGGCAAAGCGCATGGCTGTTTTACCACCCATTGAGTGGCCAATTACATGCGCTTTATTTATTTTTTTGTCATCTAAAAACTCAAGCAGATCACCTGCCATGCTTTCGTAATCGTGAATATTGCTGTGAGGTGATTGCCCATGGTTACGCTGATCCAGCAGATAAACGTGGTAATCACCCTCCAGTTGACGGGCAATTGATACCCAATTATCTGAAGCGCCATAAAGGCCATGCAGAATAACCAGTTGGGGACCGCTTTGCCCGTATTCACGATAAAACAGTTTCATGTAAAGCTATTTAATCAGTTGTTGCTTATATAATTGAATTGTTTTTTCTAAGCCAATATAAAGAGCATCACTAATTAAAGCATGACCGATAGATACCTCCTTTAAATAAGGAATACGTTCATTGAAGTATCTCAGATTATCCAGGTTTAAATCGTGTCCGGCATTGATCTTTAATCCAATTTTGTTAGCCAGTTCTGCAGCTTCAACAAACGGAGCAATAGCAGCTTCACGATCTTTAGAAAAATCGGTTGCATAAGGCTCAGTATATAGCTCAATGCGATCGGTGTTTGTTTTAACAGCGCCTTCGATATTTTTCAGGTCTGTATCAACGAAAATTGAAGTGCGGATACCTGCTTCGCTAAATTGCCCAATTACATCCTGAAGAAAGCTCATGTTACTGACAGTATCCCATCCGGCATTTGATGTTAGTGCCTCCGGAGGATCCGGAACCAATGTTACCTGATGTGGTTTTACGGCCAATACAAGGTCCATAAAATCCTTTGAAGGATAGCCTTCAATATTAAACTCTGTTTTAATCACCGGACGAATATCGTATACATCCTGATAACGAATATGGCGCTCGTCAGGCCTTGGGTGAACCGTTACTCCATCCCCGCCGAATTCTTGAACATCAACAGCTGCTTTTAATACATTTGGAGTATTTCCACCTCGGGAATTTCGAAGTGTAGCAACCTTGTTTATGTTAACACTTAGTTTAGTCATTGCTGTTTAATTGATGAACACCTTTTTACGAGTGATTAAATACAAAATAAACTATCACTTAATTTTGTTTGTTATAATGTTTGACAGTATTTTTAATACTCAAACAATTACACCCCCAAAGGGTTCTTTGTTGTCGCGCAAAATTATAAAGTATTTCCAAAAATAATCTATGTTGGCAAGAGAATTAATATCAGAGGTGGTACCTTCACTGAAAACTTCAGACACTGGGCTTGATGCGCTTAACTGGATGGAGGTGTTTCGGGTATCGCATTTGCCAATTGTTAATAACAGGGCTTTTCTTGGTTTAATAAGTGATGTTGATATCTACGATTTAAACAAGGCTGAAGAGGCATTAGGTAATCATTCTCTGTCATATACGCGCCCATATGTTTATGCACATCAGCATATTTTTGATGTCATTGAAGTTGCTTCGCGATTAAAATTAACGGTGGTTCCGGTATTGGATAAAGAAGAAGAATATCTTGGGTTAATAACGCAAAGTGATTTATTGCACACCTTCGCCGATTTAATTGCAGCACATACTTCTGGTGGGATTGTAGAGTTGGAATTGCTGCCAAATGATTATTCTTTGTCAGAGATTTCGAGAATTGTGGAAGATGCGGATGCTAAAATTTTAAGTTTATATGTATCACAGCCCAAAGGATCGGAGAAGCTATGTATTGCCATAAAATTGAATCGCGTGGATGTGAGACCGGTTTTAAACGCATTTGACAGGTACGATTATTCAGTTAAAACAACTTATGTTGGGGATGACTCCTACGACGATACTGTGAAAAAAAACTACGACGCACTAATGAGGTATCTTAATATGTAGGTAATAAAGGGATAGTATATGGGTAAGGCTTGTTACAGTACCCTTAAAATAGTATGCATGGTTATCGCAATGTTTCATTGTGCAGGCCAACTTTATGCCATTACCTCAAACACTACGGCAACTGATAATGAAGAAATACAAACTGGCGATGGTTATGTTGAAGTGCAGCAGATTATTATCTCAGGAAATAAGATTACCAAACCACGGGTTATTCTAAATGAGCTTATTTTCAAGAAAGGTGATAAGCTGCTGATTAACAAGTTGGGTCAGATTACCAAGCGTTGCCGTCATAACTTATTAAACACGTCTCTTTTTAATTTTGTAGCCATTCGCTACACACTTCAGTCAGACGAAACCATTATTTTTCATATTAGTGTTGATGAAAGATGGTATTGGTGGGTGTTCCCAATATTTGAAGTGGCTGACCGCAACCTGAGTTCGTTTTTTAATAATGGCGACTGGTCGAGGGTGAACTACGGGGTTTACCTGAAACGTAATAATTTCCGCGGGCGAAATGAAAAAATTCTGGCGCGTATAAGGTTAGGCTTCACCACTCAAATCATGTTTGGATATATGTCGCCCGAATATAAGCAACGAGGTGGCTGGGGCTTTCAATTTGATTTCCGTATGTACGATCAGCTACCCTATATTACAGAAGGGAATAAGCAAATTTTTAAAGGCCTGGAATCGGAGAAAGCACAGATGACGTATATGGGGACTGTTTATTATTCTATTAGATCTGGCTTATATCAAAGACATAAAATGGAATTAAAGTATAACAACTTTAATGTTAGTGATTCAATTATCGATTTAAATGCTAATTATTTAACACCCGATGCAAATAAATTGGAGTACCTGGAGTTAAGTTACGATTACGAATTCGATAGGCGAGATTCGAAAATTTACCCATTAATAGGAACACGCTTAAGACTTAAGGTCACCCAAACCGGTTTCGGTCTGTGGCAGGATGACTTAAATAATCTCAAACTGGCAGGAAGTCTCGATAAGCATGTTCAGTTACACGACAGGTGGCACTGGGCCAGCTTGCTTTATGGTGAGTATAATACAAGTAATTTGTTGCCTTATGTTTTAAATGCCGGTAGTGGTTATAAGACTTTCTTAAATGGTTATGAATTATATGTAATTGACGGAACCCGTCAGGCAACTATGAAAAATCAGATGGTGTTTACCTTATTGCATCCTCGAGTACAGAATATTGGATTTATGCCAATTACGCAATTTGCTAAGGTTAATTATGCCTTTTATTTAAAAGCTTTTTATGATTTCGGTTACGTATGGCAGGAGAATCCGCCAATATCTAATACATTTGTGAATGATTGGCAGTATGGTTATGGTGTCGGACTTGATTTTGTGACATTTTACGACATGGTCTGGAGCTTTAACTACTCGGTCAATAAGTATAAACAACATGGCTTCTTTGTTCATTTTAACCTGGCCATTTAACTACTTCGTAAAGTAAATAATCATGAGGATAGCTGTATTTGGAAAGCAATTTGGAGAGGTGTTTTATAATGCCTGCAAAAGCCTGTTCCAGATTCTTAAGGAAAACAATGTGGATGTGGTCATATACAAACCTTTCTATCAATTTCTGCTTACCAATGTAAAGATGAAACCGGAAGTGACCGGCTTTTTCATGTCTCATGATGAAATTACTGATGTTGATTTGGTGTTTAGCATAGGAGGTGATGGTACATTTCTGGAAGCAGTTACCTATGTACGCGACAAGGATATTCCGATTGTAGGAATCAATAGCGGTCGTCTTGGCTTTTTAGCCGATATCTCGCAAGGTGAAATGAAAATAGCCATTGAGGAAGTTATTGAAGGAAATTATACCACACGCCAGATTGACTTGCTTGAAATAGAAACAGGCGATAATCATTTTGGCAAATATAATTTTGCACTTAATGAATTGGCGATTTCCAAAAGAGATAGTTCAGCCATGATAATTGTTCATACATATGTGAATGATGAGTTTCTCAATTCATTTTGGTCTGACGGTTTGATTATTTCAACAACAACCGGTTCTACCGCCTATTCTTTGAGTGTTGGAGGCCCCATTCTGCACCCAAGTAGTAAAAGCTTTGTTATAACTCCTATAGCACCTCATAACCTAAATGTTCGCCCAATTGTTGTGCCCAATGATGTTGAAGTGACGCTCAAAGTCGAAGGGCGGGACTCTAAGTTCCTGGCGTCTCTGGATTCACGTAGTAAAGTCCTTGAAAACACAGTTCACCTTAAGGTTAAAAAAGCTAAGTTCAGTATAAGAGTTATTGAGCTAAGAGGGCATTCGTTTTTCAAAACATTGCGCAATAAATTAATGTGGGGTGTTGATAAGCGCAATTAATCTTTATTTTAGTGCAATATTTTTTAATAAAAGGTGTTTAAATGTTACTGCTCAGATAGGCGTGCGGTAAAATGATTTGATGCCTTTATTATGTATCGGGAACAAAAATGCTTTATACGATTTTCGCAAATACAAGTTTTAAGCAGTTGAAAAGATGGTTGTTATCAATCATGATTGTACTGGCTTTTCTTGCTCAAAATAGTGGAACTTATGCGCAAGACAGACTTGAACTTGGTGCATTTGTTGGAACTTCATATTATTTTGGTGATTTAAGCACAGGTATTCCATTTAGTAACTCGCATCTTGCAGTAGGAGGAATTGGTCGATATGTCTTCACAGATCGAATCGCTTTAAAAGGGATGGCCCTGTTTGGTACAATTAGTGGAGATTATAAAGCACAGGATTTGAGGTATCTGGAGTCGTCAGATGCCAATTATGCTTTTCAACGGAATATTGGTGATTTATCGGCTCAGGTAGAGTTCAATTTTCGCTCTTATGACCACAAATTTATCTCCAATACAACCTTTACACCTTACATTTCTCTTGGTCTTGCCACAACTATTTATAACAGAATTGATACTGATGATGAAAATTCTGCGGGCAAACCAAGTTTTATATTATCTTTGCCGTTCGGTATAGGTGCAAAGTACAAGATTAACAAATATATTCGGGTAGGTGCCGAATGGACTTTCCGAAAAACATTTGTTGATGACTTGGACTACTTGGGCGAAGGGAGCATTGATCCTTCCGACCCTTATGGATTTGGAGAGAGCACTTTTACACATAACAACGATTGGATATCGTTTGCAGGTGTTTACGTTACAATTAGTATGTTGAAACGGAAAACCAAATGTAATGATGGTATAAAATAAAGACAGGTTGAAAATATGTCGTTAAAAGACGAACTGATTCAAGATAGACTGC
>JAKSBD010000724.1 GCA_022361295.1 Bacteroidales bacterium
ATAAACCACTTAGTTGGTGAATGACAGTGTTATAAAGTCCTGGTCAGGCAACGAGAGTTAATGTTTTAAAGACATTTGTGAATGTATATTAGGTGCTCAGACTCTTAATTTGCAACGAAACCTTAATTAAATATTTCAAGAACTGATGAAAAAAATTACAATCCTTTTTCTCCTGGGAATACTGTTGTTCCCGGCGTGTCAACCAAAATACCAGTCAGACTGGAATTCCTTAAAGGAATATCCTGTACCTGAATGGTACCAGGATGCCAAATTCGGCATTTTCATCCATTGGGGGCCCTATTCAGTGCCGGGTTGGAGTGATGGAAGTCAATATGCTGAATGGTATTCGACAATGATGTACCGAAACAAGGCCTTTATTAAATACCACGAGGAGAATTATGGTAAGCTTGGTGAATTTGGTTACAAGGATTTCATACCGATGTTTAAGGCCGAAAAGTTTGATGCCGATGAATGGAGTGAGTTATTTAAATATGCAGGAGCTAAATATGTTATTCCTACAGCCGAGCATCATGATGGGTTTAGTATGTGGGATAATCCTTACAGCGATTGGAATTCGGTAGAAATGGGACCTGGTTTCGATTTTATCGCTAAAATGGAAAAGAGTGTTCGCAAAAACGGCATGAAGTACGGCATCAGCTATCACCGCGAACGACACTGGGGCTTCTATACCAACAGCCTTAACGATTATAAAGAAGATAGCGAGGCGCTCCCTGTTATTCAGCAAGAAATTGAGCAAATGTCAGAGGCTGCTGATTTATACGGACCGTTTCAGTTAACGGAGCCATTTATGATAGATTATAAAGCTCGCTTTGTAGAGTTATGTCGTATTTACCAGCCCGATTTTATGTGGATTGATGATGCGCCATGTAATAGCAAGCATCCGGAGGCACCTGCGGTAGATCTTTATATGAATAAATATCATTGTGAGATGATAACAGATTATTTAAATATGTCTGAAAAATGGGGTAAGCCGGTATATTGGAATAACAAAAAATGGACTCGGAATAACTATCCTGAGGGATGTGGTGTTGACGAGAAAGACTATTTGAAAAATAATAAAATTCGTCAGCAGATTTGGCAAAGCAGTGGTGGTATGTGTCACAGTTATGGCTACGATCGCACTGAGGAAAGTGCTGACAAATACAGAACTGTCGATCAATTATTGGAAACCATGATTGATGTAGTTAGCAAAAATGGTAATTTCTTATTGGACATTGGTCCAAAGCCTGATGGTACCCTGTCGCCTCTAACCATTGAGCGCTTAAAAGGTATTGGGGACTGGATGCAGGTCAATGGTGAATCTATTTATGGTACCCGTCCTTTTAAAACATTTGGATACGATCGTGTTCGTTTTACACAGAAGAGTAATAAGGTATACTGTCATTTTTTTGATTCCAAGGATAAGTATATAGTCAACATAAAGGAGCTTGATTATGGAAAAATTAAATCGGTAAAGAGTTTGGATGATTCAGTCGATGTAACTTATGTAACTAGTGATAATCAATTGGAAGTAAAGATGATATCAAATAAGAAACTTCCAGTGTACACTATAGAAGTAAGTTTGTAAATTCTTGTACAATTCATTTAAAAATATAAATAATTATGCGATTAATATTTCTTAGTATCATATCTATAATAATTCTTTCAGCCTGCGGAGGACCTAAGAGTCAACAGCAAAATAAAATTGATTCTCAATTGTTTCTCATAACATCAGATGAGAAGTTGGATGAAGGTGCTAAGCTACCTTACTCGCACATGTCGCTAAATCTTGAATGGACCGGCGCAATGATAGCCGATAAAGATTACACTGTTTGGGGTAGTTCACCTATTATGGGCGATGATGGTAAAGTACATGTGTTTTGTGCCCGCTGGCCTGAGTTCAACGTCGATCCGGGATGGCGTCGTACATGTGAGGTGGCGCATTATGTAGCCGACCAACCAGAAGGACCTTACACTTTTGTAGATGTGGCAGTGAAAGGAACGGGTAAAGATGGCGATTGGGATAAATTTGCACCACATAATCCAGAGATAAAAAAGATCGGCGATTATTATGCCATTGTGTTTATTGCCAATGATGACCCTTCAAAGGGAGTCCATCCGGCCAATCAAAAAATTGGACTGGTGTATTCAAAATCCTTGTATGGTCCATGGAAAAAAGCAGGTAATAATGGCATGATCATAGAGGCATCAAATGATCCTGGGCACTGGACATATAAATCTGGCCTGGGGGTTGATAATCCTTGTTTAACGGAGATCAACGGTGAAATTGTTGTTTATTTCAAAGCAAAGACTGAAGAAATTGACGGCCATACCGGTAAAGCAAGATATTCCTATGCCAAAGCCAAAACCATTGAGGGGCCCTATATCATGTCAGATGCTACCATGACTGACAATGATTCATACCTTGAAGACGCAACTTGTTTCACAATGAATGGAAAACATTATTTAATAACCAATGATAACCACGGCGAAATGTCGGGCATTAAAGGAGCAGCTGTTCTTTGGGAAAGCGAGACCGGGTTTAATTATTCATTAAATAAGGCAAGTGTTGCTTTTCGTCGTATGCCGGCTTATTTTAAAGCCTATGATGAGGCCAAAGTAAATAAAGTTTATGGCAGTCAGGCTAAATTTGAACGTCCCAAGGTGTTGATGGTCAATGGGCGCCCGGCCTACTTATTTGCTCCATCAGGATGGCATCCCACAAGTAGCAGCCGTGTGGCGTGTAATATTTTGAGAATTAATTATTAATAGTTGCTATTGAATTGTAGAAAACGTAAGACTATTTATTACACATGAAACATACCTTAGTTTTTTTGTCGTTTTTTTTGCTGAGTAGCTTATCCATTGCTCAGAAACAACCCAATATACTTTTCATTTTTGCCGATGATATGGCTTTTGATGCCATAGGTTACAATAGCGATGAGGTAAAAACACCCAATCTGGATCGGCTAAGAGATCAAAGTACCCTGTTTACGCATGCTTTTAACATGGGCTCATGGTCACCGGCAGTGTGTGAAGCCAGCCGATGCATGATCAATACGGGGGCATTTGTATGGAAGGCAGCTTCTTATACATGGACCATACATGATAAGAATAAGGCTATTGCTATTGATGGGCAGGCATTGAATATCAAGAGGAAGGAACCGGGGGCCTGGTGGTCGCAATACATGAGTCAGGCCGGATACGAAACGTTCTTCACTGGCAAATGGCATGTGAGAGCTAAGGCTGAGGCCGTTTTTGATCATGCCAGAAATGTTCGTCCGGGAATGCCTAACCAAACAAAAGCTCGTTATGAAAGAACCTTTAAGGAGAACGAGCCTGAACAATGGAAGCCATGGAAAACCGAATATGAAGGTTTCTGGAAAGGTGGAAAGCACTGGAGTGAGATCGTGGGCGATGATGCCATTGAGTATATTCAGTCGTCGAAGGGGAGTGAAAAGCCTTTCTTTATTTATGCGGCATTTAATGCTCCACATGATCCAAGGCAGTCTCCCAAGCGCTTTGTCGATCAATACCCTCTTGATAATATTCAGGTGCCAGCGTCTTTTATGCCAGAATACCCATATGCAAAGGAAGCCGATAGTGGACCTGATCTGAGAGATGAGAAACTGGCACCATATCCGCGAACAGAGTATGCGGTTAAAGTAAACCGTCAGGAGTACTATGCCATTATTACACATATGGATGAGCAAATTGGACGAATACTAGATGAGTTGGAGCGACAAGGACTGGCCGGTAACACTTATATATTCTTTACTGCCGATCATGGTCTGGCGGTTGGCGACCACGGCTTTATGGGCAAGCAAAACATGTACGACAGAAGTATCAGGGTACCCTTGCTGGTGGCCGGCCCAAAGGTGCCTCAGCAACATATGGTCGATAAAATGGTGTACCTGCAGGATATTATGCCTACAACCCTTGAAATAGCCGGGATCGATAAGCCTGATCATGTTGACTTTAAATCCCTGCTTCCGTTGGTAACCAGTAAACGCAATAAGGGAAGCTACGATGCTATTTATGGTTGCTACCTTGGTAAACAACGTATGATAAGATCTGATAGATATAAGATGATCATTTATCCACTGGCCAATAAAGTCAGGTTGTTCGACGTAAAGAAAGACCCGGAAGAGTTAAATGATCTGGCTGCAAACAAAAAATACAGGAAAGAAATACATCAACTATTTGAAGAATTTAAAAAGTTGCAGCAAGAAACAGGTGATCCTGTAGATATGGAGCCATATTTGAACAATTTCCTGTCTACATTGGACAGATAACTTGCTATTTTGTTGATGTCAAGTAATATGCAGTTTTTGATATTATTAGACGATATAATTGAAAAAGACATTTGTTCACAGATCAATTACACCTGTGAAAGCAGTTGCTGCTTAAAAAGTGTTATTTGCAAACCTTAATGTTTAAGAAATTGATCAGAAAAACGGATGAATCCAAAAATGAAAAAGAGAGCAGAGATGAAACGAATTATAGGAAGTATTTTTATTACAGGTATGTTATTTTTTACAGCCTGTGAAAAGGTAGATCCTCCAAAGGCTGTTGGTCCAATACCAACTCAAAAGCAACTGGAGTGGCAGGAAATGGAATTTTACGCCTTTATACATTTTACAACCAATACATTTACCAATAAAGAATGGGGATTCGGCAATGAGTCGCCTGAAATTTTTAATCCAACAGAATTAGATTGCCGCCAATGGGCCCGCATAGTAAAAGATGCCGGAATGAAAGGTATTATACTGACTGCCAAACATCACGATGGATTTTGCCTGTGGCCCTCCAAATATACCGATCATTCGGTGGAACAGTCGCCATGGAAAGATGGAAAAGGTGATGTTGTAAGAGAATTATCTGAGGCTTGTAAAGAATACGGTTTGAAATTCGGTCTTTATCTGTCACCTTGGGACAGAAATCACCCCGAGTATGGCCGACCCGGGTATGTGACTTATTTCCGAAATCAGCTGCATGAACTACTGACTAACTATGGTGATGTATTTGAGATGTGGTTTGATGGGGCCAATGGAGGTACCGGTTATTATGGCGGAGCCAACGAGCGCCGCGATATTAATACCCTGGAGTATTACGACTGGGATGAAACCTACAAACTGATCTATGAATGGTCGCCAAACACCTTAACCTGGGGTGTTGGACCGGCCGAAGCTCGTTGGATTGGTAACGAGTCAGGGTATGCTAAAAAGACCAACTGGAGTATGTATCGTCAAAAAGATCGTCTGGCGGGTAAAGTACATTATAAAGAGAATATGACTGGTCATGAAGATGGCGAGCGTTGGGTGCCGGGTGAAGCTGATGTTTCAATTCGTCCGGGATGGTTTTACCATGCTGTGGAAGATGAAGAGGTTCGCTCTATCGAAACAATGGTGGATATCTATTACCATACAGTAGGTCGCAATGCTAACTTATTATTGAACTTCCCGGTTGACCGCCGAGGTTTGATTCACGAAAATGACGAGGCCCGTCTGAAAGAAATGGTCAATATCTTACGTGAAGATTTTAAAACAGAGCTTCTTCACAATACCAAAGCAACAGCTGATACGCAGCGCGGAGGTAGTCGTAAGTATTCTGCTACAAAAGCCATTGACGGAGATAAAGAAACATACTGGGCCACTGATGACGAGGTAAACAAAGGAGCAATGACCTTTGAGTTTAGCGAACCTACTGCCTTCAACCGTGTATTGCTTCAGGAGTACATAAAACTGGGTCAGAGGGTACGCAAATTCAGTGTAGAAGCCATGGTAAAAGGTCAATGGCAAACAATAGCCAATGAAACGACCATCGGCTATAAGCGCATTTTGCGCACGCCGCAGGTGACAGCCAGCGCCTTGCGTATCAATATTGAAGATGCAAGGGCATGTCCGCTCATTTCAAATGTTGAAGCATACAACGCACCAGTTTTTGTGCGCGCGCCACAGATCAGGCGCTCAGGCGAAGGTATGGTTGAAATAACAGCCGGTGAGGGAGAAACAGTCTATTTTACGACCGATGGGAGTGAACCTGACTTGAAAAGTAAAGTTTATACCACGCCATTCGAATTTACACAGGCTGGCGACATCAAAGCACTGGCTTACCATGCAGCAGAGGAGAAGAGCAGCAGAGTGGAAGAGTTAAAGTGTGCCAAAATAAAAAGTGGCTGGAAGGTATTGTCAGTCAGTAATGGTGACATTAGCAAAGCACACAAAATGATCGATGGTAACCCACGCTCTGTGTGGAAAAGTGGTAAGGAAAGCCAGTTGCCTTTAACAGTTACCATTGACATGGGTGAAGCAAAGTATATGAATGGTTTTTCATACTTGCCAAAGCAGGTTGGTAACGGACTGGAGTTGGTTTCAACCTATGCCTTTTACGCAAGTACCAATAAACGAAAATGGATTAAACTGTCGGAAGGGGAGTTCTCCAACATTAAGCACAACCCTATTCTGCAGGTGAAAACATTTGATAAAGTCAAAGCCCGTTACATCCGTTTTGTGGCAAAATCTGAAGTTGAAGGCGGTAGCCGCGTTTCCATCGGTGAGCTGGATGTCCTGAATGATTAATGCTTTTTATCTGCCATTAAATCAAATGATCAGGAAGTCTGGGTTTGAAAAATAAGGATATTTCACACCCGGCCTTCTGTTTATCAAACACTTTAAAAACCTAAAACAGAAATCATGCTAAGAAATCTGTTCTTCATTATATTTGCCATTATAAGTCTTTCACTGCATGCTGAAAAGAAGTATCTGCCAGACATCAAAGGACGAACCCAATATATATCAAGTCCTTTAACACAACTTGATCTGAGAGAATACTGGCGTTCAAATATCCTTGTTAAAGATGGTATTTTTACATCAGCTAAAAAGGACAAGGCACAGCATGTTCCAGGCCTTGTGGAGTATCGCGTATTTATAACAGAAGCTGGCGAATACGCCTTGAAAATTGAGTGTAATCAGGAAAATGCCGATGCGATGCAGCTCAGCTTCGATGGCAATGTGCTTGGTGCCACTAAAACAGGAAAAAGTACATTTAAAGTGTTAGCAGGCAAAGGTGAACATTACATTCGACTGACATCACCTAAGGTGCATTCCAGAATCCCTGTTATAAAAAGTGTGTCTTTAAAATTCAACAAAGCAAAGAAACCGGCTGTTGAAGCGCAAAAAACAATTCATCAGACTGAACCTTTAACGCCAGGATGGGATTATGATCTAAGCCGTAAAATACACCTTGATTTCCATACCGGAGGTTTTGTTGAAGATATCGGCAGTAAATGGGATGCGGATGCCTTTGCTTCCACACTTGCTGATAACGGACTGAATTCGGTTACTATATTCGCCAAAGGGCATCATGGCTATGCCTATTACAATACAAAGATCGGTACGCGCCATCCGGGGCTCGATTTTGACCTGATGCAGGAACAGATAGAGGCCTGCCACAAAAGAGGTATTAAGGTGTTGATCTACTTCTCGGTTCAGGTTGATGAGCTGTGGGCCAGTACTGAAGAAGGCCCCAACCGCGACTGGGGAAAGTTTATGGATGTGGATGCCAACCCTGATAAGTCTTATGTGAAAGACTACACCTGGCCGATGATACGTGAGGTAATAGAAAACTATGACATTGATGGCTTTTGGTTCGATTTTCCGGGATATGATTCGTTTGTAACGCAGACCATAGACCTGATAAAGGGCATAAACCCCAATTTGCCATCGGCCTATAATCATCAATTTGATAAAGACCGTGATGTGTTAGCTCAACAGGATATAATGGAAATTGAAGCATGGGAACATGGTCAGTCTTTATATCGTTGGTCGTATCTGGCTCGTTATGCCCATGGTTCCACTCCCTTGGTTGGAATGACCATTGGTTTCTGGAATATGTGGGGCGACTTCGGAACAGTAACAACCGAAGCCATGTTTCAGTACGAAACTGCCCTCGCCTATGCCAACGGATGTGGTATAACCATTGGTGATCAGTTACATCCTAACGGTCGACTGGAACCAGCTGTATATGCACGAATGAAACCGGCCATGGAAATGGGTAAAATGCTCGAGCCCTATGTGCAGGGGTATGAGTTTGAACCTTATGTAGCAGTATTGCGTCGAAAAGTTGGTTTAATTCCGGCTATCACTGATAACTCGTGGCACTACAACGTGGTAGATGAATCGCAGGACATTTCGAAGTATAAGGCTTTATTTATTATGGATGCCTCAAAAGTAGAGGATGATTATGTAGCGAAACTGAATGAATACGTTAGTAATGGTGGTAACCTGATTATCTGCGGAAATCCGACTGAAAAGGTAGCCGAACTGGCTGGTGTCAGTGTTTCTGATCAGGAAGCTGAATCAGCATACATAGCCAATCGTTCAGGAGTATTGAAAAGTGTCATTCAGATGGATGTATTTGTCAAAAAGGAATTCGTTGCATGCAAGGCTCTTGAAGGAACAGAAACCATTACACCTATGGTTTGGCAAATGAATCATGGAACCAGTCATAACATGTCTCACAGGCAGAGTCCGGCAATGGACCAGAGAAGTGAGTTTGCAGGTATAACACTGCGTCAGCTTGGCGAAGGTAAGGTGATTTATACACCGGCACCATTGCTTGAACAATATGCCAAAGATGGTAACGAGGAAATGGCACGAATTCTTAAGGATATGTTTGAAATGGTGGTACCTGAATCGGAACGCCTCATTCAGGTTGAAGGTAAGGTAAACCTCGAAGTTTCGATAATGAAAAAAGATGATAAGCATGTTATTCACTTGATTCACTGTCCCCAGGCACGACGTTCTTCATCGGTTAAATACCCGGTTATATCTGAGTTCCCGACAGTGAAAAACCATGTGCTAAAGCTGAATAAGGATCTGGTAAAAGGAAGGAAGCTTAAAATTGTGACGATGGATATGATGGAGCTCGAACCGCTTAAAACGGAAGGAGAGAATGTGGTTTATCAATTACCCGATTTTGAGATCAATATGACATTAATAGTGGAAGGAAAGTAAGAACTATGAGACATCTAATAGTTTGTGTGTTAGTATTTCTGTTATCTGTTTCCCAGCAGAGTTGTTCGGTTGATGCGCCTGATGCGCATCAGCCGAATATTGTATACATTCTGGCCGACGACCTGGGCTACGGAGATGTTTCATGCCTGAATCCCGAGAGTAAAATACCAACCCCGGCTATAGATAAACTGGCGGGTGAAGGTATAAGCTTTTCTGAAGCACACACCAATTCATCCGTTTGTACACCAACGCGTTATGGAACACTTACCGGACGATATTGCTGGAGAAGCAGATTGAAAAGCCAGGTGTTGGAAGGGCATGAGCCAGAGTTAATTGAAAAAGGACGCGAAACGGTTGCTTCCATCTTGCAAAAGAGTGGTTATAACACCGCCTGTATTGGAAAGTGGCACCTGGGGCTTAACTTTGCAAGGATAGACAGTACTCTGCCTCTCACCGAAGGAAAACGATGGGCCATCAGGTCCAGTGCCAATGTTGACTATACTAAACCACTTACGGGTGGTCCGCGCGACCATGGTTTTGACTACGGGTATTACATTGCCGGTTCGCTGGATATGATGCCGCACTGTTTTATTGAGAACGGACATATTCAAGGTACTATTGAACGGCGTAAATATCAAATGACGCATTTTAAGAACCGTGGGCTTAACTATCGCGATGGTGACATCGCTGAAGGTTTCAACCATGTCGATGCCCTAGGGATATTTACCAATAAGGCTTGTAACTATATTCTGGAGCAGAGTGAGCAGGAAGAACCGTTTTTCCTGTATTTGCCATTAACGGCACCACATACTCCATGGGTGCCTACTGATCCATTTAAGGACAGATCAGAGGCGGGCGTATATGGTGATTTTGTGGTGATGGTTGATCACATGATACAGAAGGTACTGCAAAGTATTGACGATGCCGGAATACGGGAAAACACGATTGTGGTGGTCACTTCAGATAATGGCTCCGATCAGCTGGAGTCAGAATCGCAACAATTTAATCACCAGGCAAATTTTGGCAGACGCGGACGTAAAACACAGATTTACGACGGCGGACATCGTGTACCCTATATTGTGCGATGGCCTTCAGTTATTAAGCCGGGCAGCCGTTCCGATGAATTAATCAGCAGCACAGATCTGATGGCGACCCTTGCTGATATAGTTAAATTTCCATTAACATCAGACATGGCTGAAGATAGCTACAGTTTTTATCCTGTACTCAAAGGCGATACCTTGAAAAAGCCCCTTCGCGACTACACGATTTTCCATAGTTTTTGGGGGAAGTATGCCATTCGCAAAGGAAAGTGGAAGCTGATTGATACAAATGGCTCGTTTGAGATGACATCTATGGAAGGTGAATTGTACGATATGGAAAATGATTCTTTGGAAACCACCAACCTGATCGGCCAATACCCTGATGTTGCAAACGAGCTGAGAGCCTTGTTAGAAAAGGCTAAAAGGAATTAAGGAAAGTAGAAATAAACTATATGCACATGAAACAAAGAAGAATTGCTGGTTTAATGGTAGCTGTGCTACTGGTATTTGCCACTCAGGCTCAGGAGGTAAAACGTGCCTGGGACACTGGCGAAGCAAAAGAAAAGCAAACTCAGTTGTGGGAGGCCATTGACGCCCGGCCTGTTCCTGATTGGTTTGGTGATGCCAAGTTTGGTATATTTATTCATTGGGGACCCTATTCTGTGCCTGCATGGTCGCCAGCCGGTACCTATACCGAGTGGTATCAGAACTGGTTGCAGTCGCATAATATTTTTGGTAACAACAACCCGGATAAGGATGGTATTCCAAATTTTCAGAAGAATACCTACGGTGCTGAATCCAGTTATTATGATTTTGGAAAGATGTTCAAGGCCGAGTTATATGATCCGGCTGAGTGGGCTGATCTGTTCAGGCGCTCCGGAGCAAAATATGTAATTCTCACATCAAAACATCACGATGGTTATACCTTATGGCCTAATAAAGAAGCACAAAATGCACGTTATTTTCCCTGGAATGCCGGCGCTGTTGGAGCTCAAAAGGATCTGATTGAACCATATATGACTGCTATGCGCGATGCCGGTCTGAAGGCCGGATTATATTACAGTCTTTTTGAATGGTACCATCCATGGTATCAGGATAAAAGCCAAAAGTTTATCGACAAGCATTATCACCCGCAGTTTAAAGACCTGATCAATCGTTATTCTCCTGACCTTGTCTACGCGGATGGTGAATGGAGCGATGAAGAAAGTTACTGGCGAAGTGGAGAGTTATTAACCTGGTTGTTTACTGAGTCACCTTGTAAAGATGATGTGTTGGTCAATGATCGTTGGTTTAAAGGTTCTCGCCATAAACATGGCGGATATTACACCACAGAGTACGAAATGGAAGGTGTTGACAGCGATAAGCCATGGGAAGAAATACGAGGTATGGGCTTGTCTTTCGGGTATAATCGCGATGAGGACATTGAAGATTACAACAGCTCTCAAACATTGATCCTGATGTTATCGGATATTGTAAGCCGCGGAGGTAATCTGTGTTTAAATGTTGGTCCTTCTGCCGATGGTAAAATTCCGGTGATCATGCAGGAACGTTTACTTCAAATCGGTGCATGGTTAGATGTAAACGGCGAAGCTATTTATGGAACCACCAAATGGAAACGTGACTGTCAGTGGTCAAAAGGTAATCGTGATTTTAATTTCAAAGAAGGCAAGGCCTATATTGAAGGAGACTACATCCTGAAGTTAACGGTTGATCCGATTAAGGGTAAGGCGCATAAGGAAATGTTCTTCACCCAAAAAGGGGAGGCTGTTTACACTATTTTACCTGAATGGCCCGGACAATCGTTTACCATTAAAGATATTGCACTAAAAAGCAATGCCAAAGTAACGCTTTTAGGTACCGGTAAACGATTAAAAACAAAGATTAAAGGAAATAATCTGGAAGTAATTATGCCTGCTTTCGATCCAGCCTGGAAGTTACCGGGCGAAGCGTATGTGATCAAGCTCGGGGCTGTAAAATAATACTGTGTTGGTGTGCGAACATATTTCGCACACCAATGCCCTAATTGTTCGTACCATTAAAAGGGAAAACAAACGATGAAACTATTTATTGGACTGGCATTGACCCTGGTATTTACTATGCAGGTTAGAGCTCAACATGCCAAAACTGAGATCATACCAACACCTTTGGAGGTAAAATCGGCAAAGGGAACTTTTAAATTAAAGCATTTAAAAGGCGTTTCAGGCGATACTACTAATACAGAACTAAAGCGTCTGATGTTAGTACTTGCTGACTCTTTGGACACAGAGTTTATCGCTAATGGAACCACATCATCCATCCAATTGAAAATAAGCAAAGGCCTCGGAGAAAGGGGTGCTTACCTGGTTGATGTTCAAAAGCAGCAGATCATTATTGAGGGCGCCGATGAAAGGGGAGTTTTTTATGGTATTCAGACATTGTTGCAACTGGTCGATCTGTCAGAGAAAGGTCAATTGACCTGCCAGACGATCAACGATAGCCCCGGCTTCGAATGGCGTGGTCTGCATCTGGATGTTGCCCGAACCTATTACCCGGTGGAACAGATCAAAAAGATCATGCGCATGATGGCCTATTACAAGTTAAATGTATTGCATCTGCATTTAACTGATGACCAGGCCTGGAGGATAGAAATAAAGAAGTATCCAGAATTGGCCGAGCGCGGATCATACGGTGGACCCTACTCTGTAATTGGAGGTAAATGGTTAGGTCATGGTAACGGCCAGGGACATGGAATGTACTACAAACATAAACACATAAGGCGTATATTGGAATATGCCAAAAGCTTATACATAGATGTGGTACCCGAAGTGGATATGCCGGCGCACGCTGCTGCCTTCCTGGCGGCTTACCCTGAGTTACGCTGTACCAGTAAAGATACGTTACCTGAACCTCATATTGGATTGTTTGGCCTGGATTATAACTGGCGTACAAAAGATGGGGCACAATATCAGTGGGATGCCAATCGCGAAGTATGCATCGGGAAAGAAGAGACTTTTGAAGTATTGCAGGGTGTGTTTGACGAGTTGATGGAATTGTTTCCTTCAAAATACATCCATATAGGTGGCGATGAAGCCTACAAGCATGGCTGGCAAAAATGTGCCCATTGCCAAAAGCGCATGCAGGATGAAGGATTGGATGATGTTAAGAAGTTACAAAGCTATTTTATCAAGCGCATGGAAAAGCACATTATCTCCAAAGGGCGCCAGATGATTGGCTGGAACGAAATTATGCAAGGTGGTATCAACCCATCAACAACAGTCATGTTCTGGAACGGACATAAGCATGACAAAGAAGTGATCACTGAAGCACTGGAAAATGGCAATGAAATGGTAATGACACCCATCAATCATGTGTATTTTGATATTACCAATGAGCGTCGTTCGGCAAAAGATGTCTACCAGTATGAACCATTGGAATATGTACCAGCTCAGTATGTCGATAAAATTAAAGGCATTCAGGCTTGTGTATGGGGTGAACATGGTCGATTGGATAGCGGCGGACAGGTACGTTATGATGCCATGGACAACTTTGAGCGGATGATCTTCCCGCGTTTATTGCCTCTGGCTGAGTTGGCCTGGCACAAACAAAAGCGGCTTGATGATACCATCTTCTTCGACAAAGTAGATGAGCACATCAAAGTGTTAAAGGAAAAAGATATTTCTATTGGGGAAGTTAAAATGGTGCCTTGGTGGTGAGCATTCATATTCAATGTGCAAACCATTGAAGTAATTTTTTTTGATTGAATATAGAGTGTAATTTTTTAATTAAAAATAATGAGAAGAATATTTTTATTGTCAGCTATAATATGCGTTGGTTTGCTTGCCTGCAAGCAGAAAGCTAAAAAGACAAATACAGTAGAAGAAAGAACATTTTTGAATTACACCAACGAGAAGCTGGATAGTACGGCAACCATCGGCTATTCCGAAATGGCCGTTAAAATGAAATGGACAGGTGCCATGGTATCTGATCCGGACTACACCATTTGGGGAGCAAGTCCAATCGAGGGACCTGATGGTAAAATTCACGTGTTTGCGGCTCGTTGGAAGGAAATAAAGATTCGTCCTGCGTGGTATAAAACTTGTGAAATTGCACATTACGTGGCCGATCACCCTGAAGGTGAATTCAAATACGTGGAAACGGTTGCAACAGGCTCAGGGGTAGAAGGCGCCTGGGACAGGTATGCACCACATAACCCTGAGATCAAGAAGATAGGTAATTATTATGCTTTGATATATATTGCTAATACGGATTATAATAAACCTCCTTTCCCGGCCAACCAGAGAATTGGTTTATTATATAGCAAGAGCTTGAATGGACCATGGAAAAAAGCGGGCAAAGATGGCTTAATCATTGATGTGCCTACAGACCCTGAACATTGGACTTACGATTATAGAATGAAAGGTTCTGATAATCCTTCAATAACGATGGTAGGTGATAAGATTATTGCCTATTACAAAGTAACTAAACTATTGGATGACGGAAGCATTGTATCTGTTTATACCTATGCTTCTTCCAATAAAATAGAAGGTCCGTACACCATTTCAGAGAAGCCTTTAATGGAAAATGATTGCTACATCGAAGATGCTACATCATTCTCTTATAAAGACAAACACTATCTGCTAACCTGCGATAATAATCATGATGTATCAGGGCTTATCACAGGAGGTGTTCTTTGGGAAAGTACTGATGGCGTATCTTTTAGTCATGACAAAGTAAGCATAGGATGGAGACCTGTAAAACAACACTATAAGGAATATGACTCAGAAGTTGCCAATTACATTCATCCGCCTTACGAATCTAAATTTGAGAGACCTAAGGTATTGATGCAAAACAATAAACCGACTTATTTCTTTGCGCCATCAAAGACCAATGTATATGGTGGTGAAAGAATGGGGTGTTACATCTTGAAGATTGAAGAATTAGACGACTAAACAAAGAATTGGTATTACCTGAAAAAGTGATAATCTAAAGAAGCAAGCAATGAACAGGATATTAAGCTTACTACTGTTGATGTTTTTATCATTGAGCAGCATGGCTAATGATAATAAAGAACTGGGGATTGTACCTCAGCCAAGAAAGGTGAAAATAATCGATAGAACACATCAATTTACAATTGATGCTAAAACCACTTTGGTTTATGAAAAAGAAGCACAGAAATCGGCTTCATACCTCTTGAATCGTTTTAATACTGCCACAGGCTGGGAGTTGGAACGGGCAGGGAATAAAGCGGATAATTGCATTGTACTAGCGATTGAAAAATCGTTAAGCAACAACAAGGATACTTATACTTTAGTTTCTGATGAAAATAAGGTTGTGATTACCGGGGCATCAGAGCAAGGGTTGTTTTATGGCGTACAAACTTTATTGCAGCTTCTACCAACCGAAATTTATTCTCAGACCACTCGTTTTGACGTAAACTGGAAATTACCTTCTGTAGAGATTGAAGATCAACCGGCCTTTACTCGTTATCGTGGTATGTTAATAGATATTTCCCGTCATTTCAGAACCAAAGAGGAATTGAAGCAAACCATTGATATTATGGCTATGCACAAAATGAATACTTTGCATTTTCATTTTGCCGATGAAGATGGATGGCGCGTTGAAAGTAAAATTTACCCGAAATTAAATACCATAGGTTCCATTGGAGACCGAAGTAATGTAGGTAAAGGAAGGTCATACATGCTGACTCAAAATGAGGTGAAGGAATTGATTGCTTATGCCAATGAACGTTTCATTAAAATATTGCCTGAAATTGATATGCCGGGGCACATGCAAGCGGTTATTCGTTCCTATCCTGAATTGGGGAGTGCATCCGATTTGAGAGAAACTAAGAAAGTCATCCGTATTGATGAAAAAGGCGCTGAATTTTGTCGCAATGTACTAAGGGAATATGCCGAATTGTTTGACTCAGAGGAAATGCATCTTGGTTTTGATGAGGTGAATCTGGGCTCGAAGACAACCATATATACCGATGAAGAAATTATAAACTTTGCTAAGAGCATGACTCAATTTGTAAAAGATGAATTGAAGCTTACACCAATTTTGTGGGATGATGCTTTCGAAAAAGGCCTGCATGATAAAGATTGTATTGCACAATGGTGGCGTTATGGTAAGGTTCATTGGTGGAGTGAGATGGAAATGACCATTGATGAAAAAGCGCAAAAATATGACCAGCCATACATTATGTCACCGGCTAACTACACTTATTTCGACATGAGAAATGTGGAGAAGAGTATAGATAAAAATGCAGTAGGAGCAGGTTGGGCTGATGAAATTAGTGTGGCTCAAATTTATGCATGGGATCCATTTTTAGATCTGGTTAACTATGATGAAAGTAAACGTCATCTTGCTCAGGGAATTATTTGCGCAGTATGGGGCGAAGGAGTGAAGACCTATGAAATATTCGAAACACTGGTTTACCCTCGATTAGCAACGATGAGCGAGAAATGTTGGGCACACACCTTCACTGATTTTGAAAAAATGCCATGGGAAGATTATCGTGATCATGTTTTAATGAAGCAATTAAAGCGATACGATGAGCTGGGCATCAAGTATTGGAGTAAGGGGGATTTGGAACTGCTAAGGAGTATTAAAGCAGAGAAAAAATAAATTAACTCAATAAGAAAGAATTGAAAAATAGTTTGCCTCTTTAAAAATATTATATGAATAACTTAAAAAGAGCATTAGCAATAACACTGGGGATAGCTGCTTTAATTGGCTTTCAATCCTGCAGTAAGTCCGGAAGGAAAACGGAAAATCCTAATATAATTTATATACTGGCAGACGATTTGGGCTATGGAGATATCAGTGCCATTAATGATAGTTCTAAAATAATAACGCCTGCACTGGATAAACTGGCCTCTAATAGTATGGTATTTACCGATGCACATACGAGTTCTTCTGTATGTACACCTACACGTTATGGAATCCTTACCGGACGATACAGCTGGCGTACAAGTCTTAAAGACTGGGTTGTGACCGGATATGGCAAGCCTTTGATACCTGCCGGCAGAAGCACATTGGCCAACTTATTAAAGCAGAAAAACTACACGACTGCCTGCATTGGAAAATGGCACCTTGGCTGGACCTGGCCGGGTATTGAAGGAGGAGAAAAGAATGTTGATTTTACGGGATCAATAGTTGACGGGCCTTTAAACAATGGCTTTGATCATTTCTTTGGTTTCAGTGGTTCATTGGATATGCCACCATATGTATGGGTAGAAAATAATATGCCGACAATGGAACCTAATAAATTTGTCGATTGTATTGAACCGAAATATGGATGGTTCAGGGAAGGCGTTTGTGCGGCTGATTTTGAGCATGATGAGGCATTACCCTTAATTACACAGAAGGCCGTTGAATACATTGATCTGAAAGCAAAGAGTGATAGTGCATTTTTCCTCTACCTGCCACTACCAGCTCCTCATCTGCCAATTTTACCAACCAAAGAATTTAAAGGGA
>JAKSBD010000624.1 GCA_022361295.1 Bacteroidales bacterium
AGTTTTTGCTTTTACAGCATGTAGTGATGATGAGGGAAGTGGTGATGTATACAGCGACTTACCGGTTGAAGAGCAAAAAGAAAAAATCGAGAGTGAAGGTATTGCCATGGTTCAGAAAATGGACGAGGCAAAAAACCTTAAAACCTATGATGTAATTGATGGTTTCTTTGCTTTGATGGATCAGGCTGAAGAGCAACCAACAAAAGTTGTAGAGTTTTCTTTAAATGAGGTGAAATCGCTACAGGGAACAAAATCGATTGTAAATTTAAAAGGAGCGCTAGTAGATAAAATGAGAGCTTCTGATGAATTTACAGCGGAAGCAGGTATTTACGAATGGGATCCTCAAATGAACGATTGGATGGTTGTTGAAGAATCTACAACTGAAATAACGTATCGTTTTGTAGTTGATGGTCAGGATGCAGAAATCAGTATTTATGATTTTAAAGTACAGGATGCTGCTCATCAGGAAGACCCTGAAATGATTGTTGAATTACCATTATCTGTTAATGCTCATGTAAAGCTGGGTGAAGTTGTTATTACAAGCTTCTCTTTACAAGCTGAGTGGAATGATGATGATACACCAAAGAACATTACAGAAGTCATTACACTTGAAAACTTCTCTTTCACCAGTGAGTTAACAAATACAACCAGCAAAGTTGCTGCCAGCGCCTCTTTCAAGCATAATGCAGATGTTATTTATGGTAATGGTTTCTCATTGGAAGGAGATTTCTCGTATGCTGAGATTTTCAGTACAATTCCTGAAGAAGGAGGAAGTATGGATGACGCTTTAGCACAGGAAGTTCTTGAGAAAGCAAATGTTTGGTTCCAGTTAGGTAATATTAAAATCGAAGGTATCCTTGATTTTAAAGGTTTTATGGAAGCTTTTGCCGATAAAGTAGAGTCTGGTGCTTTGAATGAGAATTCAACAGAAGAAGACATGCAGGATATGATGGTTGAGTTAATCAACGAGTATGCTATTCTTTATGTTCGTTTTGCCGATTCTGATGAAATCATTGCAAAGGGTGAATTCTACCTTGAAGAAGTAAGTGATAACTATGGTGGAAGCTATGTTGAGCCAGCATTCCTGATGGTATTTGGAGATGGTTCAAAAGTGACGATTGACCAGTTTGTCGAAGAAGGATTTGCTGATTTAATTACAGAGATAGAAAGTTTTTTTGCAGCACTTGAAGAAGCTTATGGTGAAGAAGAAGAGGTTGTAACACCTGTATAATTTTTTACCAATAAAATATATAGTAATTGGAGATCTGTACAGGTCTCCAATTCTTTTTTATTCTTACCACTTTTGAGGCACATACTACTATATATACTTTGTTTGATTGGAGTTTTTGTTCATGCACAAGAGGCTCAATGGTGCATTAGTGGTCGTGTACTAGCCGATGACACCGATGTACCAATACCATCTGTTCATATCACAACAATTGATGGACGTATAGGAACTGTTACCGATGTTGATGGCCTGTTTGAGCTTTGTGGCCTTAATGAAGAAACAATCACCCTTAAAATCGGTCATACGGCCTTTGAGGACCAACGAGTCACTATTGTCAAAACAAAAAATATTCCACTGACAATTAAGCTAAAGTTTAAAGTATACCAGACCTCAGAGGTTCAGGTTCATGCCTCACAAAAAAACATTGTAAACAACTATATTCCTGGTAAACTCACGCTTAAGAAAGAAGATGTTTTAGCTATTCCTGCATTTATGGGAAGTCCTGATGTGCTGCGTGGCTTACAGCTATTACCTGGCATGCAGTCGGTAAGTGAGGGGAATGGAGGAATATATGTGCGTGGAGGATCTCCGGGACAGAACTTTGTGCTGTTTGATAATATTGAGCTGATGAACCCAACACACTTAATGGGCATCTATTCAGTGTTTAATCCGCTTTTAACCAATAAGGTTGATTTTTACAAGGGTAATGCACCTGTTCATTTGTCATCTCGCCTGGCATCATCCATTATTGTTAATACCTATAACCAGAAACCGGATAGCACCAATTGGGCCGGTAACCTTGGTAATATTGTCAGTAATCTGACATATAATGGTCAGTCAGGGAATAAGAAATGGTACATTAATACAGGGATACGACGCAGTTACCTTGATATGCTGGCTTATATGGCCAGTCCGTTTTTAAATGATGAAGACAATTACTTTAAGCAAAACAACTATACCTTTTACGACTGGAATGGTAAGCTAAGATTTAAATCTGGTAATGATAAGTTGGTATTAAGCTGGTACATTGGACGCGATGATTTTACAATGACAAGTGAGAAAAATGATGTTGCCTCAAGCTCTGAATGGGGTAATACTGGTGTTAGTTTATTGTGGAATAGGTTGTTAACTCCTGATTGGAGTATGGAGAATTCCATATCATACTCTTCTTACTTCTCCGATTTTGGGGCTACCATACCTGACGGCTCCATGCGCTTTGCAACAGATTATGAGCAGTATCAATTTAAAAATCGTTTTAGTTATAGTTTAGATAAGCATTACCTGAGGGCCGGTGTTGAGTTAACTCGTTATAACATTGTTCCACAGGATTTAAATATAAGTTACCTGGAAAATAGTGAATCGACACTTGATGATTATCAAAGTACGGCCATCAGGGCATTTATAAGTAATCATTATCAAATCAATTCTAAATGGTCTATCTATGCAGGAGTTGCATTAAATTACTACAAGTTAGATGAGACCTCAGAGGAGGACTACAAAACTGAAGAAGCACAGGTTTTGCCAAATGTAACAGCATCACTGAACTATAATCCATTCAAAAACGCCTCCTATAAGCTTTCTTATGCATTTAATACTCAAAACATTCACCTGGCTTCCATTGCTTCAATTCCTTTGCCATCCGATATCTGGATGCCGGCCACTGAAAGTTTACCTCTCGAAACCGGGCATCAGGTAACACTGGGTTTTTTTAAAGAATATCCCGAAAGTCAGCTGCAGTGGGGTATTGAAGGATACGGTAAGTTGATGGATAACCAATTGTTATTAAAACTAAACCTGGAGCAAAACGAGGTCGAAAACTTTGAAGAGAACTTTTACAAAGGGCAGGGGCTGGCTTATGGAAGTGAGTTTTATTTAAGCAAACAGGCAAATAAGTATAACCTGACGGTTGCTTATACGCTGGGGTGGGCACAACAGCAATATGACGATATCAACCAGGGAACATGGCACGATGCGAGGTACGACCGACGACATGATTTAAATCTGCAGGCAACTTATACATTAAATAAACGTATAGATTTTGGTACGGTATTTATTTATGCAAGTGGAAATAAAGCTACTTTGCCAACCGGGCGCTATTGGTTAATGGGTGCTATTGCCAATGATTATGCAGGTGTTAACAATTATAGGATGCCGGCCTATCACCGGATGGATATTTCAATGAATTATCACCTGAAGTCCAGATTATTTGCAGAGTCTATCCTTAATTTTTCAATCATCAATGTATATGGACGCAGTAATCCTTATTACATCTATTATCAGGTTGAAGAAGGAAAGGAAGATTACCAGTTAAGTATAAAAGCCCGGCAGGTTTCATTATTTCCAATAATGCCATCCATAAGCTGGCGATTTAAGTTTTAATTATGCGTATAATACTATTCATTCTATTGGTTGCACTGTTTGCCTGTTCAAAAGATATCGAAATTGATCAGGTCGATTATGAACGTAAAATAGTTGTGGATGGATGGATTGAAAATGATGGCCGCGCCAATGTGCTGTTAACGATGAGCTCCCCGTTTCTAACTGACTATGATTCGGCGTCTATACGCAACACATTCTTAAACTATGCCAAGGTTACAATCACAAATGGTAAAGGTGAGTCAGAAGTGTTGACATTGACACATCAGGATGAGTTTTTTCCGCCATTTGTTTACAAAAGCATCAGTATGAAAGGTGAGGTGGGTGAAAGTTACCGTTTAGATGTCACATATAAAGGAAAATTGGTTACGGCATTAACTACAATCCCTTCATTGCCAGATGTTGAACGGCTGGAGGCTGAAGCAGTATCAGATACTTCTATGATTATCAATGGCAGTGTGAATGATGATGCTTTTAGCGAGAATTACTACTATTCGCAGATAAAAACGCTGCATTTTGATACACGCTTCCACCCATCGGATAATCCGTTGATGAATGACAATCTTTTTAATGGAGAGCAACATACTTTTCAGGTAAAAAGGAGCAATCAGCCCGATCCGTTAAACATTTATAATATCGATTCAGAGCGCAATTATATATCCGATGAGTTTGCTATTACAGACACGGTTCTGGTCAAGATTTCACAAATTGATGCTGAATCTTACAGGGTTCTAAATGGTATTTATATTGACCATTTAAGTCATGGTAATCCATTCTCACTGGTCGATCAAAAGACACATAGCAACGTTGAAGGTGGAATTGGTCGCTGGACCGGTCTGGCCTCTTTAAATTATATGATTACGCATGAAAAAGCCCCTCAGCAATAACTGAAGGGCTTCCTGTATTATTTACTGGTAAAGCAAAAGGCTGTTTTACCAATTTTCGCTGATTGTCTTATCTGATCCTGTCCATCGATTTAAGCAAAGCAACGTCTTTACCAATTGCTCTTAAAGCCAAGAAGGCAAGGATGAATGCTACAACAGGAAATGCTGTAGTGATACTGTAATTAACCACAGCAGAATCATCGGCCAGTTGTGAACCTAAATAGTAGATCATGCCCGTAGTACCCAGCAATAAAGCTAAATTAATGCCACACAAACGTATTTGAAGCGTTCGCTTTTTAAATACAAATATCGTTATAAACGAAACCAGTGTTGCCACTGTCAACAGTATGCTTAAAGCTAATGTGGGTGTTACTGTTTCACCTTCAGCATTAGTTAAACCACGGTAAATAAACTGAAATACCTCTTGTGTTTCGGTTTCGATTTGCGCTAAGGGAACAAAAAACAAACTTCCCATCAATAAGCCGCTTAGTAATAAATATAAAGTCTGAATTCGTTGTATCATCGTTTATTCTTTTATGCTATTTAAGCTGCGAATTTACATATTTATCCTTAAAAAACATGAAGAAGTGTAGGGCTTAAGCAATTGCTTGATGCTATTATATTTGTTTGTTGCAATTATTTATCAACACTTACATAAAAATGAGGCTATATCATGTATTTTAACTCAAAAATTTCATTAATTTGAGTTTAAAATTAATTTCACATGCGAAAAATAGAAGCTTCAGAGCTAATCATAAATCCGGATGGTAGTATATTTCATTTATACCTTAAGCCAGAAGATGTAGCTCAAAATATTATACTGGTTGGGGACCCGGGACGTGTTGAACTGATTAGTTCATTCTTTGACACGATTGAATTAAAGAAATCTAACCGTGAGTTTGTTTCGTGCACAGGAACCTACAAGGGGAAGCGATTAACTGTTGTGGCTACAGGTATTGGAACAGACAATATTGATATTGTGGTTAACGAATTGGATGCTCTGGTTAATATCGATTTCGAAACCAGAACCGTTAAAGAGAAACATACGCAGTTGAATTTTGTGCGTATTGGCACATCAGGAGCCTTGCAGAAAGATTTACCTGTTGATACCTGGTTATTAAGTGAGAAAGGCATTGGGTTTGACGGCCTGATTAATTTTTACGCCCGTCGTAATGAAGTAACAGATCTTGAATTTGAAAAAGCATTTACCAAATCGCTTAACTGGAATCCCTTACTAACGTCTCCATATGTTGTTGATGCAGCTCCTGAATTACTGGATAAGCTTGTTGGTGACAATGTGGTTAAAGGCGTAACGATATCAGCACCCGGATTTTATGGTCCACAGGGACGTGAGTTGCGGCTTGATATTGCTGATAAACAAATAAATGAGAAAATTACTGCTTTCAGGCATAATAACTACCGTGTAACCAATTATGAAATGGAATGCTCGGCTATTTATGGTTTATCGGCCTTGTTAGGACACAAGGCTGCCACAGTTTGCATGATTATTGCTAATCGTTTGGCAGGTACAGCTAGTAAAGATTATAAGCCTGTAATGAAAAAACTGGTTGAACATGTATTGAATGGATTAACTAAATAAATCACTGATGGATAGAGATAAAATTAAGGCATTAATTACTCTCCTGGATGATCCAAACGACGAAATATTCGCTTCAGTAGAAGACGCTTTGTTGAAGGAACGGGTAGAGATTGTGCCTGAATTAGAAAAGGCATGGGAGTCATCTGCAGATGATATATTTCAATCTCGTGTCGAAAACATTATTCACTCTATCCAGCTCAATGATATTCATACACAAATAAAGAATTGGCTGCAATCTCCGACTAAAGACCTGCTTACAGGAGCTTACCTGGTTTGTAAATATCAATTTCCTGAGGTTAGCTTAGTTCACCTTAAAGAGCAGTTGTCTGAGCTTAGAAAAGATATATGGCTGGAAATGAATGAGCATCTGACCTCACTTGAAAAAGTAAGAATCGTTAATCATGTGATGTTTGATGTACATAAGTTTTCGCGCAATACAAGCCGATATCTTGCGCCTGAGAACAATTACATAAGTGAGGTGCTCGAGTCGCGTAAAGGTAATCCTTTATCTGTATCTGTAATTTATTCAATACTTTGCCGCGAACTAGGAATGCCTGTGTATGGCGTTAATTTACCAAAGAACTTTTTACTCGCTTTTATAGATGATTCAGCCATAACTGATAATGAG
>JAKSBD010000637.1 GCA_022361295.1 Bacteroidales bacterium
CAGCCTTCTTCTTTTGTGTATAATCTCTACCAACTATTAACAGTGATGAAAGCTCGGCGTTGTTGGTCTCCGGCGTGATGGTCCAGTCAAAGGCACGAATAACATCCTTAAAGCGGAACTCCAACTCTACATTGGCCGACACACCAGACTTTACAACAGTATTAATACCATTTGAAAGTCCGTCAACCAGCTCCCTTGGTAATTCTTTTATCTTGCCCAGTTCAACCCCCAGACACTGGTATTCGTTTAAGGCAAAATCATTCAAGAAAGCCTGATTACAATAGGACAAGAGCCCTTCACTGTCTATACGAATGATATTATCCGGCGAATTCTCGGTAAGAGCCCTGAACTTTTCCTCACTGTTTCTGAGTGAGACTTCGTTATTAATTCGCTTTGTAATATTGTGTATGGAGACGTAATAATGCAGGTTTCCTTCCAGGTTAAGCGTTGTAAGGTAAATTTCGGCATGCACAATCTGCCCGTCTTTATTAAGCAAACGGGTATCTCCCCTGAAATCTTCTCCCTGCTTAACCCGCACTATGGAATCGTTAAAACGCTGAACGTATTCATCAGATGGAAAAATATCCCTGACAGTACGTTCAAAGATCTCTTCCTGCGTATAATGAAGCATTTCGCAAGCCGAGGTGTTGGCATACATCAGTTTCAAATCGCAGTTTATAATCAATATACCGTCGATGGTGGCTTCAATTAACTTCCGGTTGCGTTCTTCACTTTCACGCAGATGAACCTCTGTCTTTTTGCTCTGTGTAATGTCTTCACCTATAATGAGGTAGCAATCATTACCGACTGACTGAGGGGCAGGTGTTCCCAAGACGCGAATTACCAATTCCTCGCCGAATTTATCGCGCATGTGCGCATCCATTGTGGCAATACCATTCTTTTGGATGTTTTGATAAAACTGCTGAATAACGCTATCATCCTGGCGCCCTTCGAAATAAAGATTGGCAATATTCTGGCCCACCAGTTCATCTTTTGAGTAACCCGAATGTAATAAAGTTGCCTCATTAATATACTCTATTACCCGGTTACGAACCAGCATAATTCCAACCGGTGCCGAGCTAAGTATACTTTGTAAAAAGCGCTCTTTATCGGCCAGCTCCTTGTTTACTTTGAGTATTTCGGCATGACTGCGTCGTATTTCAACAGCGCCTGCTTCATGATCATAAGCGTTGGCAATCAGTCGGGCTGCCATTTGCAGTAAGTCAATTTCATGTGGTAACCACTCACGATTAAAACTACACTCATCAAAACCTATAAAGCCGTAATATTCCTCCTTAACCCATAAAGGGTAGACCAGAATGGATTGAATACCCTGATCATTGAGCGTTTCATATACCTCATCGGGCAAATCTTTAATATTGGTGGCCTTTATAATATTTTCCTCCACCAACATACGGCGCCATTCTGTAAACTGGTCGTACGACAGATTTTGCAGGTTTTCCTTTTCTGAGTTTACCCCTTCGTTACACCATTCGTAAGTATTGGAAAAATTGATTGAATCCTCGTGATTTTCAAAAATATAGATACGACTAACGTCGGCAAACTGACCTAATACCTCCAGTGTTTTTATAATGCGATCTCTGAAAAACTCATCGGACGACAGAATTGAGGATAGGTACAAAGGCAGATAACCTGTTGATATTAAAGACTCTTCACCTTCATTATTGAAAGGAGCCCCGTACGCACTGCCGTATATGCGTTTCATCATCCGCTTTAAACGTGCGTTCTCTGCCAGTAATGTTTGTACGTTTCTTTCCTCCACGTTGTTAGTTCAAAAAATCACTTTTTAACAATAATCTGATACATTACAAATGTAGCTTTTTCATCACCATAAATACGGTCGTTGCTAAATGAAAACAGGCCGTTCGTGTAAAAAACCAAACGCTTTACATATATATATTCATAATTTAAGAGAGCAACACCGAAGTTTCTATAAAGTTTGCCTAAAGCGGTAAAAAGTATGCACATAGAATGGGTATTTTTAAATCAATCGTTTATTTTTGAGGAAATGTTTTTTGGATGGAGCAAAAGAATGGATTAGTCATTAAATCAACCGGTAGCCGTTATACTGTTTTATCAGATGATGGAACAACAATCGTGTGCCAGATAAGAGGTAAAATAAGGCTTAAAGGTATTAAAAGCACTAATCCGGTTTCGGTTGGCGATCGCGTTACTTATGATGACGACGGCATGGGCGAAGGCGTCATCTCCAATATTGAAGAGCGCAAGAACTACATCATCCGGAAAGCAACCAACCTGTCGAAACAATCGCATATTATTGCTGCCAACGTTGACCAGGCCGTTTTAATTGTCACCATTAACTACCCCATGACGACACGTGTCTTTGTCGATCGGTTTATTGCTGCTTCAGAGGCATATGGTATTCCCGTTACCCTTGTTTTTAACAAAACTGACAGGTATGACCAGGAACACCTTAAGCTACTTGAAGAATGGCGTGACTTATATGAGGGTATTGGATACAAAACACTGGCAGTTTCAGCCAAAAAGCAGGAAGACCTTAGTGAAATAGAAGCCTTGCTAAAAGATAAAATATCGGTTCTGAGTGGTCACTCCGGCGTTGGAAAATCAACACTTATTAATCGTGTTGAACCCAATTTAAATCTTAAGACAGCCGAGATTTCAGCTATTCACCAATCGGGAAAGCATACAACCACCTTTGCAGAAATGCATCCGCTTAGTTTTGGCGGCTTTATCATCGATACACCGGGAATAAGAGGGTTTGGGTTAATTCATATTGAAAAAGAAGAGTTGTATCACTATTTCAAAGAGTTATTTGAATACGCCACAGATTGCCGTTTCCATAATTGCACACATTATAACGAACCTGGCTGTGCCGTGAAGGCTGCCGTTGAAAATGGCGATATTACCTACTCGCGATACGAAAGCTACCTGAGTATACTACTTAACGAAAACGACAAATACAGATAAAGTGCAAACAATGGGGTAAACAATGAAGAAAGCCTTTGTCATATCATTTATCAGTATCGCCTTTCTGGTCGTGTCTAACATCTATTACTACATAGACACCTACAAATGGCAGATTAATACGCAGGAAGAGATCCTCCTGAAACAGTCACTGATGGTGCGCGACAAACTAGCCCAATTTGCCAATAAAACAAATACCGGCATTTCCATTCTTATTTCACAAAATGAACTGGACAGCTTGTTTCTGTCACGTGGCCACTCCATTGAAGTTCAGAAAAGACTTGAATTGCTGTACAATAGCTTTAGTGAAGAGCTTAACGAATTAGTTGTATACGACACCAAAGGCAATGCCTTTGAATTAAGACGAAGTACGCAGGGTACATATATCTCGGCCTTTACGCACTCTGATAAAATAAATGTGCGCGATGCTAAAGTGCTGATCAACCCACAGGGTACCAGAATAATATACATACAGCCTCTGCAAAAAGAGAGTGAAATTATTGGTTTTGTGAAGTTTGACATGAATCTTGAAAGCTTCTTCGCTTCCATTTTCCATAATTTCAATGTCGAAGATGTTAACTTCCAGTGGGTGATGAAGCCCAATGGCGAGGTGGTTTACAACACCTTAAATGTTAACCGCTTTATTCCGATACTTAAAGGGGTTGATGATAAAATTGGTAAGGAAGATTATTTCTCGCAGATTCATTCGCTCAAAATAGATGGTAAACATACAGATGTGCTTACCATGTTCAGTAAACTGTATTTTAATGGTGTCAGCTACTACATGGCGTTCTCGATGCCCAAAAATATCATTACAGCATCTATCGCCCACTACTCATTTTTGGTTGGTGGCATATCCTTGTTCATCATCTGCCTGATACTACTGGTGTTTAGTGTTTATCAGCGTCGTTATATAGAAGATGAACAAACACTGAAGAAGTCGGAGGAAGCACTACGAAAAATGGTTTATTACATGCCCGTTGGTGTGGTTCTGATGGACAGTCGCAACCGCATCAGACAGGTTAATAAAGCCGCTTTAAAACTGTTTGCTTTTGACGATGAGGATCAACTGGTTGGACGCATAGCCTGTGACGACATCCTGTTTGAAAACAAAATTCGACTGGATAAAACCACCTATTCTACCCAGTCAAATAAGTACATTCTAAAAAGTAAAACCGATGAGGAGTCGGTTATTCTGCATGAACAGATACCGTTCTTCCTTTTACGTGAGAAGTATACTATTCAGGTGTTTGTGGAGGTATCTTCGCTTGAAAAGGAACGAAAACATGAGGAAATGGCCCATAAGGCCAAATCAACATTCATTGCCAATATCAGTCACGAATTACGCACACCACTAAATGGTATTATTGGAATGACTGATATACTGCTTACATCAGAGAAGGATGAGAATGACCGTAACCTGTTGTCGGTTGTGAAACGCTCGGCCGACACACTACTGGCCCTGATTAACGACATACTCGACTTCTCAAAAATGGAGGCCGGTCGCTTTGAGATAGAAGCCATACCGTTTGATCTTCATGAAGAGGTTGAATCAACCATACAATCGTTTATCCCAAGAGCCAAAGATAAAGGTATTAAACTGACATGGACATCATTGATGCAATTGCCCGATCATTACCTGGGTGATCAAATCAGGATCAGGCAGGTTCTTAATAACCTGCTGAGTAACGCCATAAAGTTCACCGAAGAAGGACGCATTCACCTTAGTGTAAAACAGGCAAGAGGAATCAACGGTTCACCTGCCATCTTATTCTCATTGAAAGACACTGGAATTGGTATTAAGTCAGATAAACTGAATACCATCTTCAATTCATTCTCGCAGGAAGATGAGAGTACAACACGTAAATATGGAGGTAGTGGCCTTGGTATCAGCATATCAAAACAACTGGTTAATATGATGGGCGGCGAGATATGGGTAAAAAGTCCATCCGGCATTTCGGATAACTCTGACTATCCGGGATCTGAATTTGCTTTTACGATTCCTTATAAGTCCAAAACACATCAAAAAACCTACAATTACAACCACATCACCTCGCTTAGCAAGGTAAGGGCTTTTATTATTTCTGATGAACCCCTTCAGGTAAGAACATTGATTAAGAACCTGGCTTCTCTTCGCATCGATTATAAAGTACTGCCACCATCCAATGAATCGATTGACATCATACGAACCGATAATAAGCATCATTTATTAATTATCGATCAGCGTCCCGATTTTGACGGCCTGGACTTTCTGCAAACCATCTACAACCACCGATTACACAAGCGAATGCCAATCATCTTTCAAAGTTCAGATTTTGAACGCGCCAATACCTCACTGGCCAAGCGCATAGGTGCCGATGTGTATTTAAATAAACCTGTTGAACTGAAAACGCTTGAGGAATTTATCCTGCGCTTTTTCCAAAACATAAGGGATCGAAAAACCAGGATAACTGATTATAGCAATACAACAGCTTTAAATGTATTGGTGGCTGAAGACAATGTACTGAACCAGCGTGTGGCCAGAAACCTTTTTGGCAAAATAGGACATTCTGTTGACATAGCATCAAACGGACTTGAAGCTGTTATAAAAATGCGTCAGAAGAAATACGACATTGTATTTATGGATGTACTGATGCCACAAATGAATGGTATTGAAGCCATTAAAAACATGCCCAAAGATGAAAAGCACTGTCCTATAATAGCTATGACGGCCAGCGTTGATGAATCGGAAAGAGACAGAGTACTTGAGGCGGGTATGGATGACTTTATAACCAAACCAACGAAGGCAGAAGATCTTTCCAGAATGATTGCCAAGTGGTGCAATAAATAAGTTTGGTGAAAACATGTTCCTTGACAATGAATAAGCAACAGGTAATAAAACTGCACAATAACCGTTTGTGAAAATGTACTCAAACGAATAATCAATGAGTTTTTATACACATAAACGCATTTGGAAACTTTTCTTACTTATTGGAGCCGTAACAATAGGCTTCTTCACGCTTGTTTATACAGACAACCTGACTAAAGAATTGAAAGAAGAAGAGCGAAAAAGTGTTGAAATATGGATCAGGGCCATTAAGCAGATTACTCAAAGCGGAGCCGGTGAAGATGAGTTAGGCCTGACCCTTGAAGTCATCAGTCAAAACACTACCATACCCATTATTATTGTTGAAGCAGATTCAACAATCAATTCACACCGTAATATTAAACTGCCAAAGGATAATTCGGAGGCTGCACTTCAGAAGGAGCTTGAGAAACTGATGAAAGGTGAGCCTTTGGTAATTGATCTGGGTAGCGATGAATTACAATATTTATACTACGACGATTCTGTATTGATTAAGAAGCTCGAATGGTTTCCAATCATACAGCTATCTGTAGTTGCCTTGTTTATATTCATTGCCTATATAGCTTTTAATGGCGCCCGCAAAGCCGAACAGGACCAGGTTTGGGTTGGCATGTCAAAGGAAACAGCACATCAATTAGGTACTCCAACATCATCACTACTGGGGTGGGTCGATTTATTGAAGCTGAAAGAAGGCAATGACGACATTGCCAAAGAGCTGGAAAAAGATGTGGAGCGTTTGCAGGTTATAACGGACCGCTTCTCAAAAATCGGCTCCAAGCCCGAACTAAATGAACAACCCCTTTTACTGGCAATTGAAGAAATTGTAGATTACCTGAAAAGGCGCACGGCAGCCAACATTCAGTTCAAAATAAGCGTAGGTAAAATGCCCTACCTGATGGTTAATATTAATAAAGTACTGTTCCAGTGGGTCATTGAAAACATTTGCAAAAATGCCATTGATGCCATGAAAGGCAGCGGTATAATAGAAATTAGCATTATCAATATCAATGGTCATGTTAATATTGACATCAGCGACACGGGGAAAGGCTTACATCGTAATCAATTTAAAACCATCTTTAAACCCGGTTACACAACAAAATTAAGAGGCTGGGGATTAGGCCTTTCATTGGCCAAGCGAATTATTGAAGGCTACCATGGAGGTAAGCTCTTCGTTAAAGAATCAGAACTTGGTAAAGGAACAACATTCCGGTTAACCTTACCAAAAGCCTGATTACGATTTAAATCGCAAACAGGTAATTTGAAATAGAGAGGTAAAAAAAAGTACTTTTCTTTTCTTACGTTGGTTTATTTTATACTTTTGCACAGTTTTTAGAAAGGGAAAAGTGGACAGATTGAAAAACTACGGCATCCCGTTCAAGGGATTAAAAGAAGGTAAGCACCTGTTTAACTATGAAATAGGAGCTGGATTCTTTGAATTATTTGAACAGCCTTTGGTTGAAAAAGGTGAGTTAAAAGCTGTTGTTGAGCTTAACAAAAGCTCGGCGCTTTTAACATTAACTTTTAAGATTGAAGGAGAAGTTGAGACCGTTTGCGACAACTGTTTGGAAGCATTAACTCTTCCGGTTGAAAACGAATCGCTGATGTATATTAAGTTTGGCGAGGAATATGACGAACCAACGGAAGAAATAATTGTTTTACCACATGAAGAACATGAAATCAACGTAGCACAGTTGATTTATGAGTTTATTTGTGTAGCGCTTCCAATAAGACATGTGCACCCTGAAGACGAAAATGGCAACGTAACCTGTAACACTGAAATGCTGAATCAGTTAAATAGTTATTTAGTTGAAGAAGGTACGGATGAGGAGCAGGACGATGATATGGATCCGCGTTGGGCGGCTCTGAAAAATTTAATGGATAAATCAAGTAAATAGGTTGAAAAATGGCACATCCTAAGCGAAAGATCTCGAAAACGAGAAGAGACAAGAGAAGAACACACTACAAAGCGGTTGCACCTGCATTGGGAGTATGTTCAAACTGTGGTGCTACTGTAAAGTTACACACAGTGTGTGGTGAGTGCGGTTATTACCGTGGAAAATTAGCTGTGGAAAAAGAAGTAACAGCATAGTTTATTGAATCCGCATTCAATAAAATTTGCCTTCAAAGAAATTTGAAGGCAAATTTTGTTTTAGGGCATTAATACCAATATCACATTGAAATTGGTATAATACCGATTATACTCTGCTTTCAACCTAAAGCTCAGTTATAATAAGAACGGTATTAGGTCAAATCATTTGGATACTATAAGCGATTTCTTACTTTTGTATTCGCCCTAAATG
>JAKSBD010000360.1 GCA_022361295.1 Bacteroidales bacterium
GTATTCTATAAATAATGTTTCAGGTTTATCAAGTCCCCTCTTTCACCAAGCCTTCTTTTCTGTATCCCCTTTAACTTCATGCCCTTCGTGCCTTCGTGTTATTCTATTCATAATGTTTCATAACAATTCAAGATTCCCGGTTCAATGTTTCAGGTTTATCAAGTCATCAATTTCACCAAGTCTTTTTGCTTGTATCCCCTTTAACTTCGTGCCCTTCGTGCCTTGGTGGTATTCTATAAATAATGTTTCAGGTTTATCAAGTCCCCCCTTTCACCAAGCCTTCTTTTCTGTATCCCCTTTAACTTCGTGCCCTTCGTGCCTTCGTGTTATTCTATAAGTAATATTTTCTATTAATATTGTTTTAACATTTCCTCAACTTCTCAACTCCTCAATTAACGACATATTTCATAACTTGCCCCCTCAATTAAATTAACCTTTGTCACGTAAAATTATCCATATCGATATGGATGCCTTTTTTGCATCTGTTGAACAGCGCGACTTTCCCGAACTACAGGGTAAGCCTGTTGTGGTTGGCAGTAGTAGTGACCGGGGAGTAATAGCAGCGGCTAGTTACGAAGCCCGTAAATTTGGTGTGCGTTCTGCCATGTCCTCAAAAGTAGCATTACGCCGATGTCCTCACCTTATATTTCAAAAGCATCGCTTTGATGTATACAAAGAGGTGTCAGCTCAAATACGTGAAATATTTTTTGAATACACAGATTTGGTCGAACCCCTTTCGCTCGATGAGGCTTTTTTAGATGTAACAGAAAACAAAAAAGGCATAGAGTCAGCTACCCAGGTGGCTCGTGAAATACGGCAAAAGATTTTTGAGAAAACCCGACTGACAGCTTCAGCTGGTGTTAGCGCCAATAAGTTCCTGGCAAAAGTAGCCAGTGACCAGCGCAAACCCAATGGCATGTATATAATAAAACCAAAAGATGTGCAGGCTTTCGTAGAGCAATTGCCAATCGAAAAGTTCTTTGGAGTAGGAAAGAAGACAGCTGAGAAAATGCACCTGCTGGACATTCATAAAGGTAAAGATCTACTGCGCTTTGACTTGCCACGTATGATTCACTACTTTGGAAAGGCCGGTCAGTATTTTTATGATATAGCACGAGGCATTGATGAACGTCCGGTACGCCCACATCGCGAACGAAAATCGGTTGGTATAGAAAATACCTTTAGTAAAGATCTGGTTGATGAACAGCAGGTTAAGCTTGAAGTTGGTCGATTGAAAGAAGGACTCGTTAAGCGCCTGGCTAAAAGTGGGAAGTCAGGTAAAACACTGACTTTAAAAGTTAAGTTTGATAATTTTGAACAGATAACGCGCTCAAAAACTACCGAACAATCAATTTCCATTAAGCTGTTGGATGAGCTATGCGACGATTTAGTAAGTGAGGCCCCGCTTAACCGTCCTATAAGGCTTTTGGGACTTACAATATCGAACTTTAATTCAGAAAGTGAACCGGAAGCCTTACAGTTAAAGATTAATTTTAAGGACTATGACTTGGACAAATAGCTCTCTAGTAGTTGAGTTTTTTTGCTCACATCAGCAGTTATGCCATTCACCGATATGGTAGCACCTGATATGGAGTCTATGTTTCGCCCTACCTCCAGTTCAGCCTCATCACTATTGTAGCCGATAAACTGTTTTAGCCAACCCTTGGCAGTAACTTCATGCCCGTGGGTGGCCTGGTAATTAAATACTTTAACCAAAGCAACTTCAGAGTTTTTATTGAAGAGGATCATATAATCAAAATACTCAGAGTCTCCAAAAGAAGCACCCGGGCGTGAACAGCCGCCTGCACGGCAACTGTTGACACGACCAATGTACATATGTGTAATATCTGAGCCGGCATTATCACTTGTAATGGTAAAAAACTTGCCCTGTAAGCCTTCTGTTTCAATATTAGAAAGAGTTATTTCTTCCAATTGAACATTGGTTAGCTGGCAATTTTTAACCAGGGTCTTTTTTATGGCTTTGTGCTCATAATTAATATCTCCACGGCCAAAAGCCAGGCAAGAGCATAAGATAAAAACAAGTGTAAATACTGACTTTTTCATAATCTTAGAACATGATACCGAATCCGGCATTAAACGTTTTTGCGTAACTATCAGTAGCAGCGTTTTTAACAAACTGCAAGTCTGCCTTTAAAACAGCATTCTGAGTCATTTTCCAGGTTAAACCGGTTGTGATAGCTTTTACATCGTACGCATCATTTTTTTCAAGGTTACCATCAACCTTATTGTGTGTATCATAAGCTTCTAAACGCACAAATGGAATCAGATCAGTTTCAATGGCATCAATATGCTTAAATACATTGTAACCAGCCTCTACATAGTAACCAAACATTGAACTTCCAACGTCACTGCCAGTAAATTCGTTGTACTGCCTGGTGTTGGAAAGCGACGTGTAATAATACTGACCACGAAGCTGTAAACCTCCGTATGTGTATCGGGCATCAAGACCAATCATCGACATACCAATTGTTGATGAGTCAGCTGCAGCTACAGCTTCTTTGTCGCTTTTCTCAATACCATCGTATAAGGTGCTTTGAGAGTCTCCAAAGTAACCCGATAAACCTACATTCAATCCTCTGATACCAAAGTACTCAACTTTACCGGTGAAGTTAGGAGAGCTTACATAGGCTTCTGCACCTTTTTGGCGCCCTTTGCGCAAACCATTTTTACCGCTGAATTTGGCTGAGCCGTCATAGCCGTTAAAACCACCCACTATATAAGCCTGGTAACGAATAGAGGCAGGAAGGATGTTTCCTGTAAATCCGGCACCAATTTCACGCCATGTTGTTGGTGCAATATACTTGTCTATAAGCGGACGTTCCACACCATTAAATGTATTTGGTTCGTGGTATTCGTTAACAATACCCATTGGAATTAACATTAATCCACCCCTGAACTGGAAAGCATTGGATAGCTTGTGTTGAATAAATGCCTGTTCAACATACACTTCCTTAACGTGCTCAAATTCAAGCTCGGTTACAAATTGTGTCTTTTCATTAAAGTTGTATCCAAATAGCATAACCACACGGTGTACGTCAAGCTTACCATTATTATAGGTGTCTCCGTCAAGAGCCTGATTGTAATGAACCTCACCATAACCACCAATGGTTAATCCCTGGTTTGAATTTAGAAGTCGCTGCGCTGAATTAAGTTGTTGCTGGTTGTTCTGGTCGCTTTGAGCTATACCACTGGTTAATATCGCCAATAGTGAGGCGACAGCAAGTAATTTTTTCATTTCAGATTGTGTTTCCCGTTATTTTATCCCCAATAATTGTGAATGGAGAATACTCTTAATTATTTCGGTACAAAATTACCGGAAGGAAGCAAGGCGTGAAATCCCTATATGTTGGTAAAATGATAATTGGCAGAAATGTTGAGAGTTGGTGTAAGGTGAATAAAATCAGATAGATGTGGCGCTGATGGTAATGACGGTTTCTCTAATGTTTGATATTAATACCAACATTTAGGGATAAAAAAACTCCCATCTGATTTGGTGGGAGTTTTAAAGTTCTATAAAACCGCTTTTTAAAGCTCGTTTGTGTCTTTAGAAATTGATAAGAACTTCTCCATCATATCTTTTCTAAGGTTCTGATAGAATTGCTTTACCATTTTCGGGTTGTCTTTTGCATCAGGATGGTTTGCGCGGGCAATAAAATCATTTCTGAATTCAATAGCCTTAACCATTACCTCAGCAATTTTATCATTATCAACATCATCTTTTACCAATTGCTTAATATATGCTTCGGTAATTAATTCTGAAGCAAGAAAGTTGATGTCTTTTTTTAACTCTTTGACACTAGCCATAATAGTATGTTTTAATGTATTAAATACAGGTGCAAATGTAAGTATTTATTTGTCACATTAAAAATAGTGTATTATGCCTTTTCTTTCGTATATAATAGTTCGTTAAGTTTTGTAATCAATTGAAGAATAGATATTTGAGGTAATTGGCTTTTTGAAATTAAAGAATTGATTTAAAGTAAGTTGTAAATTAGTTCTGAAACCATTAAGAATATTTAATTCTTCATAGCTCCGATGTCTATCGTCTAATGGTCTAACGATCTATAGTAATAATAAATACCTTTTCCTTTTCAGGTACACTTGAATTTAAACACTTAACTATTTAACTTGATGACTGTTTATTTAAAAAAACAGATACATGAGAAATTACTGCTTAATACTATTACTTGTTTTATCCGCTTGTAATGTTCCGGTTCAGGAGCAAAAGGAGACCTTGCCTTCATGGAATGATGGCATCGCACGCAGCACTATTATCAATTTTGTTGAGAAAACCACCAGCGAAACCAGTACTGAATTTATTGCACCAGAAGATAGAATTGCAGTATTTGATATGGATGGAACCATTTTACTTGAAAAGCCCAACTATGTGCTATTTGACTTTGCTGTACGTCAAATGCATAAGCGAATGGCCGAAGATCCTGAATTGAAAGAAAAGCAACCCTTTAAAGCCATTGCCGAAGAAAACTGGGCGCATTTTAAGGAAGTAGGCTACTTCGCCCCCGATGGTTTATATAGTGTATTACTCTATGCCACCGATGGTTTTACAAATAAAGAATACCAGGAAGCGGTTAACATGTATTTCGAAACAGTAAAAGATGAACGTTATGGGAAATCATACAAATACCTTGTTTATCAGCCGGTGCTGGAGATGATAGACCTGCTAAAAGATAATGGCTACAGTGTTTTTATCGTTTCGGGTTCTGATCCTCAATTTACACGCAGTTTTTGCGCCGAAGTGGTTGGTATTCCGGTTACCAATGTGATTGGTTCCACAGTTTTAACGAGTTTTAATGAAAATGTTGGTGCCTCAACATTGACCCGTCAGCATGAGTTTGTACAACCGATTAATGACGAGGCCGGTAAACCGGTCAATATACTTAACAAGATTGGTAAAGTACCTGTTGTTGCAATTGGCAATTCTAAAGGCGATTACCACATGTTGCAATATTCAAAGAATGCAAAGGTGAGTTTGCAAATGATTGTAAACCATGATGATGCTGAGCGGGAATATCAGTATAATGATGAAGAGATGAGGCAATTGTGTGCTGAAAAGGAATGGGTGGAAATTAGTATGAAGAATGACTTTAAAGTTATTTTCTCTGATATTGATTGACCATACCTGATATATGTTGGTGTCAATCTCAAATGTGTAAGCCGGGATTTATGCCTTGATTCAAAGTTGTTCTGCAACCTAATAACCTGAGGTCGAAATTTAATGTCGAACGCAGGTTAATAATAACTAAATACTTAAAATTATGAGAAGATTGTTTTTTGTTACTGCACTTTTGGCAATTGTCGCTTTAAGTAGTAATGCACAGGAAGTGGGATTGCGTTTTGGTGGATCTAACGGACTCGGAGGGGTAGCAGTGGATGGTGTTTTTACAATGGGACAATTTAGCCGTGTGCATGCTGATGTTGCTTTTTGGGATGGCTACATGGGCATTGATGCTTTATGGAATTTTATTTACCGACCACTTGGAGAAGAAGCTTTTAACTGGTATGTAGGTGTAGGGCCATCAACCCTGATAGGTAATGAGTTTTGGTTAGGTGCATCTGGTGAAATAGGTTTAGAATATCGCTTTAAAGAAGTGCCTCTCGCATTGGGATTTGACTGGAGACCTACTTTCTGGCTTATTGATGATACAAACCTGGGAGTTGACTCATTTGGATTAAATGTGCGCTGGGTTTTTGGCAGTAGTTATGATAACTAATAACCTTAGGTCGAAATTTAATGTCGAACGCAGGTTAATACCAATTTGACGAGTAATAGGTATAATTACTCAAAAGCAAGATATGTGATAAGCTTTCTCAGCTATGAGGAGGCTTTTTTTTGTGTAGTGTACAAAAAACAGTTGTTTATCTATGAAAAATGGTTGTTTACCAAATTGTGAATTAATACTTAGTGCATTAAGGCTCTCTTTTGTAGTGCTTTGTTATCTTTGATACTGATTTAACCGAAAACCCAAAAAGTTGTGTCGAGAGGAAAAGTTTATTTATTGAAGAGTTGCAGCACCTGTAAGCGAATATATAAACAGGTAAAGCTATTTGGAGATTTTGAAGTCAGGGATGTTAAGTCAGAGCCTTTGAGTATTAATGAAGTTGATACATTGGCGGATATGACTGGCGGTTACGAGCTTATTTTTAATAAGCAATCGCAAAAATACAGGCAACAAAAGCTGAAAGATAAAAACCTGACTGAAGAGAATTACAGGCAACTTTTAAGTGAAGAGTACACTTTTTTAAAAAGACCGGTTTTTTTAATTGATGATAAAATTTTTGTTGGTAACAGTAAGTCAACGATTGATTTATTAACCAAGTATTTAATATCAACAAAGAAATAAAGATATCCATTACTACCTAACCCAAATTTTAGAAACCACGTAGTAATAAAAAGGCTTCCGTTCTGGAAGCCTTTTATTGTTTATTAATTTAATGTTTGTTTTATCTTTTTGATCGCTTCATCCTGAATGGGCTGAGGTAGTGTTTTAATTCGGGTTAAGTGCGAGCCGCCCGGCTGAACAGCTCTCATTGTATTACTCAGGTTCTCATTATTGATAGATGTTGCACCCCATGGGTCGTTTTCTCCAATGATTGCAACAATTGCCGGGTTAGCTTCTTCAAGCTTTGTCATAATGGTCTGCATTGTTGGGATAAACTTTAATGTATCGCCACCCGGTGCAAACATGCTACTGCTAATGGTGTCCTTGTCAAACCCTTTGATATATGGTGATAATTCTCCGGGAACATATGCGTAATAGCCTAGTTCCTTATAAGCCTGGTAAAAAAATGGTTTGATATCATTCCAGCTTTGATCAGATACATACCCTATATCACTTCCTTTTCTCAAATGCTCAAATAGTTCGTTTGTTGATGCATCAGTTGCAGGTATCTGCTCAACCTTACTGCCCCATTGCCAAAATGAGAATGGATACTCAAGTACTACAATTTCAAATGCTTTATCATATCCCATTCTAAATGTATAACCTTTTTCATCAGCATAGTTTTCAAAAAGCGGCATCATTTCATCTCGCTTTTCAAATACTGCTTTCTGAAAACTAAGAATTTTAGCACGATCTTCTTTTGTCCCTACTTCATCGAAGAATGAAAATAACCTTTGATCCTCTCGCATCAGATTTACCGGAGCTACATAAGGAACACTCAGGTCCACGTCCTCAGGATACAGGGCGCGATGGAATATGGCAGTTTGTCCTCCCTTGCTAATACCTGTTGTGGCCCATTTTTTAGTATAAAGTTGTTTGAAAAATTGTATGATACGATGGTGATCGGCTGCAGCTTGCTCAACTGTCAGGTATTGCCAATCCAGGCTGTCCGGGCAGGATTCTGAAAAGTAACGATGTTCTATGATAAGTTGATTTGAATTAGTGAGTGAAGCTAATTCGCTTGTGTAATTTCTATTTGCAGAATAACCTTCAGTAACACATACCATCGGTGCATCAATACTTTTGTGAGATAACCATATTCGCTGATTGAAAGTTCCCTTTTCAGGCGCAGAGTGATCCAGTGGTTGGGTAAAATATATTAACCATGATTGCTCAAAGTGTGCGGAGTCAGTAGAAATTTCTTCAACAGTGATTGAATCAGAAAGTTTGAATAACGCTCCTGGAGTTGATATTCTTGTTTGACATGACGACAAAATTATGAATAGAATAGCAACGGGTATAAGTATTTTTTTCATTATTAAAGTAATTAGTTAATAGAGTTTTATGTTGATGTATGTTATGCTGCAAAATGTTGCAGCAGTTAATAAACAATTACAGACAAGTGTGTAAATGAATTATACAGTGGTCTTATTAGATTAATTGGTAAGTGATTATAATAGACAGTTAAGTCTTTTATGTATCAATACACAGTTAATACTTATCAATAAGAAGAGTGGTTATAAGAAACAGATCAATTGATCCAGCATTCGTAGAGTCCTTTGCCGGATTTATTTAAGGTATTATAATGTGTTGCAGGTATATACATTTCTATTTCTTGATGGGTCTAAAATAGTTTATTTATAAGTGATAAGAAAAGGTGTTAGCTAATTTTAAATGATTTTAAACAAACAGAGTCGCTCAAACGCTATAGATTAATGATAAAACACAACTGTACCTGTTGATAAATAATTTAGTTAAATATCTGTCTGTTTTTGCAACCTTATAGTTATAATTGCAGTATTAAAAGATAGCTTAAAGTAAAGGGTTGGACGGAAATGACTTTAAGCTCTATTCAGAGCTTTGTTACGAGTAAGCTAAGTTGAGATGTGTGTTGGGTCAAGTAAATTATTACTTGAAAGGTGTTTTTTCATGTTCATTATGAATGTGTTGTAGTATTTGTATGACCTAATTTTTATGTGATGCGAAAGAGCTTATTTGTATTCTATTGTTTGTTTTTACTGTCGTTGACAACTAATGCCCAGGTTGGTAGGGAGTTTTGGTTTGTTGCGCCCGATGTGACTGTTGATCATGGAGATGAGCCAATTGTCTTTAGAGTAACGGCACTAGATAAAGACGCAAACGTTACTGTTAGCATGCCTGCAGATGGAGGTAGGGTAATACAGAACATCAGGATTAACTCCAATACACAGGAACGCATTGATCTGGACAAAGATGTGGTTGAAAACCATCCTTCAGACAGAGTGAATAATAAAGGTATATTAATTACCTCCGATGAAGATATTACTGTTTACTATGAAGTAGCTAATGGTGTAAATCCCGATAAATTCACCCTTAAGGGGCACAACGGTCTTGGAACTGAGTTCTTCGTTCCTTCGCAAAATACCTATCGTAATAAACCGCATCGTCAGATAGCAGATGAGAAAGTAGACATTGTTGCAACGGAAGATAATACAAGTATTACCATTGTGCCAACGGTTGCTGTTGTTGGTCATGCTGCAAATGTCCCATATACAATTGTACTAAACAGGGGGCAAAGCTATTGTATCGAAAACCAAAATGATGCTTCTCCTGGTTCTTCTTTAGCCGGAACATATATTACCTCTGATAAGGATATAGCAATAACAATAAGCGATGACAGTATCTGGCAGGGGCCTGGATACGGCCCATACGATCTTATTGGCGATCAGTTGATCCCTACATCTGTTATTGGTACCGAATACATTGCTGTTAACACCAACCCTGATAATCGAACAATCAATAAAGTATATGTGCTGGCAACGCAGGATGATACTTATGTGAAGGTAATTTACAACTCTAAGCAACTCGTTCGTCGCTTATCGCGCGGAGAGCAGCTGGATTTAGATATCGAAGGTAATGCTCTTTATATAGATGCTGATAAGCCTGTTTATGCCTATCAACTGGCCAGTTTATGGAATAGAACTGGTAATGAAATGGGAAGCGCCATATTGCCTAGTTCAAGCTGTACAGGCTCAAAATATGTAAGCTTCGTTCGCACCTTTACACTTGAATTTTGGGTGCAGATATTAACGCAGGAAAAGAATCTTAATTCTTTTATTTTCAGAGATCAGAATGGAAGTGTACGAAACGATCTGGATGGTATTAGCTGGGAGAAGGTTGTTGGTACTGATACCGGACCTGCAGATGAAACCTGGTATAGTGGAGTTATGCAATTGAATATTACCACAGGTGCGCCTCACTCTATTGAAAATACAAATGGTTTGTTTCATTTAAGTATTCTGGATGAAAACCTGGGAAGTACAAGTTATGGTTACTTTTCATCTTATGGACAGCTTCGCCTGGAGGGACCTACACAAGAGTGTCAGGGTAATCAAATCATATTACGTACCGCTGAACCTATGAAGACCTACAACTGGTTTTCAGAGCATACTGGTAATGTGGTTCAGTCAACTGATCCTACCTTTGCTGTTTCGCAGTCGGGTACCTACTGGGTGCAGGCTGAGGTAAACTTTGGAGGCTGTATGCAAACCGATAGTATTTACGTTGAGTTTTTACTACCCGAATTTGAATTAGGTCCCGATACGGTTGTTTGCCCCGATGAAACCATCAGATTTGAAGTGCCCTCAGATTTAGGTACCTATGAATGGTTTGATGGAACAAGTGGAAACTCAACTTCTGTGGTGCTTACAGAAGGTGAAACGCAGGATGTATGGCTGACTGTGACAGATGACCTTAACTGTTCAAATACTGACAGAAAACAAGTGTCAACACATTTACTGCCTGTAATTACCCTGGATAGAACAGAGGTTTGTATGGGAGAGCGCATTATTGCTGATGAAACAGGAATTGAACGATATGAATGGTCGTACAATGGAAGGGTATTGAATGCTGATCCTACACAAAGCTTTATCGAACCTCAAAACTCAGGAACATATTCTCTTACAGTGTGGGGAGCAGAAGGTTGCCCGGTATCTCAGGATTTTACTGTGACAGTTAATGCCTTGCCTGAATTTGATATTGCCGATCAACTCGGTTGCCTCAATGCAACAACTACCATTATGGCACCATTAACAGGCGCCGGTTATACTTACTTATGGTCCGATTCTTCAACAGGAGCCGATATTTCGGTTAACGTACCAGATGATTATTGGTTGGAAATAACCGATGGCAACGGTTGTACAACACGTGATGAATTTAATTATGCCTTTCTGGCGGAAAAGCCATTTAATCTGGGGCCGGATAGAGAAGAGTGTGTAGGTGTTACATTAACGATTAACCAGGGAAGTGACTTTTCTAACTATGAATGGAGTTTCCAACAAGACGGTGTTGGAGTCATCACCCCACTACCTTTACCTACACCAGAGTATCAATATGAAATTAGTCCGGCAACCCCTGCCAATAGCGGACGGTATTATGTCACGGCCATTGACAGTGATGGCTGTGAAGTAGCCAGCAATGTCGAAGTGTCATTTGTTGATGCTCCTGAACTTCAGGATTTGGATGCGGACCTCTGTGATGGAGAGGTGCTGGATATAGCTGTTGCTGAAGGTTATATAGACGGATATGTTTGGTATTTTAATGGAGTTCTGGATAATACCTTAAGTGGAAACGAGATTACGGTGTCCACTCCGGGTGTATATATGGTAGAGGCTACAATTGGAGGTTGTACCAAAACAAGTGAAATTACTGTGGCTGGACGTTTGAATCCTTCAATAAATCTTGCTGCGCCAGTTAATATTTGTCCCGAAGCAACAGAGATTATTTCTGTCAATAATTTTACAGAAGGAGATGGTGTTTTTGACTACTTGATATGGGATGGTGAACAGCGTCAATTTAGTGATTGGACAACTGCTCAACTGGAAATAGATGGACCCGGTAATTATGGTGTTACAGCATATGATGAGTATGGTTGTACATCTACTGATAATGTTATAGTTGGAGAATATGCTAAAACAGATATTAACCTGCCCGATCCGATTGAATCATGCGAAAATAGTACTGTTACATTGACTAATCCCATAGTAACAGCGAACTCATACGATTGGTACAAAGTAAATGCAGGTGGCGATTCACATCTTATAGCCAATGCAGACTGGAATACGAATGAAGCCGGCTCTTATCGTCTGTTTCTTGAAGATGCTAACGGTTGTGAAAGTGAAGATACGGTTGTAATTATCACATTGCCGGTTCCGGAGGTTGACCTGGGCGGAGATCGTGAAATGTGCGAAGGTGATTTGATTACATTATCTGCCGATGCTTCGCATGTAGCATATCGCTGGAATGGAGATGATAGTCTTAACGAAGCATCGCTGGCAGTTACAACAAGTGGTAATTATCGATGTGAGGTAACAAATACTTATGGGTGTACAGCAGAAGATAATGTTCACATAACTTCTAATCCGATACCAAATATTGTTATTGCTGATACTGCAGTTTGTTCAGGTCTTTTAGGGGAGTTGAGCGCTCCCGCGGGTTTAACCAATTTCAAATGGTCAAATGGTGCTACGACTCCGTCCATCAATGTTACACAAGGCACATACACTTTGTCGGCCGAAACGGCTAAAGGTTGTGTTGGAGAGGCTATGGCCAGGGTTATATGGCATCCTATTCCAGACGTAAGTATTGGGGCTGATACTTCTATTTGCCCTGTTGATGTGGTTCTGTTGCAGGCAACACCCGGTTTTGCATCATACGAGTGGCATAATGGAGATAGCGGACCAACAACCTATGCCAACTTATCAGATACGGTTAATGTGGTTACCGTGACAGATCTTAATGGTTGCCTGGGTTTTGACACGCGAATGATACATGCCTTACCTGCACCCGATTATGAATTATGTCCTGATACGGCTATTTGTACCGGTGATTCATTATTACTTGAGGCAGGTTATGAATTTATTGAGTATCGATGGTTTGATGGAAGTCAATTCCCAACATATACGGCTAAGGAGCCAGGTGATTATTGGGTAAGAGTACTTGATGGCTGTTTCTGGCTGACAGATACAACAACCATTGTGTTTAATGAAACGCCTGTAATTGCCCAGGTTGATACCTTGATCTATGGGCAAATTGGTGTATTGGCTGAAGGAGGAACCGAACCTTATGAATATGCGCTTAATGATGACGACTGGCAGGAAGAAGGTTTATTTAAGGAACTGGAAAACGGTACCTATATAGTTCAGGTTCGCGATGCTAATATCTGCATGGCAACAGATACAGTTTCAATAAACTCAATCGTGGATATTGATATACCGAATTTTTTCACACCAAACGGAGATGGATTTAATGATAGGTGGGAAATTGATGGGATGGAGAAGTTTCCCGATTCGATTATAAAAATATATGACCGCTTTGGAAAACTGTTGATTGAATACAAGGCTTCAGAGCCGGGTTGGAATGGAGAGTATATTGGTAAGCCTGTTCCATCAGACGCCTACTGGTATGTGATAGAAGTGTTACCTCTCAAAAAGTACTTAAAAGGACATATTACACTTAAGAGATAAGTGATAAGATGAAGAAGCTGCTATTATTGTTGTTACTGGTTGCTGTGTTTACAGTAACCAAAGCACAGAAATACTATATAACTAATCAATACATGTACGACATGTATCTGATGAATCCTGCTGGTGCGGGCTATTATAAGGGCTGTTACGAGTTTAGTGCCTATTATCAAAAACAGTGGTTTGGAATGGATGATGCGCCAACAACGCAAGTGTTGAGTTACCAGGGCCCATTGACTAAAGCACTGGGATTAGGAACTTATTTTTATAATGATAGAAATGGTTTCTACTCCGAAATGGGTTTTCAGGCCTCATTGTCCTACGAGGTGATGTTTACCAAAAAGCGCAGGCGAACAGCTTCAATGACTTTTGGAATGTCTGTTAATGCTGAGCAAAGTTCGGTTGATCAGACGCAATTAAGTGATGGAGCTATTTTGGACCCTGCCATTTCAGGTGCTAATGATAGTGGTTGGGGATTTAATTCCAATGCAGGTATTTTGTTTAAATACAACGAGTATCATGTCGGGTTTTCGGTAACGAATATTTTGCCTCAGAATAATCCAATGTACAGTCATGCGGATGAACCGGCATTAACTTCAGATATTCATATACATGGAGGAACAACCTTTAAAGTGGCAGACCGTGATATTTTCCTGGAACCGTTGATTATGTATCGTCGAAATATGTTGGTTGACAGTAAACTGGATATGAGTCTGAAAGGCTTTTTCCCAACGCCTGATCCTAACCTTTCAATGTGGGGGCTGGTCAGCTACCGTCGTACAATGGACCATCAGTTTGGTAAAAGCCTTGGCCTTGGTGTTGCAGCTGGTGTTCAGCTAAGTAACCTCATTGTAGGACTTGAATATCAGTTAGGGTTAACAGGAGCACAGCTTGATTACGGTAGTGCCTACCAGCTGGTTTGTAAGTACCGCATTTGTAAAGATAGATCGAAAGCTTCGATACCTTGTTCTGAACGAAACAGAAACAAACGTAATAAGGCGATAAAACGTCTAAAACTAAACAGGTAGCTAATTCTATTGTTAAAAGAGGTATTAATATTACTTTTGATCATCGGGACATTCAGAAGAAGCACACTTTATGCACAAACATGCCATCATACTATTGTTATGGGTCTTTTTTACCGGTCTATTGAAAGGGCAGGATACTGTTTATGCCTATGACGATTTTATTAAAGGCCTGGAAAATAAGTCTGTTAACATACCAGTGCTAAATAATGATTTTGGACTTGAGAGGGGAGTAAGTAGTTTAAAAGTTATTGTTGAAGCCGAAAACGGCAAGGCAGTAGTGGAGGCTGATAATACTATTACATTCACACCGGACCATTCATTTGTTGGAAAAGACGAATTTATATACAAGGTATGCAATACAGATGGTAGCTGCGATGAAGCAAGCGTATTTGTTGAAATAGAGAATGTCGACTTTAAGCCAGAGGCTATCAACGATACAATAACTTATTTGCATGGAACACCTGTGATAGTCGATTTTTTAGCCAATGATATTATCGAAGGAGATGAACCTTTAATGATTACAATTCTTGGTGAATTGAAGCAAGGAGATTTTTACCTGAACGACGAGAATCTTTTGGAAGTTGAGTTTGAACGTCGCTTTGTTGGTAAAGACTCCTTAGACTATATTGTTTGTGATGTTGATAATGATTGCAGTCAGGCCAGGATATTGTTTGATGTTCGTCATGGAGGCGATGTTGATTTTTATATCCCGGAGGGTTTTTCACCTAATGGAGATGGTGTCAATGATACCTTTTATGTGCCCGACTTTTCAACCTATCAGGGCATAAAACTTACTATTGTCGATTCGTGGGGAAGCCAGGTGTATCAGAACAATGACTATCAAAACGACTGGAATGGAGTGGCCAACAGGGGCAATAATAAAGGGAAGCCAGTAGGTGCAGGAACCTATTATTACATCATTACAATTAACGGATTTGATAAACAGTTAACAGGGTTTGTTTATGTTGCCAGGTAGAAAAAGAAAATACAGAGGGTGGCAACTCATCAAATTAGTTGGGCTGATTATGCTATTCTTTTCCCTGGATGCCGTATCGCAGGCAGATATGATTTCTTCTCAGTATATGAATAGTCAACTGATGATTAATCCAGCCTACGCAGGGGTTCGTAATTCGTTTAGTGTCAATGTTCTTTCGCGCCAGCAGTGGATGGGGATTAAAGATGCACCGTCTACTTATGCCATCAATGTTCATTCGCCCCTTAATAAACGTATGGCCTCACTGGGAGCCAGTTTACTACATTATAAAAACGGACCGGTCCAGAATAGTGAATTTACAGCTGTATACAGCTATTTGATTCGGCTTAATCATCAAATGTTCTTGTCCCTGGGAATGAGTGCTAAAATAAGTCATTATAACATTGGATTATCATCCTTGGAGGTCATTGAAGATAATGATCCAAGCTTTGCACAAAACATTGAAAATAGCCTGAAACCAAATTTTGGGGCAGGAGCTTTTGTCTATTCGCCTAATTTCTATTTTGGTGTGTCAATGCCACAGATATTAAATACTGAGCTGTCGCAGGATGAAACAGGGGGTGCTGTCCTTGAAGTATACCGTACAGCATATTTAGCCTCTGGTTATGCATATAGCATTAATAAGAATGTTGTTGTAAAACCATCTTTTTTAGCTCGTTTAAGAACATCAGCAAATCACTCTTTTGATGTAAATGTTCAGATGATGTATAAGAATCTCTTTTGGATAGGAGCATCTTATCGAACAAATAATACGTTTGCTTCATTGTTAAACGTGCAGGTGTCAAAGTCTATGGCCGTTTGTTATTCTTACGATTTTTCTATTGGCAGTCAGCCATCTTTTAACTCTGGGAGTCATGAAATATCATTAACAATTGATAGCAACAGTTTTATCAGGCGTAACAGAGATAGGCGTTTTAATCGCAAAAAGGTGACCAAGAAAGAAGAGGATAAAGGCGTTCAGTCAATACGATACTTTTAATGTCAGTAGCGAAATAATAAAGTTTAATATTTATCCTTATTTATAAAGCATAAAAAATGCCGGCAATCATTTGCCGGCATGTATATATGTTATTGTCATGATTTTGTTTTCTAGTGCTTCAGTGCAATAAGAACAGGGCAGTTATTTTCAATATCTATTGATTTGATCCCTTCAATTTCGTTAGCGTCAACTTTATTGTAGGCATTTAAATCAGTCATCCAGTCTTCTACTTCTAAAGTAACTTCGTCAGCATCAGCAAAAAGATATGAATCGAATGTGTTGGTATATTCATCAAGGCTGGTCATCCAATATTCAACTTCCAAAGGCATTTCATCTTCTACATAGAATGATTGTAAGTCTGTCATCCATTCTTCTATTTCAATGATCTCTGTTTCTTCTGTATAAAAGTTATTCAGATCAGTCA
>JAKSBD010000600.1 GCA_022361295.1 Bacteroidales bacterium
GATTCTAAAGTCAGAATATAATCAAAATGATTATAGATCCTATATACAAGTAAACCGACTACAATAATTAAAGGAGCATAAAACATTGTTTTCAGCAGAAAATTCTTCATAATTTAAAAATACACGATTCTTGCTTATCACCAAAGCGTTACAAATTATAATTCTACTTTTAAAAAAATTATATCTTTGTTGGTCGAGTTTGAGTGGAAAATCCAATATATCAATTTTATGGAGATTAAAAGGACGTTTGATTTGCTTGCTAATCTCAAGCAAAACATAAACAAAGAAGACATATTGTGTGCCAAGCGAAATGGCGAGTGGGTTAAGTTTAGTGTTAAGGAATATAGTGAGCAGGCTAAACTCTTTGGTTATGGTCTGTTAGCCAAAGGCTTTAAGAAAGGCGATAAAATTGCAACGGTTTCAAACAATCGTCCTGAGTGGAACTTTGTTGACATGGGTATGTCAATGATAGGTGTTGTTCATGTGCCTATCTATCCTACAATATCGGATGAAGAATACAGGTATATCCTGGAGCATAGTGATGCTAAAATGTTGATAGTATCTGATATTATTCTCTACCGCCGATTGAAGGAAATTGCCAAGGAGATAGACAGCATTAAAGAAATATACACCTTTAATGATATTAAAGATGTTGCCAATTGGAGCGAGATAACAAGTCTTGGGGAGCAAAAACGTATTGTGGGAAAAGAGGAGTTTCGTGCCATCAGGGATAATATTACTGAAGATGAGTTGGTCTCGATCATATATACTTCCGGCACAACCGGTAATCCTAAGGGAGTGATGTTAAGCCATCGTAACTTTATGAGTAACATGAAAGACGCGGTTCCGCGATATCCTCTGTCACAAGATGACAGGATTTTAAGCTTCCTGCCCTTGTGCCACGTGTACGAACGCATGATTAACTACCTGTACCAGTTCAACGGATGCAGCATTTATTATGCTGAGAACCTGGCGACCATTGCTCAGGATTTAAAAGATATTAAGGCCAATGCTTTTGTAACAGTTCCTCGTGTTATAGAGCGTATTTACGATAAGCTTGTTTCTAAAGGAAATGATTTGTCGGGAGCTCAAAAAGCTGTTTTCTTCTGGGCCATGAAGTTAGGCGAGCGTTACCGTACCAATGGTAATAATTATCCGCTTTATGCTGCCAAATTAAAGCTGGCGCGTAAGCTGGTATTTTCTAAATGGCAGAAAGCCTTTGGCGGACAATTGCGTTTTGTAGTGAGTGGCGGAGCAGCGCTTCAGCCTCGTTTGAGCCGCTTATTTTTTGCCGCAGGTATTCCGTTGATGGAAGGTTACGGATTAACCGAGACAGCGCCCGTTATTGCATCTAATTACACAGAAGAGAGCGGGAATCTAATGATTGGAACAGTTGGTACGGTGTTCAACAGTGTTGATGTACGTATTGACGAAGATGGTGAAATTCTGGCTAAGGGTCCTAATATTATGATGGGCTATTACAAGGATGAGAAAACCACAAATGAGGTGATTGATAAGGAGGGATGGTTCCATACAGGTGATATTGGTACGCTTGTAAAAGGGAAGTACCTGAAAATTACTGACCGCAAGAAAGAGATGTTTAAACTGTCGAGTGGAAAATACATTGCACCACAGGCCATTGAAAATTTACTTAAGGAATCTGATTTTATTGAGCAGGCCATTATTGTTGGAGAAAGTGAGAAGTTTTCGGGTGCGCTTTTAGCCCCTAACTTTGAGTATTTGCATATGTGGGCACATGATCATAAAGTGCATTTCCGTGATAATCAGGAGTTGATTCAGGATGAAAAGGTGCTGGCTGTTTTCCGTAAGGAAGTGATGCGATATAATAAAATGATTGGTAAACACGAAGAGATTAAACGTTTCCGCCTGGTGCATGAGGCCTGGACTTCAGCCAGTGGTGAGTTGTCGCCAACACTTAAACTTCGTCGAAGAGTCATTTATAAGAAATATGCCGATATTCTTCGTGAGATGTATAACTACGAAGAGAACGAAGAGAATAAAGGCTCGATCAAGTTCAATTAAAAAGAGCCTTGGAAAATGAATTGAGAAAGGGGGATGCGTATTAGCATATCCCTTTTTAATTACATATTGGTATAGGTGTTGTAGAACTGAAACAACTCCTGCAGGCAGCAGGACGATTATCCATCATTTTGAAATGTTCCCGCTGACGGCAGGATGATTTCCAAACATTTTGGAATGACCCCGCTGAGAGCAGTAAGGTTTCCAAACGATCGGAAATGCTCTCCCAGTTTGGAGGAAGGTTTCCGGCCCTCCGGAAATGCTCTCCCAATTTGGAGGAAAGTTTCCGGCCCTCCGGAAGTGCTCTTCCAATTTGGAGGAAAGTTCCCGGGCATCCGAAGATGCTCTCACACGCTGCCGCACGAATCCTTTCGTGTGCTATAGGAAGCCCACGCGAAAGGATTCGCGCGGTAGCTATGGGCCTGATATTCTCCTGCAAGGTGCAGGACGATTTCCCATCATTTTGAAATGCTCTCGCAAGCTGCAGGACTGATTCCAAACATTTTGAAATGCTCTCGCAAGTTGCAGGAAGGTTTCCGGGCATCCGAAGATGCTCTCACACGCTGCCGCACGAATCCTTTCGTGTGGTATAGGAAGCCCACGCGAAAGGATTCGCGCGGTAGCTATGGGCTGCAATAAAGCAACACGTTATTACTTCCCTTTTCTTACGGGTATAGGATTCTTATGGCCTAAAGAGCGGGTTCTGAATACGCCAGAGTTGGTTAAACGGATATCTTCCAGTGTATAGAATGCTTTTGGATTAAAGTGTTTTATAATATCGGTTACTTCAGCAATATCTTTTCGTTTTAATACACAGTAAATAATGTTGACTGGTCCTTTGCTGCCGTGGGCGTCAAGGTAGGTTACGCCATAGCCTGCATCAGATAGGCTTTGGATTAGATTGAGGCCCGATTTCTGTGTGATTATCCTGATATTAACAAAACCCAGGGCAATACGCTCTTCAATTTTTAAGCCAATGTAGTTCCCCATTGCAAATCCGCCGGCGTATGCTATAAAGTAAAACCAGTTATCGAGGTTCTGAAATATTTTAGACATGGCTAATAGCCAGATGAGGATCTCAAAAAAACCCAGGACAGGGGCCAGTACTTTCAGCCCTTTTGAAATAAAAACAATGCGCAAGGTGCCAATGGTCACATCGGCCACCCTTGATAAGAAAATCAATAGCGGAATGGCAATGTATGTGATGGTAAAACTATCTGCCTCAGGTATCATAACTTATATCTGTAACTATTCAAGGCAAAAATAATGTTTTTGGAAATTTGTTTAATCGTTAATTGACCTATATGTTAATGTGTTTATTCGCCGATTCGTTAATTTGTTGCTTCCAGGGGGATGTGACATTAATTTTAAACCTAACAGGAGTTAGAAACCTGTTAGGTTTTACTACTGTTTCATTATCGTTTTAGAATAGAAGAGCATTCTCTAACACATTCAATACTTATTATTAAAATACAAGTATTGAAACTCCACATCTTCTACTTCAAACTGCTCATCTTCAAAATGCAGAATACACGAAAAGATGCCTTTTACTTCCATAATGTGCTTATTATGTGGGTACCTGTCTGACTTGACTAGTCTCGATGATGTAATTTCAAAATGCGAATTACTTTGGTCGGCCAGAATTTGCCAGTCTTGATCTTTTTCGTCATCATAATAAATTGAACCAATGCTACTCCATAAATGGCCATTCCTATCAGTGTATTCAATCAATACAGTAGGTATGTCAAATGTTTCATTGATAAACCATTTTACCGCATATGTGTACTCACCCACCTCAAAAAGACTTGGAAAGAGCGAATCTACTTTGACTTGATCAAAATCGTTGCCGGGCAATTGAAGTAGGTTACGAAATTCTACTTTTAAAAAGGGGGTATTACTATTAGGGTCAACACAATCTCTAAGTTGTGTAGTTTGTCCATAAGTGTACCACCCAACTCCATAATCAGTAATGGGTCCGTTAACAAATCCAATACCCTTATTTACGTTATATTTTAACTCAATGGCTTCATTATTAAACACACCTTTAAAGTAGCAGTTGTCTTCTGGCGTTGAGTAGCTTTGTTTGGTACACGCTGTTAAAACAGCATGGCTGATAAATATAAATAGTACTGTTCTTTTTAACATAGCATCGATAAAAAGTTGTTTAAACCTAACAGGTCTTAGAGACCTGTTAGGTTTTATTAGTTAAGTTCACGTATCAATACACAAGGTAGTACGGCATGCGATTCGCCCAGTGCTCTGTAGCTGACCTTTTTTTCCAGTCTTAAGGCAATTGTATTTTTGGATTATTACAGTCACTGATTGTTAGTTTCCAACCATTGTTAGCTTTACATGCTCTTATAAAATTAGGGGGGGTAAGCCAATAAATATTAATCCTATACCTGGTATTGTTGCTAAAAGAGCAGAACTATCTCCAGCAAAAACAGCACCAATCAAACCAGCATTAAAAAGGGTGATACCGGTAAATATTAGTATACCTCCTGTAACGACTGAAATTATTAATGGATTTTTTTTAATCTTTATTATCTCATCAACATGAATTATTGTGTTTTTTATAAAAAAACTTTCATTATCAATGATGTTTAGTTTGCCAGAAATTTTCTTTCCATCAATTGTTTTTAAACGAACTCTTTGCCCTTCGGTGAAGACAATATTTTTATTAGAAGTTGTTATTGTGGCAACGAGCTGTTTATCTTGACTACTCATATTATTGCAATGAAGAAATAAGAGAAAAATAATTGCCATTTTATAAAACAGATTACTAGAGCCTTCTTTTAATTTCATCTCATTTACTTTCAGACTTTCAATTCCTAGGTTCATAATTGCCATCATAATAGTATGCTTTAAATAGTTCGTCCACTTGTGTTTTACTACTGTTTCATTATCGTTTTAGAATAGAAGAGAACTCTCTATCACGCTCAATACTTATAATTAAAATACAAGTATTGAAACTCCACATCTTCTACTTCAAACTGCTTATCTTCAGACTGGAGGATACAGGAGAAAGTGCCTTTTACTTCCATAATGTGCTTATTATGAGGGTAACGGTCTGACCTGACTAACCTGGATGATGTAATTTCAAAATTCGAATGGCTTTGGTCAGGCTTCATCCAATAATATTGATCGTTTTCCTCATCGTAGTATTCAGAACCAAGAGAACTCCACACCCGACCATCTTTATCTTTGTATTCAGTTAATACAGTAGGTATGGCATAGCGGTTTTCAGGCATCCATTCTTTATATTCGTATTCGCCTACTTCAAAAAGGCTGGGAAATAGGGAATCTACCTTGGCTTGATCAAAATCTCCTGGTAATTTAAGAATGTTATCAAATTCAACTTTTAGGTAGGGCAGCTTATCATTATCTCCTTTATAATCCTTAAGTCTGGCCCCCTGCCCGTATGCAAACCAGTTATCACCATATACTTTTATAGGACCATTGGCAAATCTAATCCCCTTCTCTACGTTATATTTTACTTCAATGGCTTCATTATTAAACACACCTTTAAAGTAGCAGTTGTCTTCAGGCGTGCTGAAGGTTTGTTTCGTACACGCTGTTAAAACAGCATGGCTGATAAATATAAATAGTACTGTTCTTTTTAACATAGCATCGATAAAAAGTTGTTTAAACCTGACAGGTCTTAGAGACCTGTTAGGTTTTATTAGTTAAGTTCACGTATCAATACACAAGGTA
>JAKSBD010000257.1 GCA_022361295.1 Bacteroidales bacterium
AAAATTAATAAAAACAAAAAGGCACCCCCTAAGACTCTCATATGTTGCCCCTGGTGCAGTATATGACCAAACAGATTTGGAATGCATGCTGTTTATTGATTGCGACAAAGCAAAGCCAAGGCAAGTTTCAGATGATGTTCTGGATAACTCATATAAGAAATTCAAGGTATCAACGAGTAGTAATAACATTATAAAGAGAAGGTTATTAAACAAGCTTCTAAACCGGTTTAAAAAGTTTAGAACAAAACTTCTCAGAACCTGTAAAACTAATTATGGTAAGCTTGGTTTTGCATTAAAAGAAAAGAGAATTGAAAAGGAACATAAAAGGCTAATTAAGAGATTAAATACCGCCCAACGGAATATAAACACTACTAACCAGGCACTTATAGGTTTTTTAACCAATATGAACCATGAGCTAATGACACCATTAAACGGCATAATTGGCTTTGCAAGTATTTTAAGCGAATCGAACCTTAATAAAAATGACAGCTTATGTGTTGAGCAAATAAAAATCAGTGGTAAAAGGTTAAGCAATACACTCAACAATATCCTTATAGCATCAAGAATTGAAGCACTTCGTGAAGAAGTAAATTTTAAGCAAACAGACATTCAGCACCTGGTTAATAAAATATGTACTGAGTTTTTGCCTGAGGCCCAAAAAAAGGGCATTGAGCTAACGTTGCAGGAAGAGCACAATAGCTCTGTAAACCACATTTATACCGACCAATATAAGCTAAGTACAATACTTACCAATATTATTAAAAATGCAATCCAATACACTGAAAAAGGAACTATTGAGCTTAAATACCATATTTCCGGGAGATACCTTGAATTTTGGATCAAAGATTCAGGAATTGGTATTGCAAAAGAGCATTATGAAGCCATCTATGAGAAATTTTATCAGGTTCAGTTTTCTAATACAAGGTTAGTACAAGGTGCCGGCCTTGGATTGTTTATTGTGAAAAAGTACCTTGAAATGCTAAATGGGAAAATATCTCTACAATCAAAAATGGAAACAGGTAGCGAATTTCATATAAAAATTCCGTGTAAAGCCAATGATCATATGAATGAGTTGACTTAAAATTAGAACATTAATTTAAATGCAAAGTATTTTCGATTAAAATGAAATCACATTCTTTAATACATATGAGCCTATTATTATCATTTTGTATGTTTACAAGCTGCCAAAGAAACAATGCAACTCCGAACTATTTTAAGGTTAATGGGAAAAAGTATAATATTGATTCCGCATGTGCAATTGTATCACCAGATTCTGCAACTAACATAAACACAATCAAGTTAGTACTTTTTTCTGAAGGAATAAGATTTAAAGACTCTGCAATTTCTGGTTCAGGTGATTGTCTGCAAATAACTTTATATACTAAAAGTAACAATATTCCAGATGGTATTTACCCCTTTAGAAACCCTGATAAAAAAATTATAAATACTATCGCAAAAGCTGAATGCATTAATTCAATCACCAATGATATCAGTACCGGAACAGTAACTCCTATTATGGGGGGAGCAGTTTTGATTAATGAAGAAAACTATAATACGATTATTCGAATTGATTGCAAAGACTATAACTTTAATAAGATTACTGCCTTTTACAAAGGAATTGTAGAATACCCGGAATAGATATTGAGATCATAACATTATCTGACTAACAAACTTCACTGCCTGAATTTTTACCAATTGTTCTTTAAAACATTACGACACCAGTTAAAATTTTATCAACAAGAACTTCTGTTCTCCAAATTAAATTTACACTCGGTTTTATTAATCTTTTATTGGAGTAAGTTTATATAAACTTACTTTTTTATTTAACTGTTCTATAATCGCGTTAATTTGCTCGGCTGTTGAAGATAATTCTTCAGATGCCGCAGCGTTTTCCTGACCAATAGAGTTTAGCTCCTGAATTACAGAGTTAATTTGCTGAGCCCCAATATTCATCTCCTCTGAAGACGCCGCAACTTCTTTTATTGAATTTAGTGTATGATTGTTCTTGGATACCAAAACCTGAATTTCTGATGCAAGATTATCCATATTTTCAACACCTGAATGACTTCTTTCAATAACCAAATCGCCAATTTCTTTAGATTGCTCTGCCAAACTTCTTACTTCCTTTGCTACAACCGAGAATCCTTTCCCATACTTTCCAGACTTGACACTTTCAATTGAAGCATTTATTGCAAGTATATTGGTTGTTTCGGCAATATCCTTAATACTCTTTAGTTGAACATCCATTTGATGAATTAAATCACTCACTGCTAATACTTGTTGATAACTATCTTTTAATAGCTCATTGGATTCCTCACTCAATTGACTTGATGACAAGACATTATGTGCATTTGATCTAATATTTGCACCCATCTCTTCTATTGAGGCTGATATCTCTTCCAGATTACTTGCATGAACAGAAGCTCCTTTTGTTAATAATTGAGAATTGGCAACTAATTGTTCGCTGGTCTCATGCAGGATTATAGAATTATCTTGTAATTCATGAATAAGGGCATTTGAATTACTTTTTAACTGCTCCACAGATCTGGCTATTGACCCAACCTCCATTTTCTTTTCCAGTAATGATTGATCAATAGTGATAGACAGATCATTATTGGCCATCTTTTGAATAATCGCATTCAGTTTTACAATTGGCTGTTGAACCTGAGTAGCTAAGACAAAATAGGCCCCAATAATCATAGCTATCGAAACTGGAGCAGCCCATAATAAATGAATTATACCTATGGCTCCTATAATGACACCGAAACAGGCAACTGTAGCAATAACTCCCAAGAATAAAGTCCCAATAAATAACACAAAAGTTTTCTTAAAAAACCAATACATAAAAACCCAGCAAACACATGCTGCAACCCAAATAAATCCCGACCCATAAATAATTGCATCCATAAAAACTTATAATTAAAATAGTATATTAAAACAGGGAAGTGTTTGGTTTAATAGTAACCAGCTCTTTATACAAATAAAACCCACTCAAATCAACGTTTTGATTTAAGTGGATTAATTTTCCCCGGATCTGAGAGCCACATCCGGAACTCTTACTAATTTATATCGTACCCTTAAGCTCTGCCTCTACTATAAATATGATTGACAAACTAAGAGTATTGTTATGACGAAATAATAGTAAATTAAACAAATTAAGAAGTCCCTGCTAACCTTTTGCTATCATAGAAAAGCAGTTATTTCACCTGCCGACCTCCCCCCTTTTTTAAAACAAAATCAACAATAACCTTTTGCTAACCAGATTAATTCATCAATCACTATTAAAAGTCTAGTTTTACACAAACAATTTTCATTATGATAATTGTTTTAATTCATGCCCTATTCATTCTGTCAAACTAAAATTGATCTTTATTGAATACTATGCAGATAAAAATTAAAATACTATTAGTTAAAATTTTTGCCAGATCTATTCACAGGAAGAATTATAAGCTGATTAAACGCTTATGTACTCCTACGTGTACTATTAATGGTTTTCTGAATCAGAGCGGAAATATTGGAGATCTCATAGCTTATATTGAAAAATATCATATATGCCTAAATATCAAAAAGGAAATATACTGGTCAGACCCTCATTTTATATTCATTGATTCCTATTCAAACTGTGAGATTAGTGAAATATTATCCATCAAAGCTACCAGAAAACGAACAACACGATTTAGTTTTAAGGGATATCGAATTAACAGAGTTGATGTTATAGAATGTTTCCCAATAATGAGTCAACATGATCAACTAAAATGGAATGATTATATTAATTG
>JAKSBD010000639.1 GCA_022361295.1 Bacteroidales bacterium
ATGGATGATGCGGCCGTTGAAGAAGTGCCTGTTATCCAAACCGGTTCAATTGCTTTAAACATGGCCTTAGGTGTTGGTGGATTCCCACGTGGTCGAATTATTGAAATTTATGGTCCTGAATCATCAGGTAAAACCACTTTGGCAATCCACGCTATTGCTGAGGCTCAAAAAGCTGGTGGTATTGCTGCCTTTATTGATGCTGAGCACGCTTTTGATCGTTTTTACGCGGAAAAACTTGGTGTTGATTTAGAGAATCTGTTAATCTCACAACCCGATAATGGTGAGCAGGCTTTAGAAATTGCTGATCAGCTAATCCGTTCGTCAGCCATCGACATCATCGTTATTGACTCGGTTGCAGCGCTTACACCTAAAGCCGAGATTGAGGGTGATATGGGTGATTCACGAATGGGACTTCAGGCACGTTTGATGTCTCAGGCGCTTCGTAAACTGACATCTACCATTAACAAAACCAATACAACTTGTATTTTCATCAACCAGTTACGCGAAAAAATTGGTGTAATGTTCGGTAATCCGGAAACAACAACCGGTGGTAACGCGTTGAAATTCTACTCGTCGGTACGATTAGACATTCGTCGTGTTACACAAATTAAAGATGGTGAGAATGTTGTTGGTAGTCACACGCGTGTTAAGGTTGTAAAGAATAAAGTTGCACCACCATTTAAAAAGGCTGAATTTGAAATTCGCTATGGAGAAGGTATTTCCCGTGTTGGTGAAATTCTTGACATGAGTGTTGAACTGAACATTGTTAAGAAGAGTGGTTCGTGGTTTAGCTACGGCGAAACCAAACTTGGACAGGGCCGTGAAGCTGTTAAAGAGGTGATTAAAGATAATCCTGAATTAGCAGAAGAGCTTGAACAAAAAATTATGGCAGCCATTAAGGAAACTGCAGCTGCGACAAAATAAGAGCATTAAACAACTTCATTAAAAAAGGCGAGCCCTCCAAGCTCGCCTTTCTTTTTAGCGTATTTTTTATCTACGGCTCTACCACCTTTAAGGAGTAGTGAACATCAACTTTATAGTTGTCGGGAAATTTTGGCAACAACAGCCATTTTCTATTCTCAAATACTTTTCCCTGTCGCTGAATTAGTGTTGAACCGAACGAAGCGAAATAAATATCAATTCGTTTTGTTTTATCATTTCTCAACACCTCTACTTTAGTTGTTTTTATAGCCTTTTCTCCGTTTCGAACATATTGACTGCATACAACTACCGATTTTTTGTTAAAATTAATCTTCCCGAAATCAATTGATTCACACTTGGCATTGTATTTCAACGGAATCTCTTTAAGATCGTCGACACTTTGTGCAACTTCAAAATTATTAACCTGCAGGCAGTATTCCGGATCGAGATTTAGTTCTTTATAAACAACAGGTACTTGCGCATTGGAAAGTTCAGCCACAAGCAACAGGCTAAACAATAACAATAAACTCTTTTTAGACTCCCAAATCATAGATGTTAATTTATCGATCAATAAACATAGTTGATTTGTACGGAAAACAAAAATTACTCCACTGCTAATTCTTTCCGATATCTTTTCTGTTTAAGGATAAACAACGTAACAAACAAAGCCTTAATAAGAAGTCCAAAAGTTAAAAACCAGACATATAAATTCATTAACTGCTCTGTCTTTCGAAGATAAATGGCTGTAAAAATCAATCCTAAGCCAATTATCAACAAGACAATTTCAGCTCCAACCTTCACTTTACCTGAACGAACACCCAAAATCATGTACAACAATTTTAAGGTTCCTCCAACACTAAAGCTTATTGCAGCCCACGGACCTTCAACAGCTAATACTTTTAAAATGATACCCAGAAGTATAAGCGTCCCTCCGGTCATAATCAGATATTTTAATTTCCCCATGATGTGTTTTTTTAGCCTGAGTTCGAATAAGTAAAGGTTTTAATATTTTATCACCATTAATCGAATTCAACTTTTAGTATCCAACTACCAAACAGCCTCCAATATAAATGGTTCAAACCAAAATTTCACAATTTCATTCATAAATATTTATAATCATATAGATAGATAATTATTTTTAGACGCTTTTTTATTTTATTCGCATTATGAAAAACTACGCATTTTTAATATTTCTGGGAATTATACTCAGTATCCATTTTTTGGTTAACTACTATATCTATAACAGAGGAATTCAATGGCTTGAAACCTTGCCATCATTAAAAATTGCATTTCGCATTTTAATGATTGTAATGGTTATTGCCTATCCGGCAGGACGATTTCTGGAACGCATCTGGTATTCGCCAATATCCAACACACTGCACTGGATTGGGGCCTTTTGGTTTGCAGGCATGCTATATTTCACATTATTGATTTTTGCCACTGATATAGTTCGTATGTTTAACCATTTTCTGCATTTCCTGCCCAATAACGGAACAGAAGGCTATTTGAAACTGAAGCTTTATACAGGAATTGGCATTACTTCAGTTGGAGTACTAATTATATTAGGTGGTTTTATTAATGCATGGACTACCAAGATTAGTCAACACGACATACGCATTTCAAAACAGGTTGAAGGTAGAAAACAGCTTAAAATCGTAGCTGCTTCCGACATTCATTTAGGAACCATCATCGGTCCAAGAAAAACCAATAAACTCGTTGAGACCATCAACTCTCTTAATCCCGATATCATACTATTTGCGGGAGACGTGGTAGATGAAGATGTTGGTCCTGTTATCAGGCAAAACCTTGGAGAAAGCCTCAGGAAGCTTAAGGCGCCTCTTGGCGTTTATGCTTCAACAGGAAATCATGAATACATCGGTGGAGCTGATCGTTCTGTAAAATACCTCGAAGAGCATGGAGTAAGTGTACTACGTGACCAATCAGTACTTATTGATAATCAATTATACATTATCGGTCGTGAGGACAGAGACAAAACACGCGCGAGTGGAGCACGAAAAGAGATTGATGAATTATTATTATCTCTCGACAAGTCCAAGCCTCTCATCATGTTGGATCACCAACCTTACAACCTTGAAAAAGCAGAGCAAAACGGCATTGATTTACAAATTTCAGGACATACACACCATGGCCAACTGTGGCCATTTGGTTATATCACTAAACGTATTTTTGAAGTGAGTCGTGGTTATCTGCAAAAAGATAATAGCCACTTTATTGTAAGTACCGGATTTGGTACATGGGGACCACCGGTAAGAACCGGCAATCGCCCTGAAATATTGGAAATAAATCTAACTTTTGAATAATAAGCTGAGTCCGATTAAACAATCAAACTTCAGATTTTAAACTAATCGACAGAACTAATTAGAGTGGAGTTGATAATACTCTGCTCTAATTCACCTGAATTAATAAGCTTACTTATTTCTTTTAACTCCTTGGTCATCTTAAGCTTATTTGAGGAGTTTGAACAATACCCAACGACTCCCTCAAGGGCAGCAACCTGCAACTCTCTCTCCCCTGCATTACCTTCTTCATCGAGATAATTCATTGCATAATAAACCATGTACATCTCCCGAAGGTATTCATTTTCCTCAAACACATTTTGGATTAGTATATCTTGCGAATCAAGTGTTTCGAGCCACTGTTTAACATACTGAGTTGCTATCATTCTTTGCTGATCCTTTTTATCATATCTGACAGCCGTTAAATAACAACAACACTCCATAGCTGCCTCTGCAGCTTCTTCCAACTGTGTTTTATCCTCAAGGTCAATATCGTTTACGTAAGAAAAGTCTTGCGCCGTTGCAAATAAACCTGTCATTAACATTATAAGACCTAAACAATAATTTTTCATTATCCCTAATTAAAATTTAATAATTGAGTAACTACCAGATGAATACGGAATTACGGATAAACGTTTAATTTATTTTGACAAATAGGCTCATCGACATGATTAAAGAAAATTTCTTTAGGACTAAACCCGTAACAACAATCAAACCAGACAGATATATTTCATATTAGATAAACAGTAAAATCGGATCTGATAAACATCAAATTATTACTCTCGAAAAACTATATATTTGCACAATATTTGATGTAAAAGCCGTCGTATTTTTTTAAACCATCGGACGTTCCAATGAATCACTATATATTAGTTGTTATTCTTACTCTATTTTCGATCAGTGCTAATTCACAAACAGTACAAGTCAGGGATAAACACACTCATCAACCACTTGAACTAGTTACCATTATTGCTCCATCTTCGCAGGTTAACACCATCACCAATATGAAGGGTCAATCTAATATGAGTGAATTCAAAGGCATTGATCAAATCACATTCAGGTTAATAGGATACGAAACACTAGTTATAAGCTACAGTGCATTAAAAGCGGATGACTTTAATGTGTATATGGAACAAAGTGAGCTATCACTTGATGAAGTGGTTGTTTCGGCCACCAGATGGAAACAGGGGCGTCGCGAAACGCCGTCTAAAATATCTGTTTTAAAACCTAAGGATGTTAACTTCTCAAATCCTCAAACGGCAGCTGACCTGATTGAAATGACCGGCGATGTGTATGTTCAGAAGAGTCAAATGGGTGGCGGCAGCCCCATGATCAGAGGCTTTGCAACTAATCGTGTATTGATTACTGTTGACGGTGTTCGAATGAATAATGCTATTTTCAGAAGTGGGAACATTCAAAATATCATTTCACTTGACCCCTTTGCTACTAATCGGGCTGAAGTTATTTTTGGACCTGGCTCTGTAATTTACGGTAGCGACGCCATTGGTGGCGTAATGGGTTTCTACACCTTTGAACCTATCCAGTCATATGAGGATAAAAACATCATTAAAGGCAATGCCTTAACCAGGTACGCTTCAGCCAATAATGAAAAAACAGGTCATATTGATTTTAACCTGGGATTTAATAAGCTGGCTTCTTTTACTTCGATAACATACTCTGATTTTGGTGACTTAAAAATGGGTAGCAATGGACCTGATGATTATTTGCGACCTGAATATGTAAAGAGGATAAATAACCAAGATGTAATTGTCAATAACAGCGATAGTAAAAAGCAAGTGCCTACAGCGTACAGCCAGATAAACTTAATGCAAAAGTTTAAATACACGCCTAATGAAAAGTGGCAGCTTAATTATGGCCTGCATTACTCTGAATCGTCTGATGTTCAGCGGTTCGATCGCCTGATAATGTATAATGAGGATGAGCTTAAATATGGAGACTGGTATTACGGACCTCAAAAATGGATAATGAACAACCTGAATATCCAACATTCTGCTTCCAATCAATACTTTGACCACCTGCAAATTATAGTTGCTCATCAGTTTTTTGAAGAGAGTCGCCACAATCGAAAGCTAAATGAGGAAAACATAACCAGAAGAACCGAAAAAGTAAATGCTTTCAGCTTTAATCTTGACTTTGAAAAACAATGGAAAGATAATGGTAAACTCTTTTATGGCATTGAGTTTATTGGCAATAAAGTTGGTTCAGACGGTTTATCTGAAAACCTGATTAATGGTAACATTACTGATGCGGCCTCGCGCTATCCCGATGACTCACAATGGTTATCAATGGCGATATACAGTAGTTATTTAAAGCACTTAAGCGCTAAAACCAATCTTCAGGCAGGATTACGATATAATTACATCCTTCTGAATGCAGATTTTGATAATACCTTTTATGATTTCAGTTTCACCGATGCCAATATCAATACCGGCGCACTTACCGGCAGCCTTGGATTAATTCATAACCCTACAGATAACTGGCAATTAAGCAGCTCCATTTCAACAGGCTTCAGGGCACCTAACATCGATGATGTTGGAAAAGTATTTGATTCAGAACCCGGTGCAGTTGTGGTTCCTAATCCTGATTTAGAGCCGGAGTATGCAATTAATGGAGAAATTGGTGCTGCTGTTGTGGTTGTTAAGAAGTGGAAAATTGACATGGCAGCATACTACACGCATTTAACGAATGCAATGGTTCGTCGCGATTATCACCAAAATGGAGAAGACTACATCATGTATGATGGTGAGTTAAGTCGTGTGCAAGCTATCCAGAATGCTGCCAATGCATATGTTTATGGTATACAGGCAGGTGTTGAGTACAAATGGAAAAATGGTTTCAGTGCATCATCGCGCTTCAATTACCAAAAAGGAGAAGAAGAACTGGAAGATGGCTCCTACTCCCCCCTCCGACATGCAGCCCCATGGTTTGGCACCACGCATATTAGCTACGAAAAGAAAAAGGTAAAAGTTGACATGTATGCTCAATATAATGGAGAAGTCGCTTTTGAAGATTTACCGGAGTCGGAACATGGCAAAGCCTATATGTATGCCTTGGATGCCAATGGAAATCCTTATTCACCAGGCTGGACAACATTAAATATCAGAGCACAATATGCCCTTAGCAAGTCAACAATGCTAACAGCAGGTATTGATAATATTACTGATGAAAGATATAAGACCTATTCATCGGGAATAGCAGCTCCGGGACGTAATTTCATTGTATCCTTAAAAGTATCTATGTAATCGCTATCATCTATGGATTACTAATTATTTATCCAATAGATCGTTAGACCCTAGACAATAGACCACGGAGCTATGAAGAATTAAGTATCCTTAATGGTTTCAGAAATGATTTAATAGGTGCTTAAAAACCAATCTTTTAAACAA
>JAKSBD010000321.1 GCA_022361295.1 Bacteroidales bacterium
CATCCCAATCCGGATGGAACTTAGAAGCTGTTTCGAACATCCATCCCAAACCGGATGGAACTTAGAAGCTGTTCCGAACATCCATCCCAAACCGGATGGAACTTAGAAGGCGCTTCGAGCATTCAACCGGAATAAAGATGAAGCCGTGAAGAGCCCCCAAAGTATAATATCGAGAATAATGAAATCGTAATAATAAATATCCATGTGAATGATTTGGAATAAAATAATACGAAGAATAAACGAGTTCTTTAAAGAACCTGTGAAAAAACAGGCTCAGAAACGAAAAGCTATAAAGAGCCTTGAGAGGAAAATGAAAGAAGGCGAAAACATTCCCTTTGGAATAGTGAAAATATATAAAAATGGATTTAACATTAAAGCTGAAGGTATTCTTGGTTTTATCTCTTTCAGTTATATGCCCTGGCAATACCTTCATACAGACTCGTGGAAATATGTACTACCCAGCCTGAAAAAACGTCGCTTTTACGGCAAGATTTATAAAATTCAAACATCACCAGTACGCTTTGTTCTTAATGCAGAAATCCCTCAGTTTAAACGTCTCATGCTGGTCAAAAACCAGCGATACAAGGGGATTATAATTAACAAAAGCAACGACGGCATTACCGTTGATTTTGGTTACAATTTTAACTGGCATTGCGGCTCTATAACGCAATTTTTTCACCTGAGTACCATCAGTGAGGTTATGCTCCCTCAACTAAAATGCGGTGAAGTATTTGAGGCCAAATTTACGGGAATGACAGAAGCGCTATCGACAGTACCGCATTGTCGTGAAACAATACATAAACTCGTTGGTAAGCAAGTGAGGGTATTGGTTAAAAGGCGTTTCAACAAGCAAATCAGCTTTTGGGTTGATGGCCAATACCAGGGGCTGATGCCGTTTAGAAAACAGTTTTATCAAGACTATTGCCGTACTCATATCAGACAGGCTATCAACAAGCTACATGAAGACGAATGGATTCATTGCCTGGCTATTGACACATGCGGATATGGAAAAACATTGCTTCTTAAATGGATCTCCGAAACAGAAATACAAAATTCATATCAAAGAGCTTCAGGCAGGCCTAAACTGATAGATGATGCCAATTTCCTTTCAAATGAAGCTTTAGACAAAGCGGTAAATGATGTATTCAGGAAATTGGAAGAAGAAGATTGATATGCATATGTAAAAACCAGCAATAATGAATTGGAAGAATGCAGTTCAAAAAGTAAAAGGCCTGTTTACCAGCCCAAAATTAAAAGAGAAGAATATTACCTGGATACCATTGGCGGTAAAAAGCCTGCAGCGAAAAATGCTTGAAAACCAAACGGTACGATTTCGCATTTTGGAAATGAGGCAAAATGGATTCAAGGTAAAAATTCAAGGCCTTAACGGCGTTATACCTTTTCGTTTTATGCCCTGGAACTACACCTCCATAGACAGGTGGTCACATGTGACAGATTACATTAAAAACCAAGTGTTTAAATGCAAGGTAATTAAACTGATAAAGTCACCTCACGTTATTGTGGTTGGTAACGGAAGAATCATTCAGTTTGAGCAACTTACATTTACCGAAGGCTGGCAATACCAGGGTATTATAATAAGTAAGAAGTTTTTTGGTATTGAGGTTGACTTTGGTTACAGCTTTAATTGGGAATGTGGTTCATTCATCCAACTCATTTCGAAACATACCATTGATGATGATCTTTTTGAACAAATGCGCTGCGGTGACATTTATGAGGCCACTTATACCGGGTCTACAGAAGATATTAATCCGGAACCACCATGCATTGAAAATGCTAAAAAGCTCATTAACCGTCATGTAAAAGTAATGGTTAAAAGGCGGTTCAATAACCAGATCTCATTGTTGGTTAACGGCAAATATCCCGGTGAATTAGCCATAACAAGAGATTATAAAAAAGGCCAAAGAAACTACTTAAGGCACGCCATTGAAAACCTGAATGACAGAGAGGTCATCAATTGCCTGGCTTTAGGTATGAATAACAAGGGAAGTATAATCATTCTGAAATGGACTGATGAAACAGAAATTAAAAACGCCTACGAAAGACGCGGTAGCCCATGGAGACGTGATTTACGAAATATATGAAAGTCGATGATTCCACGCTTTTACCGTTTCGGAACATTAATGAAACAAATCAACAATAAATAAACATTCACACATGAAAACATTATTAAAAATTAGTTTTTGGGCAATGGCTTTAATGGCCGTGTTTGCCTGCAGCAATGACAACCATGAGCCCTATGGCCCTGAGTATGAAATAAACGATATGAAGGTAGAAGTGTATGACAACAGGTACTTTCGCGATACGGTTCCGGCCGATGAGTATAAGTTGTATATCACCTATTTAACCGATAATGAGTACGCACAAAGGTATGGCATCAATCCTACTTTAAAAGGCAATGTATCCAACCTGAGTATCTATCTGGAAAATCACAAGGACTTTGAAAACGTTCATTCATCCAATGTTAACGAGTGGTTTGTTGTAGATGACGGAACAAACTGGTATACCGATCTTTATGAAACCATTGATGATTACAACCAAAAGGATCAGCTCAGGTCATTAACTCCACGTTTAATATTTACCAACCAGGAGTCCTTAAGTCCCCGGGCCACCACCCTCATTACCGATACTACTACCGTAGAGCTAAAGGTATCGTTACTGCTGCTGAACAATGCCAAAACAGACACCATCAACCAGCATATCAAAACCGTTTTAATACCCTAAATTATGAGACTATTAAATAAAATTACAATCCTTTGCCTTTTGCTTTTTCAGGCCACACAATCTAATGCACAGGAAAACGATGAGAAGCATAAAACACAATTTGGATTAACCTCTTCGCTTATTATCGAAGGGGTCGCACAAAATGCTAAAAACGAATATATTCATTCCATTATTTCCATTCCGCAAGTGGTTGGTATTTACGCCAAACACAAAAATGCTGAAGTTAATGTTGACCTTGGTTTTACCTACATAGGCGGAAAGCTAAACTATACGGTATACAAAGGTTTTGGTATAGAAGCCGGTATCAGCACAGCCTTACATTTGTTAACCATTGAAAGAGACCTGTTTTCTTACGATTATTACAATGGGTATGTTGATTATGACATTGATTTAACGCAATATTACGGCGGAATAACATATGGCAACAAACTGTTTGAC
>JAKSBD010000641.1 GCA_022361295.1 Bacteroidales bacterium
AACTCTCTAAACACAACTTCTTTAGCAATGTTCTTTTGTTTTTTATAATACTTACGTTTATACTGTTCTTCTATTGCATTAATCAATGCTGTTTTAGCCTGGTTCAGCTTATCGGCATTGTAACCTCTTTCATGCAACAGGTTACCTGCATATAACTGAGGTTCAATATTAATTCTATTTGTCTCAGAATAAAGCTCAAAAAGAGTTTTATCCGGTTTCTTATCTAATCTTGCTCTCCAATTAATCATGGATGTTCATTAATTTAAAGTTCATTGTTTTAAATCAGAAATTATATTGGGTTATAGAAGATCAATCGTGTGAAACGGATATGCTTACTGAACATTATGCCTTCCTGACTCCAGAAAGCCAATAACAGGAAGTTGTTTTGTCTTATTAAATAAATCATATCCTTTTTTTAGATCTGACCACAATCCAACCTTATCTGAATCGGCTTTGTATTTTTCACTAAGCCTCTTAAACTCATCTTCTGTTAGTCTGGAAGGAAAGATCGTTACAGGTATTGTTGATTGACCATTGGTTTTAGCCTCAATGCAGAAAATATATAGTTCTTTAATTTGATCGTCGGTAATAGGTAAACAACCTATTGTTACACATGCTCCATGAATAAAAATATCACCTCCCAGCTTGCCCTTCACGCCTAATATTCTGTCCGATTTATTGGGGTAATTAATACCTAATGAAAGATAAAAGTTGCTGTATGGATTAAATCGGTTAATATGGTAATAACCCTCCGGAACCTGTAAATCACCTTCTCGACGTTTGGGTCCGGTTTTGCCCGATGAGCGACACACTTCATAGGTTTTTATCAGCTTATATTCATTGTCTGACTCATTTTTGCCCCATAATTCAATTTGCTTTTCACTTTTAAAGGCGCGCAAATAAAGCTTTAGGTTCTCCTTTTCAATCTGTTCGTTTGCCAAAAGCTTTAACATGTTCTTTTCTTTATCCTTGTAGGCTTGACGAACCCTGGAGTATTTTAGCTGACTCTCTTTAAAAGAATCGGATCGAAAGGAACTAAGTAAAACAATCAATATTAAAAGTGTTGATTTGTACATCATATCGTGGTTAGGTAATTTCTGCGTTATTACAGAACAAAGACTCAATTGACATAAAAATACATGATTTTATGCCAATATCCGTGTCATTGTTTTGATAAGTTAATTTAGAATGTGGTAGCGTTTAGGTTTGAAGAGGATCACATACAATAGTTGAATCTGATCTGTAAATGTATTATTGGGGGGTAAACCAGAATTAAACTTAAGTGGCTATTTTGGCTGTTACCAGCTTTTTCTCTATATCCATATTACTTAGGCCATCAGCTTGCAATAACATTATTAAATTTTTCATCAACAGAGTAACGAAAATTTCTGTTAATCTAATAAACGTGACCTTTCTTGATGTTCTCCTCCATTTCCTGTGCCATTCTCCTATGGAAATTAATGGCTTCATCAATTCTTATTTGTTTCCGAAAGTCGTCTGAATCAAGTTTTAAATTAAGTGATAAGGAATCGGACTTTACATTTAAAACGTTCGTTAGCAACAGTGTATCCGGTTTGTTTTTGATGGCAAAGAACTGATTCAGGCGATCAATCCTGTTCTTTGATTTATGGATGGTTTCTTCAGTTAAGTCAACGGCATCAATAATTTTATTTTTACGATGTACCTCTAAGTAATAGGACTCATTATTAAATTTTATCAACAGAAAATCCGCACTATCCATTTCTATATCAGTAAACAACACATACCGTTCGCGCTCATTGAAACAGATGGTATCGCCTACACTGTTATGCAGGCAATAGATGTTAGCCTGAGCTATCGTATTTAAAGGAAAGTAAAGGGATAAAAGAAGGAAGAGTATCGTTTTCATGGGGTGGTGTGGCAATTGTGTTGATTACTAATTAATCCCTATTAAACGTGTTATCTTTACAGCCTAAGGTGGATTAATCCCCCCAACCATAGCCTCTTCCCCACGAGGCTATAATTAAGAGGTTTAAAGCAGTGACTTAAATGTTATCACCAATCTCATCTTCATCGGCTTCTTCAGTTTGCTGAGCGATTGATTTAGATGATCCATAGATGACGTAATCCATGTAATATGCCTCATTTCTGCCTTTCCAAATGATTTTTCCCACTTCACTAATTTCGGCAACCAACTTATAAAGCTCATTGGCCAAGCGTATACGTTCCAGTTTTTTCTCACGACGTAATGTAAAGGCTGTTGCCTGCTTATCAATCAAATCATCCAGCCTTTGGCGTTCTTTTTTAATTTCATCAATCATCTCTTTTGTCACCATTCGCGTGCTTAAATCCTGCAAACGGGGTTCGGCCACCTGGCACACCAACAATGCTTTCTGCACCAGCTCATTATCATTATGACGCGCTATATCCTTAAAATTAAAGGCCTTATAATCTACCGATGAGCTTCCATAAACCAGGCGGGCCCGGTTGCGAAGGTCAAAAATGTTATTAATAAGGTTTTCGCGCGACACCAACTTTTCATTGGTTACAATTCGCTGCTTTCCTTCATAATAATCATCGCTTGGAAATACTTTTAACCTCTCGGTGGTTTCGCCAATAGCTGTGGCTGTTTTTTCTGTGTAACCATAAGTGGTAAACTCTGCTTTGTCACGTATATACGTGGCTTGCAACTTATCACCTCTCTGGCAAAGTTCAGCAATCGAAAAGCTGAAAAGGACATTTTTAGACATACTTCTCCTTTTTAAATTTCAAAAACACATTAAACCAATACCTGTGGTATTGTAACACTATTAAATATTCAACACCCACTAATATATTAGTATAATTTTTTATATCCATATCATAAACCTATTGTGATTATTGAAATATTTAATTATGTGATTTACATTATTTAATAAATTATTTGCATTTTTTTAGATCCATACAACACATTAAACCCTCTATACCTTCACCTTACACACATACTCAAAACCATTACAGGATATACCTCATATAAATAACCCACATCAACATTGTCAAAATCACTTATCTGAATCCAATATCCTATTAAACATTATATACATCTTTTACATTTACAAAACATCAACGGAAGACTGCAAAGCCTTAACGGAAGACTACAAAGTCCCAACGGAAGACTTCATAACGCCAACGGAAGACTTCAAAATATCAACGGAAGGCTACAACGTGACGACGGAAGGCTACAAAGTCCCTACGGAAGACTGCAATACCCCTACGGAAGGCTTCAGAGTGTCAACGGAAGGCTTCAGAATATCAACGGAAGGCAACAAAGCGTATACTAGAGATGGCACGATGACAGCGAGTGTATAATAAATACCTTTTTAAATGCGTGATGTAATAACTGTAGATATCAGAACATTTACAAACTTGCATCAGCACCAGTATTAGAACATATAATACCGGGTACCAAAAGCTAAAACGCTTCTATAAAAATTCTTACTACCTTTAGCCTTTCTTAATAATTATGTATCGCAACACTGTTTGAGCAAGCACATATGGAGAATACTCGCAACCTGGTTATTATACCCACCTACAACGAAAAGGAAAATATTGAAGCCATTATCAATGCGGTTTTTGAATTACCACGTCGTTTTGAGATTTTGATTATTGATGACAATTCACCCGATGGCACAGCCAATATTGTGAAAAGCCTGATGGAAAAACGTCCTGAGCAACTACACATATTGGAGCGCGAGGGTAAACTTGGCTTGGGCACGGCTTATATTACCGGTTTCAAATGGGCGGTTGAACATGGTTACGATTATATTTTTGAGATGGATGCCGATTTCTCGCACCCGCCTAAAGATTTAATCAGCCTGCACGATGCATGTTTAAAAGGTGCTGATTTAGCCATTGGGTCGCGCTACATATCGGGCGTTAATGTGGTTAACTGGCCAATGGGACGTGTACTGATGTCGTATTTCGCATCGGTATATGTGCGATTCATCACTCGCATGAAGATTATGGATACCACAGCCGGCTTTAAATGCTACAGCCGAAAAGTATTGGAGACCATCGACCTCGATAATATTAAACTAAAAGGTTATTCGTTTCAGATAGAAATGAAATTTACAACCTGGAAGTTTGGCTTTAACATAGTGGAAGTGCCCATTATCTTTACCGACCGCACCCAAGGAACCTCTAAAATGAGCGGTGGTATTTTTAATGAAGCCGTATGGGGTGTTATCAAAATGAAGATGGCGAGCTGGTTTAAGAAATACGAGAGGAAGCTTTGATTTATGATTTATGAATGAGGATGTGAGTTGATAAGTTAAACTGATAAATTGATAAATTGATAAATTGATAAATTGATAAACTAATAAACTCTTAAACTAATAAACTGGTCCACCTCATAATTCATCCATCATAATTCATAAATCATCAACCCCAATCGTTGGATTTTAATATTGATAATTAAGAACTTTACAAGCATATTCAACCAAACAGAATAAGGCCTGTTATCTATTTAACTAAAACTGATATAATAAATAAGTGAGTATTCTATATTATTTCAGATTAACCCGAACCCTGAACTCAATACTATTATAGACTAAAGACGTATAAACTGATAAACTAAAAAAAACATGTCAACGCTGCTTATAAAAAATGCCACTATCATTAACGAAGGCGCCAAGACCAACGGAAGTGTATTAATCGAAAATGATATAATTAAAGCGATCATTGTTAATGGTGAACAACCTGCGGCCGATAAGGTAATTGATGCTACAGGATTACTGCTGTTACCGGGTGCGATTGACGACCAGGTGCATTTTCGCGAGCCGGGCTTAACACATAAAGCGAATATTGAAAGTGAATCGCGAGCAGCTGTGGCAGGCGGAATTACCTCATTTATGGAGATGCCAAACACCAAGCCACAGGCGACTAACCACGAGGTTTTGGAGCAAAAATATGATGCAGCAGCAAAGGTATCGCCGGCTAACTATTCGTTTTACCTGGGGGCCACCAACGACAATATTGATGAGATTTTAAAAACCGATCCGAAGAAAATTTGTGGTATAAAAATATTTATGGGATCATCAACCGGTAATATGCTGGTAGACGATGAAGAAACGCTTGGACGCATTTTTGCTGAAAGTCCAACCATTTTAACCACCCATTGCGAAGACGAAGCAACGATACAGGAAAACACAACCATCTACAAAAACAAGTTTGGTGAAGACATGCCATTTAAATATCACCCTGTTATTCGCTCGGCTGAGGCTTGTTACAAATCGTCTAAAAAAGCATCAGAGCTGGCTCGTAAGCACGGAGCTCGCCTTCACATATTACACCTTAGCTCGGCTGAAGAACTGGACTTACTCGACAAAGATCTGCCGCTTAAAGATAAAAAGGTAACAGGTGAAGTATGTGTGCACCACTTGTGGTTTACTGACGAGGACTACGATAAATATGGTTCGCGCATTAAATGGAATCCGGCTGTAAAAAGCGAAAACGACAGAAACGGCTTGCGCAAAGGCCTTATCAATGGCAGTCTTGATGTAGTGGCAACCGACCATGCACCACATACCATCGAAGAGAAAAACAATAAGTATTTCAGTGCTCCATCGGGCGGACCGTTAGTACAACACGCACTTGTTTCAATGCTCGAAATGGTAAAACAAGGCATTTTCACCTACGAATTGGTTGTTGAAAAAATGTGCCACAACCCGGCTGTTTTGTTTGAAATTGATAAACGCGGTTATATTCGCGAAGGCTATAAGGCCGATTTAGTATTGGTTAATCCAGACGATAGCTGGGAAGTTAAACCTGAAAATATCCTTTACAAATGCGGCTGGTCTCCTTTTGAAGGCACTACATTCTCTCATAAAGTCGTTCAAACTTTTGTAAATGGCCAATCGGCTTATGCTGATGGTAAAGTAAACACTGATGTAAGAGGAGAGCGTTTGAGTTTTGACAGGTAAATCAGGTAATTATCAAGATATAAGACATAAGACGTAAGACTATTTACAAGATGTTAATCGTCTTGATACTTATGTCTTGATACTTGATACTAATAAGACAAAAGACTATGTGCAAGATGTTAATCATCTTGATACTTGATACTTGATACTTGATACTAAACACTTAACACTAAAACTCACATGAATAAACATAAATACCTAAGGCACATAACTTTTGGAGTTGTGTGCTTCTTTTTAGTTTTGAATGCCTGTAAACAAAGGCCGGCTACCACAACAACTGCAGAAACAGAAACACCGGGCATTTGCATTGCCGATACGATCATATATCCCGTTGTGATCAAAAATCCGGACTCTCTGGATGTCTGGACAGAGCAAAGCCTGAGTCAACTGGAGCGCAAACAATTCATTGATCAGGTATTTGAGGCAATATACAAGCACAAAGCACAAGCCTACAGCTACTTCGACCATGAAGAATTATCAATGTCAGACATAAGAGACATTGAAGAACAACCAGACTTTAGCAGAGATAAGATTGCCAAGCTACAGTTTTGGGAAACCTGGCACTTTGATGAAAAACAACTTATCATGACCAAAAAGGTACATGCCATATTACTGGCGTACGAAATCCACACCGAAGAAGGCGACCTAAGAGGCTATAAAGCTGCTTTCTATGTAAAAATGAAATAGCGAAAAATTGTTGATTTGTTGATTTGTTGATTTGTTAAATCGAATATCCAACATCCAAACATCATATATCATCCATCCTAACATCCCCCTTCGCCTCCGGCACTTCCCCAGGGGGAAGATTTGATTTACAGTTTGGTAAACATAACATCTTCCCATCCATTATCTCACATCGAACATCCTCACATTCAAACAGCTCACATCCTAAAACCTCCATTCAGAAGCCTTTAATACATAACGTGCTGTTTTTCTGCTCACCTGAGAATCCACAACTGTTTTATTTGTAATTACTTCATCAATGGCCTCTTGAGTGTAATGACGTATTGTGACCAATTCCATTTCGTCATTGTAGCGCAAATCAAATTGCTGCTGCAGTTCCTCAATGGCAGCTTTTACATATTTAGAGTCATCGGCACAAACCGAAAAGTTAAGCGCCGAGGTCTGCATCATATTTAAAGTCACCCTGTGTTTCGAGAAAATATGAAAAATATCGCTAAGGCTTTCTTCCATGATAAAAGAAAAATCTTTGGGCGACATAGAGATCAGTATCTGCTTTCGTTTTAACACAAATATTGGCTGTAAATCACCGCTTTGCTCACTTGACTTAATGACTGTACCTGCATTATGCGGCTCCACAAACGACTTCACCAACAAAGGAATTTGCTTATTCTGCAAGGGCTTTAAGGTTTTTGGGTGAATAACCTGCGCTCCGTAGTAAGTCAACTCAATGGCCTCCCAGTACGACAGTTCGTCAATCTTAGTAGCTTTAGGATACCAGCGCGGATCGGCATTCAGCACACCCGGCACATCTTTCCATATTGCCAGGTATTCGGCATCTAACACATGCGCTATAATAGCCCCTGTATAATCCGAACCCTCACGGCCCAGTGTCGTGGTCAGGTTATTTTCGGTAGATGCAATAAATCCCTGGGTCACAAACAACCTGCTATCGTCTTTGACAAGCAAATCACTCATTAACTCTTTGGTCAGCTCCCAGTTTACATTGGCACTTCTGTAGCAATCATCACTCCTGATGTAACGCCGTATATCCAGCCACTCATTTCCTTGTCCGGCTGCATTCAAGTACTCGCTTACAATGGTGGTGCTTAAGAGCTCTCCGAAGGGCACAATCTGATCGTATTCGAAATCATAATTGAGCGAAGGTTCACTCTCCAGTTTCGCGTTAAGTTGATGTAAGAGGCCTTCAATGCAACTTCTATTTAACTCAGACAGTTCATCAATAATACCATAATGATAGCTGCACAGATTATTAAAGCACTGTTCAAGTCCCATCTTGTCACCTTTCATATATGCCTCAACAATTGCCTCCATGGCATTGGTTGTTTTACCCATTGCAGATACAACAACAAACAACTGCCCTTTGTACTGTCTTACAATCTCAGCCAGATTTCTGACACCTGCACCATCTTTAACCGATGCTCCTCCAAATTTGAATACTCTCATGCTATAAAATTACATCTTCAGTTGGTTTCGTAAAAACATGCAAAACAAAAAATCACTTTCAATTTATAACTATTTCCTTTCACCTCACAACAAGTGAGCCTTGTCATTGTTAAAAATCAAACCATTGGATATTCTTACAGTCTATTACTAAAGCCAATAATATGACAAAATTTGAAGTTACTACCCTTAATGAATTCATCCTCAAAACCCAGATGGAGCTGGACTACAAAGCCGATGGAGGATTCTCGCACATGTTGCACCATTTAGGCACAGCAGCACGCATTGTTAACAGAGAGGTTAACAAAGCCGGATTGGTTGACATCCTGGGTGAAGCAGGCAATACGAATGTACAGGGGGAAGATCAGAAAAAACTGGACATCATTGCCAATGAGTATTTTATTGATGCAATGCACAGCTGTGGTGAGATTTGTGCCATTGCCTCTGAAGAAAATGAAAGTTTTATCTTTTTTGATGATGACATTGCTAAAAATGCGAAATACGTTTTTATGATGGACCCACTGGATGGTTCATCCAATATTGATGTGAACGTTTCAATTGGCACCATTTTTTCTATCTATAAGCGCATTACTCCTGAAGGCACACAAGCCACGATGGAAGATTTTTTACAAAAAGGCACAGAGCAGGTAGCATCAGGCTACATTCTTTACGGCAGTTCAACCATGCTGGTTTACACTACCGGCGATGGCGTAAACGGCTTTACCCTTGACCCTTCAATTGGTGAGTTTTGCCTATCGCACCAAACGATTAAAACACCTGAGGATGGTACCATATACTCTATCAACGAAGGTAATTACAAGAAATTTCCAAAGGGTGTAAAAAAATACATTAAGTTTTGCCAGGAAAGAGATACAAAAACCAGCCGCCCCTATTCATCACGCTATATAGGTTCATTGGTTTCCGATTTCCATCGAAATCTTCTTAAAGGAGGTATTTTTATTTATCCTGAGTTTGAAAATGCTCCAACCGGTAAGCTACGCTTGCTATATGAGTGTAATCCTATTGCCTTTTTAGCTGAACAGGCTGGCGGTAAAGCCACTAATGGTGAACAACGAATAATGGAGCTGCAACCAACTTCACTACACCAACGAACACCATTTTACACCGGATCACAAAACATGGTTGATAAGGTTGAAAACTACCTGAAGAAGTATGGTAAGGATAGTTAAGATATAAGACGCAAGTATCAAGTATCAAGACATAAGACTTTAGACATAAGTATCAAGATATAGACTACGTAGAAAATGTATCCCGATAGCGGGACATCTTGATACTTTAATCACACAACCCTGCCCAAAAGACAGGGTTGTAAATTTTTATTTAAATTTAATATTTTTTCTGACAATTCTATTTAACCATTGCCGGTCTTTTCTATGACCAGATTCGCCGGGTAAAAGAAAAGGGCACATGAAGTGCCTTTTTTTGTGGTATTTTCTGGAGTCAACCAGCATTTATTGTTAAATTAAAAACAATATCCTACTCCAAAACAGAAATCTCCAACTGCATTATTATGATCCCTATTTAAATAATTACCTGTTATATTACCAATCCATTTTTGATATTTCAATAACAACCCAATTTCCAATTCAACACCGCCATCCAGATTATACCATTGTTTCGCATATTCTTCCCACCACCTTGCATAACCAATTCCACCTTGTATATGCATCGAAAAATCTTTTTGATGCAGTACATTTACATTCATACCTAATACAAACGAAAAATTTGTTACATCATTTTCTACATAGTGATTTTCTTCATACCACTTTATATATTCTGGTTTTAATCGACCATGCTCATCCAGTAAAGATTCAGATACAGGTTCATATGAATTATTCCTATCGCCTTTTCCAAATCGCATTCCTACATTCCAGCCTATTTTACCGATGCGACCAAATTTAATCCCCAGTGGCGTTTTAAGAACTCCTGAATTTGTAGTAATTAACCATTTGTTTTTTAATTCCCTTTTTTCCTGTGCATTAATATTTATATATATAAAAAGACATAATA
>JAKSBD010000638.1 GCA_022361295.1 Bacteroidales bacterium
CGGTTAAGAATCTGGAAATGAACAGGGATTTGCGCCTTGCATTCCGGCAGGGGCACGTTAGTGAGGCAGGTCAATTGTTCACTGATTTTTTGTTTCATTATAACTTATAGTTATTGGTTATTAAATTATATGATTTGATATAGTTATTTCACCATTTTACTTTTACATCGTCATTCGATAGATAAAAGTAGAATAATGAATAATAAAAGAATCATATTTGCCTTGTTTGCACTTTGCTCGCTGATGCCCTTTGTTTCTCCGGCTATGGCACTATTGGCAGGTGCAGTTGTTTCTGCCATGGGTTTTAAAGATGAGAAACTGAGTTCATATACATCTCTGTTTTTAAAAGCTTCCATTGTATTAATGGGCTTTGGAATGAGCCTCAAACAAGTGATAGACGTTTCATCCAAAAGTTTTGTGATTACTGCTCTTTCGCTGGTCTTTGTTTTTACAATGGGGTGGGTATTGACCCGGGTTTTTAAAGTAGAGAATAAAACGGCTTTGCTTATTACTTGCGGTACAGCAATTTGTGGAGGCAGTGCAATAGCAGCTGCAGCGCCTGTTGTTCATCCAAAAAATCATCAATTATCATTTGCACTCACTATTGTTTTTGTCCTCAATGCCGCAGGACTAATTCTTTTTCCTGTTGTGGGGCATCATTTACATATGTCGCAGGAAGTGTTTGGTTACTGGGCGGCTATTGCTATACATGATACCAGTTCAGTAGTAGGTGCCGGAGCTGCATATGGAGCCGATGCCTTACAAATTGCAACAACCGTTAAATTGGTCAGGGCCTTATGGATTATTCCGGTGACACTTGTTTTGGCACTTGTTTTTTCAGGAAAAGAAAAGTCAGGTATTAAAATACCATGGTTTATTGGCTTGTTCGTGTTGGCCATTATTTTCGCACATTTTACTCCCCGGCTCCAGTACATTTATCAAGGGCTGAGCCTTGCGGGTTCAAGAGGAATGGTATTGGCATTGTTTTTAATTGGTTCAGAAGTATCTGTAAAGGAATTAAAAAAAGCCGGATGGAAAAGTTTTGCGATGGGCTTGTTGCTTTGGGTGTCTATATCATTAATGTCGCTTGTGTTTTTAATGCATTAACAATAAATAGTTAGACATTAGACAATAGTTAAAAGACGGACTTACAAGGTGCTTAAAACCTACTGATAACTGCTCTATCCTGAAAGAAAACAATCCGTCAATAGTTGTTAATTGCCTTATATGTAATAGAATAAGTCATTATCGTTTAATAATTGCTCGACCCACGGAAAAAAGAAGCAATTATGATTTAATAATTACATTATCATCTGAAAAAACAGGCCATTATCATTTAATAATTGCTTCACCCACGAAAAGTAAGCTATTATCATTTAATAATTGCTTCATCCATAGAAAAGAGAAGGTCTGCCAACCGATGGATACAGGTGCATTATAAATGCATCGTTATAAATGGATGCGGCAAACCAATTAATGAGGGTATCAATAGCGGAGTTATCCAATCTCTGCCAAAATTTCAACCTTCTGTCACGTCCTTCTGTCGCAATGACAGACATTGACGAATGGCACAGCCTTTGATAACTTTGTGCCGTTAAAATGATAGTTTAAAAACATAAATATTCAGTAACGATGCAAAAAGGACATATTGGGGTTACTACAGAGAACATTTTCCCAATCATCAAAAAGTATCTTTATTCAGATCATGAAATTTTCTTGCGCGAATTGGTATCCAATGCCGTTGATGCAACTCAAAAGCTAAAGACTTTATCTTCAGTTGGTGAGTTTAAGGGTGAGATGGGCGAATCACCTGTTCGTGTAATTCTTGATGAGGATAAAAAGACGATTACGATTTCAGACCGCGGTGTTGGTATGACAGCCGAGGAAATAGATAAATACATCAACCAGGTTGCTTTTTCAGGTGCCAATGAGTTTCTTGAAAAATATAAGAAAGATGCCAACGCCATTATTGGTCACTTTGGTTTGGGTTTCTACTCATCATTTATGGTGTCTGAAAAAGTAGAAATCATCACCAAGTCATTCCGCGATGGGGCACAGGCTGTGAAATGGAGTTGCGACGGAAGCCCTGAATACACGCTTGAAGAAGTAGAGAAGGAAGACAGAGGAACGGATATCGTTCTTTATATTGATGAGGACAATAAGCAATATGCCACTAAAGCTGAAATTGAAGGCCTATTGAAGAAATACTGTCGTTTTCTGCCGGTTGAAGTAATCTTTGGTAAGCAAACAGAATGGAAAGATGGTAAGGAAGAACAGACGGACAAAGATAATGTGGTTAACGAAACCAAGCCACTTTGGACGCGCACGCCATCAGAACTGAAAGATGAAGATTACAATCAGTTTTACCGTGGATTGTATCCAATGTCTGACGAGCCATTATTCAACATTCATTTGAATGTCGATTATCCGTTCAACCTGACAGGTGTTCTTTATTTTCCAAAGTTGAAGAACAATGTAGAGGTTCAGAAAAATAAAATACAGTTGTATTGCAACCAGGTATATGTGACCGATTCGGTTGAAGGTATTGTACCTGAATTCCTGACATTATTACACGGTGTTATCGATTCGCCGGACATTCCTTTAAACGTATCTCGTTCTTACTTGCAGAGTGATGGTAATGTGAAGAAAATTTCAAGTCACATTACTAAAAAAGTGGCAGACCGCCTTGAGGAAATCTTTAAGAAAGACCGTGAAGGCTTTGAAGCCAAGTGGGACGATTTGAAGATTTTCATCGAATACGGTATGTTAACCGAAGAGAAATTTTATGACCGTGCCAAGAAGTTTACTTTATTAAAGAACACGGATGGTAAATTCTTCACATTTGATGAATATGCAGGTATTATCAAAGACAACCAAACTGATAAGGATGATCAGTTAGTGTACTTGTATGCTACCGATGTAGAGGCTCAATTTAGCTTTATTGAAGCAGCTAAAAACAAAGGTTACGATGTGGTAGTATTAGACGGTCAGTTAGACAGTCACTTTGTTAACCACCTTGAAAGCAAATTTGAAAAGTCGCGTTTTGTTCGTGTAGATAGTGATATTGTCGAGAAGTTAATCCCTAAAGCAGATGCTGCACAGTTGAAATTGACTGAGGCTCAAAAGCAGGACCTGACGACTATTTTCAGCTCGCAGGTGCCTAATGTGGATAAAACCAACTTCATTGTAACATTTGAGGCATTAGAAGAGAATGATACACCGGTAATGATTACGCAGCAGGAGTTTATGCGTCGTATGAAAGAAATGAGCCAGTTAGGAGGCGGGGGCATGAACTTCTACGGAGAAATGCCTGACAGCTATAATTTGGTGGTGAACGGAAATCACCCACTGGTAAACCGTATCATCGAAGACGAAGAGAAGGAAGTAGGCGAGAAGGTGTCGTCATTACGTCATAAGATTGAAGGTCTGGAGGGTAAGCGCTCAGAGTTGGAGAAAGCAAAAGAAGGCAAGAAGGATGAGGAAATTCCGCAGGCCGACAAAGATGAGATGGAAGACATCAATAACAAACTGACAGAATTAAATGGAAAGAAAGATGATGAATTGTCATCATTCGCTTCATCAAACAAGTTAGTTTCGCAATTAATAGACTTAGCACTTCTTTCAAACAATATGTTGAAGGGCGAGGCTTTAACCAAGTTTGTTAAACGTAGTATCGACCTAATATAAGGTAATCATAAATGCAAGAGAAAAGCTCGGAGACAAAAGTTTCCGAGCTTTCTTTTTTTTATCAGTTTATCAGTTTATCAGTTTATCAGTTTATCAGTTTATCAGTTTATCAGTTTATCAGTTTATCAGTTTATCAGTTTATCAAATCAACTAATAAACTCTTCAACTTCTCAACTAGAAAACTATTTCTA
>JAKSBD010000191.1 GCA_022361295.1 Bacteroidales bacterium
TACCATTACTTTTGCTATGACTATGGTTATACTCTGACGCTTGAAGGTTGAAAATACTCATTATTCAAAAACAAGATTACATGAATAATTCAAATTATTAACTATCCTGATTCCACAGCTTCGCCTCCTCAGTCACAAATGAACGAGTTACCCTCTTAATTGATGCCTTGAATATACTTAAATAGAATTTTTTTTATTGCTTTTTTAAAATAATTATGACAAACATTTTAAAAAGCTTGATCAATCTTCTTTACTATATTTATGGCGCAATGACTAGTTTGTAACACCTTTTACACTTGGGCTTTAGAAAGAAAGCAAAGGTTCTTTTTAGGCAAGGAAGAGGCATGAACATGCTAAAATTCATACGTGATAAACTGAATCCTTTGATACAAGGGTGGTACAATTACTTTAAGTTTACAGAAACCACGACTTTAGCCGAAAAAATGGATAAAAGGATATCATAATAACAGGTAGAGCGTTCAACCATGAAATTAACTATCTATGTTTAATTACAGAATGAGTTTATACAATATGCGGTCAGTAAAAATACACTCAATAAATTTGATATTTGAAAAATAAGATGCATTGTTGTGTTATTGATAAGTTCGCAACAAACCAATAAATGAATCTTTACAAGAAAGAAATATTAAAAATAAAAGATGATTGTTACTCAAATCAATGGCAATTGGATACGGTTATTGGATTAAGGAATTATATTAACATTAACTATAAAGAAAATTTAAATTTGGACCTCTTTTCCCGTATCCGATTTGTTTCAAAATACCACCTACTAAGGTTATTTAAGCGATACTACGGTCAAACGCCTAATCAATATTTAATTGATAGAAGAATTGAAATGGCCAAAGAGTATATCAAAAAAGGATTGTCCGTTTCAGAAACCTGTTATGAAGTCGGATTTGAAAGCTTAAGCTCATTCAGCTCATTATTCAAACGGAAAACAGGTTTTACGCCAAAAGCTTTTCAAAAGAGCAATTTTCGATAAATTTGATTGATTTAGAATTCAAACCTTTGCAGTAAACAACTTCATAGTTAAATCACTTAAAAAATTAAACGATGAAAATTAAACTTGTAAGTATCCCGGTGGAAAATCAGGATAAAGCGCTTGAATTTTATACAGAGAAACTAAACTTTGTAAAGAAAATTGATATTCCCGTCGGTGATGGCAATAGATGGTTAACCTTAGTTTCGGGTGAGGAGCAAGACGGGCCTGAATTATTGCTGGAACCTTCACCAAAAGATTTTGCCCCGGCAAAAACATATCAAAAGGCTCTTTTTGAAGCTGGTTTACCATACACCCAGTTCGACGTTTCAGATGTTGAAAAAGAGTATGAAAGATTAACACAACTTGGCGTTGTTTTTAGTGTGAAACCAACTGAGATGGGTACAGCAAAATTGGCTGTTTTTGACGATACCTGTGGTAATCATATTCAAATAGTAGAAATTTTATAAGCTTTATTATCACTTATGAGACGAATGATCGCACTTATATTTCCCGGAATTTTGTTACTAAGCTGCACAAATTTCAGGACAGAAGACAACTTAACTAAAGAAATAAACAGAATGAAGCAGGAGAGGGATAGCCTGTTAAACGCAGTCAATCAAAACAATCAAATAGTAAGCTTCTTAACATTTCAGGAAGGAAATGCTGAAGAGGCGATGACTTTTTATGTTGAGCTATTCGATAATTCAAAAATTGTTGAGATACAACGCTATCAAAAGAGTGAAGGAGGAGAAGAAGGGACCATTAAAATGGCCAGGTTTGTTTTAAACGGAAGCCCTTTTATTTGCAGCGATAGCTATGTTAAGCACGAATGGTCTTTTACACCAGCTATTTCATTATATATGGAAGTTAAGACTGAAGAAAGAATAAACAGACTTTTTGAAAAACTCTCTGAAGGAGGAAAAGTCATGATGCCATTAGGTGATTATGGTTTTAGTAAGAAGTTTGGTTTCGTTGAAGATCGCTTTGGTGTATCATGGCAGTTGAACTTAACAGATTAGAAAAAAGACCAGTTAATACCTAATATGCCTGCCGAAGGCGCCACACAGGCATACAGGGGTGGCTGAAGCTATTAAAAGGCTTAAAGTAGTATTTGTTATACCATGATATCTGTTTGGTAATTCATAGTCAATTCTTTTTCAATTGATAATGAATTAGTAGTCGATGTTGGTTATTTTTCGGTAATTTGTCTCATAGTGATGATAACAATGAAAATGACCCACATGCTAAGATAAACTGATGCAAATGAAAGATACACACATTAAACTGCTTCTTATTAGTGCTTTTCTGATAGCTATAAGCTGTTCATCAGAAAAGAGAATTAAACCCAATCCTGATTTATTATATAGACCCTATCAACCGCATCAAACCGACAAAGTAATAAGCAGAGAGGACTACTATAAAAAACTTCAGGGATTCTGGCTGGGAACCTGCATCGCCAACTGGACAGGTTTAGTGACCGAAATGGATAAAATAGGAAATATTGGTGATATAAAAACCGATGATTTCTATACCCGCGATGACTGGGGTGAACCAGACCAGCCCAGTATATGGGGACAAGGTATTCCAAGTGA
>JAKSBD010000595.1 GCA_022361295.1 Bacteroidales bacterium
AAGTTTTCATATTAAGTTATTTCTTAGATTGGCATTCAATGAAGTAGGTTAGAGTCATATTGAAAACCTCCGAGCAACATCTATTCCATCGGCTTCTGCTAATTTTAATTCCGTAGCTTAGGCTACACAATTAAAAATTGAGCCTTGGCTCTGAAAATCAATGCCTCACTCTTGAAATTCCCTTACAACATTAAACAACTTTATTCTGAAACTGACAGATCAGAATTCTTTTTAGAATTTAAAGCTTAGTCCTCCAAGCACCATACCTGGTATTTCATCCATGTAAGCAAATTCTCTTTCCTTCATGTTCAGGATGTTGCGCCCGTTAACAAAAAGGGTTAGCTTATCGGTTGCCTTATAGGACACTTTTGCGTTAAGCAAAAACTTGCCATCAATCTTTTCAGTGCTGTACTGGCTTTCAAATTCCTGCTCACCATAGAAATATGCCTGCGGGAAAATCTCCAGTTTTTTAATCGGACGATAAGTTAAAGAGAAAGCCCCGTAATAAGATGGTGTCGCTTTATGCTCATAATCGTCCTCTTCAACATCGGGTATTGCATTGGTTGATGAGGCAATAGCATATGTCTGTACCGCAGGATCGATTGTGCCGTTCTGAACACCAGCCACATAAGCCGCTACTGCCTGACCGACTTTTGTGTTTAAATCAGGATCAGCCATCAACAAGCCAGCTTGGTAACCAACCACATCATTTCTGCTTAGCGGAATATAATTATCTAATCTTGTTTCCTGAATGGTGAAATTACCGTTAGCTACCAGTTTCTCAGAAATCACCCAATCAACCGAAGCAGTTAAACCTTTTTGCTTAGCTACTAAATCAAGATTTTGATACTGAATATTCACATAACCGTTAACATCAGGCATTGCAGTAGCTGCAGCTACATCAAGCGGGTTGTAAACAGCAAGAGATGAACCAGCCGGTAATAATGCGCCAAAGTCTTCTGAAATAGTGTAAAATGCCTCAACATCAACAAACAGGCTCTTGGCAGGACGTGTGCGGTAACCAATTTCGATCATGTCCATTGTTTTCAGGTCATGCTCTTTATTACCATCGAACTGCATAATGCGCGGATATGTCATATTAACTACATTCCATGTATAGTTTGAATAAGTATTAACAAGGAATGATGACTGGTTGGCGCGTGAATACACGGCACGGAGAATATTGTTATCGTTGATTTTGTACGAACCAATAAACTGCCATGACGCATAAATATCATCCGGATAGTTGTATTTCTCAGCACGTAAAGCAGCAACCAAACGTAACTTATCGGTTGGTCGATAGTCAAAACGGGCACTACCAGCTAAAATATTAATGGTTTGCTCTTTATTTAAGTAGCCATTACCTATCTCAGCAATATGCTCAGAGTCATCGTAAGACACAGACTGGTAGCTAACACCCGGACGAATGCTTACTTTTCCAAGGTGCCAGTCATATTCGGCCTGGATATTAATTTGTTGATTATCTAATTCAAAACCTTCATTACCCATCATGTAATCGATAGTACCACCATTGTAATTAGCCTGTAGGTTAAAACCCTTGTAGCTAGCTCTTAAGTCAACATATGATGTGGCCGCTTTTTTGGTTGTATATGGTGTTGGCACATCACCCATAAGCGAAGTAACTACTTGTGAATTTTGATGTCCGGCCATAAGGTTAATGGTGGTCTTTTCGTTTGGCATAAAATCAAAATAGCCATTTACACCCATGCGCTCTTTTGCCTTTCCTGGATCAGGGAATGACTTATAAATATCATAAGTTTCACCTTTTACATCATACGGAGGCCATAATGGCAATGCTCCATTCATCATGCGATTAATTTCATCGCGTGTGAAGTAACCAGGGTCAACAGGATTTCCATCTAAAGTGTACTGAGCACCTCCACGGTCATAAACCAATAAGTCATCACGTTCGCGGTCACGTGTTTCGAAGTTTGCGCTTACTCCGATATTTACTTTATCGCTTAACTTTTTGCGAAAAGCCACATCACCCAGGTAGGTGTTTAATGAACCAGCCTGCACATTACCTGATACAAGAGGTGATTCTTCAGTAATAGTTTGGGTTATAATATTGATCACACCCGACAAAGCATTAGGTCCGTATAGCGCGCTGGCAGGACCACGAACCACTTCAATACGATCAATATCTTCAAAACCTACAGGTAAAGTTTCCCATAAAGTACCACCGTGAGAATAGTTAAATACGGGACGACCATTGATCATTACCAGCGTATTCATATTTTCAGAATATAATATCATGTTTTTAGCCGGCAGGTTATCGTTACCACGAATGTGCACATCGAAATTACCATTCGTTTTTTCACGTACGATTAAGCCCGGCACTAATCGCAAAGCCTCCTCAATTGAGGTAGCACCTGATGCTATTATTTGCTCATGCGATAATACTGTGGTAGACAAGGGAGAGTCAAATAAACTCTCTTCTGATTTTGATGCCGATGTAACATCTTTATTAAGTAGTAATTCGTATAGTTCTTCAAGAGATGAAACGCCCACTATATCAATTGCAGCCATTAAATCATCCAGATCCAACGCACTTAACTCTTCTGTCGTCATTGATAAAATCTTCTCTTTGGTTAAAGAAGACTTTTCACCCTCCTGAGCCAATGTAGTCATGCCCATAAAAAGTGAAACCAATAAAATTGTGATGTATTTAATTCTTAACATTTTTTCGACTTTAATCATTTTTGTTATTGCACTGTAATACCCAGGCTAAGTACTTTTTGTGTCACCTTAAGGTTATGTTTCTCAATGACCGGCTGGCATATTTCATAACGAAGTTTACCATTAACCGTCAAAAACGAGATGCCGGCACCTTGCTTACATAATCCGCCTTTATCGGCAACCAGTAATACAGGTTTTCCTTGTTGTTCGTGACTTAAAGTCTTCATCAGCGAACTTTTGGCACTACCCAGAAACACCATATGGGTATTTGCAATATCTTTGACACTCTTGGCAGTAACAATCTTAATGCTTTTATTACCAGCCTTTTTAACACGAGCAATCTTTTCCAGTTCAGCACTAATTTCATCGTCACCCAACACCGTAATAACCAGTTCGCTGCCAACAGCATTAGGCGGCCATTCAATGTTTTTGGTGAAATTGTACAGGAAAAGTGCTTTGAAAGTGGCGGTTTGCCCTTTCATTTCACTCATCATAGCGCCCAAGCACAGGACGCAAAGTAACAGAATCGTTTTCTTCATTTGATTTGTTTGTTATGCATGTATAGTATTTTTTGTTAGTTAAAACATTATCAGGCAAGACAAACACTTAGAAAACTGCAGAAGATTAACGGCATAATACACCAATCAGCATTACTACTGTAAGTATTCGGTTTTTACCGACCATCATTTATTACAATGATGAATAATTACCGTTAATCCCAATGAGTATTATTTCTAAGCTTCTTGCCTTTCCCAAAGCAATTAGCTCGATATTAATCGACGGTGAAAATATATTTATGGCGATTAAAGCCAAAATATTTATGATTAAAGTCCCTATTATTATGACGAATAAATTCAGCAATCGAGTACCTATAACATTTGTCATAATTCTTTGCAATAGTTTGTATATTGATTGCTGTATAAGTAAGCATATAAAACACTGAAAGCTGAAGAAAATAAACAGCCACAAAAAGCACTGTAGTACAAAAGACTAATTAACTACACAGAGCCCTGGAGCACACTGAAAATTAAAAAGCAAAGCCTGGAGTGCCTGCTTAGTAAATTTCAAAAAAAGCCTTAATTTGCATTATTCATATTTTGCTAATAACATCGACAATATGACCCGAATTAAACCAAGAAAAACCGTATCACTTGTTCTTGGAAGTGGCGGAGCAAGAGGACTGGCCCACATAGGCATTATTCGCTGGCTTCAGGAAAATGATTTTGCTGTTCACTCGATCTCCGGTTGCTCCATCGGTTCTGTAATTGGAGGCATTTATGCATCGGGGCAACTAGATAAATTTGAAAATTGGGTGCGGTCACTCACATTAGTTGATATTGCTTCATACATGGATATATCATGGGGCATCAGTGGCCTGATAAAGGGAGATAAACTTATTAACAAACTCAAAGAGCTGATTGGTGACGAACACATTGAGCGATTACCCATTAAATTTACCGCTGTTGCTGCCGATGTAAAAAATGAAAAAGAGATTTGGCTCACTAAAGGTAATTTGTTTGATTCTATCCGCGCTTCTATTTCATTACCCCTTTTTTTAACGCCTGTGACTATAAATAACAGGGAATTGATTGATGGCGGTGTTCTGAATCCGATACCAATTGCCCCGGTATTTAGCGATAACAATGATATTATTATTGCGGTAAACCTTGGAGCCACTCCGAAGAATAACAATAAAACACCAGCTACAGAGGATAATAAAAGCTGGTTATTCAAAAAAAATGACACAAAAGAACTAAAGCCAAATCAATCGGGCATGTATCAAATAGCCGATTGGGCTTTTGATGCCATGCAAAATACAATAGCCCGACAAAAGCTGGCAGCTTATCCCCCAGATTATATAATTGAAATAGCTCGTGATGCATGCGGAACACTTGACTTTCATAAAGCTGATGAAATGATAGAATTGGGTTATACCAAAGCGGCTGAAATACTGGATCCTGTTTTAGGTTGATGGTGGTTGAGGTTAGGATTGTAACCACTGAATACGCTGAAGGACACAGAAAGAATCATGTTGGAGGTTAAAACTTAACCACGGAATTACACGGAAGGCACAGAAAGAATCGTGCTGGAGGTTAAAACATAACCACTGAATTACACGGAAGGACACAGAAAGTATGGTGATTGAGGTTAAAACATAACCACTGAATACACGGAAAGGCACAGAAAGAATCATGCTGGAGGTTAAAACACAACCACTGAAGGCCACAGAAGAGTGAGTGGACGCTACTAACTGCGAACTTCTAATGTGCTGTAGCCTGATGCATCTTTCCTCAGCTCAATTTGTGTTGTGACACGCTCTTTAAGAGCGGGCACATGGCTGATAATTCCAATTGTTCTGTTGGTTTCGCTTTGAAGTTTTTCCAGGGCTGATAATGCAACATCAAGTGTGTTTTGATCCAGGGTTCCGAAACCTTCATCGATAAACAAACTACCAATGACTGTATTTTGTCCGGCTAAATCTGACAATCCGAGTGCCAATGATAAACTTACCAGAAAGCTCTCACCACCCGAAAGCGTTTTGACCGAACGTTCGGCATTTCCATGGTACATATCCACCACAAACAACTCATCTGTATTATCACTTTTAACATGCTTAACCAAATAGCGGTCTGTCAATAGCTTTAAATGATTATTGGCCAGTTGCAGGACTTGTTTTAATGTCAATTCCTGAGCAAAGCGCGAAAACTTATTTCCGGTTGCATCACCTATCAGGCTGCTAAGTTCATCCCAACGGTTAAAATTCTTCTGTTGCTTTTCTATGACCTGAACCTTTTCTTTTTGCTTTTCTTTATTCTCTGTATCTGTTTTTATTTTCTGCTGCAAACTTCCGGCTTTACCCAAGCCTGTCTTTAATTGCAACTCCATCTCACTTAAGTTATTTTGAAGCTCTGCTTCTGAATACTGAATATTCTCAACCACATCCTGTAACTGATCTAGTTGTTTTTTTTGTGATTTAATTGAGTGGTTTAGTTCCGTTGATGCTTTTACAAAGCCCTCTTGCTTATTTTGGAGTTGCTTAACCTCTTCTTCACTGATCAATAAGTCGAGCGCTTCTTCAATTGAATTCAGTCCTTTTGATTTTAATTGACCACTCAATGCTTCGGTTCGTTTAAGCAGCTTTATCTGTTCCTCCCTCAGTTCTTCATCAATCTCTTTCAACCTGCCTGACAAAGTATTTGACAATACTGCCGATTTTTGCAGCTTAATCTCATACGTTTTTTGTGTCTCTTCAAGCTTCCTTTTCTCTGTGCTCAATTCATCTTCAAGCTCTTCAGGTATTTTTGTGCCGAAAAGCGATTCTCTTTTACTTTTTTGGTTTTCAAGCTCCTGTTTGTTCTTAGCCAAGGTGTCATTTTGTTTGGCAAATGTTTGCATCAACTCCTGTAGTTGCTTTCCTTTTTCTTTCCAGGCTATGTTCAGGGCGGTATATTCCTTTTCCTGATCTTGTAACTGCTCTTTCTTTTGAGCATAGCTGACATAACCTTCTTTCAATATTGTCAGTTTTTCCGACAGAGGCATCTCCGAATTTATGCCTAATGTTATAAAAGCTTCATTAACCTGCCTGTGCAACTGAATCAAGGCCTCCATCTCATTGGCCAGCATGCTGTATTCTTTATTTCGAATGATAGCTTTATCCAGCTTTTCAATGGTATTGATCTGTTGCTCGAGTTGCTTCAATTCAACAGAATTTGACTCAATGGCAGATACAACAGTTTGTTCATTCACATCTTCAAACTTAAGCTCATATTTACCCGTTAACTGTTGAACAATGATCTTATACTGCTCCTGTTTTTCGCTATTTTCATTAAGGCGTTTTTCAACACTTGCCAATGATGACTTATGTTTGGATAACTGCTCCAGGGTTACTTTCTCCCTTTGCAGCAAATCCTTATGCTGAACATTCTTCTCCTTCAGTGCTTCTTCCGTTTTGTTTTTCTGCGACTTGTAATTATTAACATACGGATGTTGAATTGAACCACACAAGGGACATGCTTCATCGGGCTTCAATAGCTGACGTGCGTCTTCATATTTTGCTTCAAGCAATTCGCGTTCGCGACGGATATTTAATTCATCAAGGTATTTTTGGCTGATTTTCAATGCCTGTCCAATCTCACCCAACTCCTTTTCCCTAATAAGAATCTCTTTACTATTGCTATTTAGTTCTTTCGTCAATGAGTCTTTTTCCAGATGCAGTTTGTTATTTTCCTTGCAAACATCCAATACTCGCTCCAGAGCCTGAGCTTTAGTCTGTAATTCTTTGCCTTGCTGTTTTAACAGATCTATATCAGGATGCTCATTGGGTAACTGCTCTTTCTTCTCCAGTATAAATTGATTGCTTTGTTGCACTGCTTTTTGAATAACACCTAAACGACTGCCATTATTTTGGGACTCTAATATGG
>JAKSBD010000643.1 GCA_022361295.1 Bacteroidales bacterium
GTTGAGTATTTTATCTTTAATCAATGTATGCTTGTCAGAAACGATGACCAATGCTCTTTCATAATTCAAACCATCAATCGTAATGTCAATTACTTTACCAGTAATGAAAATAACAATCCAGGAGTATAAAGGGATTTTCCAGTCTTTAAAAACCACAAGTCCTATTAAGACAATAATTGAATCAACAATAATCAGAAGCTGACCAACTGATACCTTCGTCAGTTTGGCGAAAATCATTGCCACAATATCAGAGCCGCCTGATGTTGCTTTAGCCTTAAATATTAAACCTAAACCAAATCCGATAACAATGCCACAAAATACACTTGATAGTAATAAGTCATTTGCCAGGCCCAGTATGTCGCTTTCACCAAGGAAGTAGGTGAGGGTGTCCATGAAAATAGTCGTTAAAACCATACCTATAACTGTTTTAAGACCAAATCGGGCACCTAAAACTCTTATGCCTAATAGGGTTAGAGGTACATTAAGGACTAAGCCGAAAGTACCTACCGGAATTGCAGGAATCAGGTGGTGGACAACGATTCCAATCCCATAGACACCACCAGGAACAATGTTGTAGGGGTTAATAAAAAAGACAAATCCTGCAGCCAGTATAAATGCACCAGTTGTGATAAGAGCATAATCCAGAATTGTTCTCCTGGTGCTTTCACCATAGAGTTGAGAGGCAATTTTAATCATTCTTTAAATAATGTTGGTTGATTAATATGGTTGTTTGTTCATTTTTTTTGCGGGCGCAAAATTACACACTTTGCTGGTATTAAAAAGAAATAAATAACAAAAAGACCAAGGGGTGTTTTAAAAATAACAAAAAGACAGTTTAATAATTAGCAACGAAAGGCTATTATTGTGTACGTAAACTAAATAGGAAAACTAATGGATTTAAAAGTTGCCGTTGTTCAGTTCGATATTATATGGGAAGATACAAAAGCGAACTTGTCTCATTTAACGAAACGCTTTGAAGAGCTTGAGAAGGATACTGATTTAGTTGTTCTGCCCGAGATGTTTCACTGTGGGTTTAGCATGTCTACTCAGAATAATGTGCAGAAGGATGGAGGGATTGTTTTGCAGTGGATGCGCAAAATGTCAGAAAAACATGGTGTAGCTCTGGTAGGAAGTGTAGTAACTGAAACTAATGGGCGAGTAACAAATCGCTTATATGTTGTAGACGGAGAGAGTGTTGAGAGTTACGATAAGCGTCACTTGTTTACCATGGGGGATGAACATTTGCATTACCAAAAGGGATATGAAAGGCTGATTGTTGTTGTAAAAGGGTGGAGATTGTGTCCGTTGATATGTTATGATTTGAGATTTCCTGTATGGAGCAGGAATCAGGGAGATGAATATGATGCCCTGATATATATTGCCAACTGGCCGGAAAGTAGGAGTGAAGTGTGGGATGTTTTATTGAAAGCAAGGGCGCTTGAGAACCAATCGTATGTTGTTGGTGTTAATAGAATAGGGAAGGACGAGTCACTGAATTATAGTGGAAGCAGTCAGATAATTGATGCCAAAGGGCATGTTTTGGTCAATACGTCAGATAATGATATTATTGCATATGGAGTTTTATGTAAAGATGAGTTGAGGCGATTCAGGTCCGTTTTTCCAGTGTTGAAAGATGCTGATAATTATGAGTTAAAAAGCAGTGAATAAGGCTTGTTCAATCACTTTATTGATGAACTTGTGTGAGGTTGATTTTTATTGTAACTTTATAATACTAGTGTAAATAACAAATAAATATATTTATATGAAAATGTTTAGCGTTTCTGTACCTGACGAAAAAATAAAGTTTATAGGTGAACTATTGGATAACCTTGGCATAAGCTGGAAAATGGAAGCGGGGCAAGAGGGAAAAACAATTCTTACTGAAGCTCCGAAAACATACGAAGTGGATGAAGAATCAAGAAAAAAGGCAGCGAAGGTTCGTGAGGAAAGTCTTAAAGACGTGATTAGCAAAATAGAAGCAATGCGAAAGAGATAAGTAATTAACTCTGTTCTTTCTTTTGTGGTATAATTATTGTTGTGATTTCTACAATGGTTCATTACGTGTGAATAGCTTGTGGGAACCAGAATAACAATATAACCTAAAAAAATACTGACATGAAAGCTTCTCTTTTCACTTTGATCATTTTTCTCTCCATGACTTTTGGAACTTCAACTGAAGCTCAGGATGAAGTAGCAGATTTAAATGTTTATACCACTGTTGATAAGATGCCTCGTCTTAAAGGGGCAGGTAAAGATCTAAGTGCTTATTTTCGCAAACACATCAATTATGCGGATGCATATAAGATCAGAGGAATTGAAGGCGATGTTTGGGTAAGCTTTGTGGTGACAGCTCAGGGTGAAGTTGCACAGGTTGAAATTGAAAAGGGACTGGATGCCGATTTGGATCAGAAAGTTGTTCAGCTTGTCAGGGGGACAAGCAAATGGAAAGCTGGTGAATTAAACAAGAAAAGTGTTAATACACAAATGCGAGTGCCCGTTCGATTTACCTTGTCGAACAGAGAACGAACCATGGCTCAACAAATAAAATCATTGGACGACCAAGGGAAGAAGCCTTTATTTGTGCTTGATAATAAGTTGATAGATGGCCTGGTTCAAATAAATGATTACGATGTAGAGTCTATCAGGATAATAAAAGGCAATAAAGCTATTAAATTATATGGTGACAGGGCTGAAAATGGAGTGGTAGTTATTACTTCTAAAAGAGGAACGCCGCCGCTGTATTAAAAGTAATGTTAATTAATTCCTGAAAGTGTATTAAGAGTATTTATCTCCATAAAAAGTTGTTGAATTGACAAGGCCTGTCAAGATTCTATTGCTGACATAATTGTTAAGTAATTACTGTTATATAACAATCAATTTACCTGTTGACCAACCAGCAACTATTCCAAATGTATAAAGACACATAAAACTCTATGATAACCATGTGCTTTGATTTGCTTCTAAACTGTTGAAATAGGCAGGTTCAATTCCTATAAAGTTTTATAAGTGAATAGAGTAAAGCATTTTATATCTGATTTTACCTGCGAAGTATTCATTTTCTCTTTTGGTAATACATCTTCTGATTCAAATATAAAAATGTTTGGCCGGAAGAGAATCTTTTTTCTGTTTACTCTGTTTTGCATTGATTTTTTTTCATTAAAACAATAAAAACCCTTTTCTTTGCACTCTCCTTCAAGAAATGGTTTAGCTAATGAGTCCAAAATCAAAAGATGAAAAATTAAAAGTTCTGCGATCAACATGAATACTAATAATAGTTTTGACCGTAACTTTTAAAGTTCGTTGATTTTTATAGAGATGGATTAAACCGTGAATAATCAAAGTATAATTGGTCTAAGACATGTTTCGAATGTCGCATTGCTGTTGCTTCTTAAGTTAAGAAAGAACAACTCAATGTGGATTTGCTTACTAATTGTAAGTGGAGTTAGATTTATGAGGCTGATGTGTGGCTGATTGTATTGGAATATAGCTATCAATTGGGGTGTTTAATAATAAATTGAAAGCAACGGAAAATGCAATGATGTTTGGTCGCTGTTTTCTGTTTTTAAACATCTTAAATAAATGATAAAAGACATGTAAATAATGCGAATTTCACCGTAGATTTGCAGCAAATTGTTAATTATAACTTTTAGAGACAAAAATGGAATTTATTGAACAACTTAAGCAGAAGGCTAGCGAAAACAAAAAACGTATCGTTTTGCCTGAAGGTTTAGAAGAACGTACGCTTCGTGCGGCTAACACTATTTTAACTGAAGGTTTTGCAGAAGTTATTCTTATCGGGAATCCTGATAAAGTGAAAGAAGAATCTGCTAGACTTGGTTTAGATAATATTAGTAAAGCAACAGTTGTTGACCCGGAAGGCCACGAGAAAATGGATGCTTATGCAGACATGATGGTTGAAATCAGAAAAAACAAAGGGCTTACAAAGGAAGAAGCACTTAAGTTGATTAAGAATCCATTGTTTTTAGCTGTTATGATGATAAAAGCCGGTGATGCTGATGGCGAAGTTGCAGGTGCAGATAATGCAACAGGTGATGTGTTACGTCCTGCCTTTCAATATGTAAAAACAGCTCCTGGTATTAGTGTTGTTTCTGGTGCGTTTATCATGATATTAAAGGATAAGCACTTTGGAGAAGATGGTATGATGGTTTTTGCTGATTGTGCTGTTCATCCGAATCCAACAGCCGAAGAGCTTGCTGAAATAGCTGTTGCAACAGGTCGTACTACCAGAGCTATTGCTGGCTTTGAGCCTAAAATTGCTATGTTAAGCTTCTCAACTAAAGGTTCAGCTAAGCACGAAATGGTAGATAAAGTTGCTAATGCAACCAAGTTGGCCAAAGAAATGGCACCAGATCTTAAAATAGAAGGTGAAATTCAGTCCGATGCTGCTATTATTCCTGAAATTGGTCAGAAAAAAGCACCAGGTTCAGAAATTGCAGGGCATGCCAATGTGTTAGTATTCCCAACATTGGAAACAGGTAATATTGCTTATAAATTAGTTCAGCGTATGGCAAAGGCCGAAGCTATTGGTCCGGTATTGCAAGGAATGGCAGCACCAATCAATGACTTGTCGCGCGGATGTTCAGTTAGTGATATTGTAAATCTGGTTGCCATTACTGCAAATCAGGCAGCAGGTAATATGTAATAAACTAAGCCGGTGTATGCCGGCTTTTTATTTTGAGTGCAAGTACATAAGTATAAAAACCATTAGGAATAAAAACAGATTAAATGGCTGAAATTCTTGTAGAACCTATCGAACAATATTCTTTAGGTCAAAAGAAAAAAGGGAAAACATTGTTTTCTAAAGTTGGTGTTGTAGGATGTGGAAAAGAAGGGCAGAATATTGCTCGCATCGCCAGCTGGCATGGAATGGAAGTTGTTTTCATTGAGCTTAATGAGGAGAAAATCTCACAGGCTATTGAGAACATAGGAAAAGAATTAGATAGCAGAATTGAAAACTGGGGATTAACCGGTAGCGAAAAACGTGCTATCATGAGCCGAATTAAAGGCTCTACCAGTTTTAGTGACTTAGCGGATTGTGATTTTGTTATTGAAGCAATCAGAGCTGATGAAAAAACAGGTCTGCGTAGTATTGATGCACGCAAGGATGTATTTAGAAAAGTAGAGGAAGTTGTAAGCCGTGATGCAATTATTGCCACTAATGCAACAACGATTGTGGTAACAGAGCTTGCTTCTGAATTGCAATTCCGTGAGCGTTGTGCAAGTCTTCACTTTTTCGTAACATCTCCTGAGGCTCGAATTATTGAGGTTGTTAAAGGTCTTTATACTTCAGATGAGGTTTATGAGCGTGTATGTACTTTTGTAAAATTGATTAATCGTGATGTAATTCCGGTAGAAGAATCGGCAGGAATTGTGAGTGTTCGCTTGTATGTAACGCTTTTAAATGAAGCTTGTGCTACATTAATGGAAGGTGTTGCAACTATGCGTGACATTGATAAAACAATGGAAATTGGTCTTGGGATGCGTCTTGGTCCATTTAAAGCTGCTGATGTTATTGGTTTAGATAAAGTGGTTCGTTGGATGGAAAATCTTCATGAAGAATTTGGGAATCAGAAATTTGCTCCATCTCCTTTGGTTCGTCGATTGGTTCGCGCGAAACGTTTGGGGAGTCATGTTGGCGTAGGCTTCTATCGCTATGATCAGGATGGAAACATCTTAGACGATGAAACTATTCTTGGTAAAAAAGCCTAATCAACATTCGAAGCATTAACGAACCAGATGGTGTAAGCATCATCAAAAAGAAAATTACAATGAAAATTTTAGTATTGAACTGTGGAAGTTCATCAATTAAATATCAGTTTATTGATACAACTGATGAAAAAGTA
>JAKSBD010000550.1 GCA_022361295.1 Bacteroidales bacterium
AATTTTTATTTCACTTACATTCCTAAGTACAGTATTATTATTTTTCTTCTATTTTTAGAGAATTAACTCAACTAACACACTCAATAATAGATTATTCATTAACACTTAAATAACATATGAAGAAAAATAGGTTTCAAATAGAGATTGAAAGGTGGATTGACAATTCTGGTCACAAAAAACCAGTGAGACAGAATGTTCTAAACGCTATTAAAGAAATGGGGAGAATCCCACTTTTTAAACAAGTAACAAAGGATTGGCATAACCAATTTGTAATGTATCTTGAAGAGAAAAATCTGTGCACTAACACAATTGGAAAACTCACCAAAGAACTAAAAACTTTTATGGGTTATACCTTCTACAAAGGCATCCATAAAAACTTTGATTATAGAAAATTTAGTAAACATCAAGAATTAGTTAATCATCCTTACCTAGATGAAGATGAAATTGATCGAGTTAAAAATGTTCAAGGATTATCCGAAAGTCAGGAAAATGTGCGAAAAATCTTTACTATGATGTGTTACTGTGGTGTTCGTTTTTCTGACATGATGAAATTGAGTAGTACAAACATCATTAAAGGATGTTTAAAATATCGTGTAGGTAAAAGGAATAACACTATTCCGGCGCATGAATATATTGTCAATAATATAGGAAGTTTTTAAAAAGTCTCGAATGTTTTGTTTAACCGTAAAATAAAGGAAGTTTGCCGCATTGCAGGAATTACAGATATGTACTCTTTAGAGCGCACTAAAGGTGGTTATTTGCAGATAATTACTAAAAAGAAATACACCTTTATTTCCTCCCATACCGCCAGGAGAAGTTTCATGACTAATTTCTATCTGCAAACAAAAGATTTACAAGCTACCTCAAAGTTTGCTTGTCATACTTCTATTAAAACTACTGAAATATATTTGAAAAATACGGTTGATGAAACTGCTGACAGGTACATCAACCATAGCTTTTTTAAAGATTAAAGCAAAATAGCATGGTTAATGTTATTAACCTAATAAAGGCCGTTTGTATAAGAAAACCTAAAACAATAGGGAAGAAAAAGATGCTGTATCGAATCGCTCATTAGTCGATATCGTACGAATAAATTACTCTCCACCTTATACTTGGACTCGTTACCTCAATTTTGAAAGTATTTCCTAAAGTCTGATGAAAATGTTTTTAGTATCTTTCAATCAAAATCCGATACTTAAACAAGCATCATGTCCTATCTTACAGATAATCTGTTTAGTAAAAAGTGTTCTAAAGCCTTTGAAAAACTAATACCAGACGCTTCAGGGAAATATGAAATTCGCTTCTTTTCAAGTACTGATTCTCCACTCACATTCGCACTTATCCGTTTTCAAAACGACATTTATAAAATTACCAATGGCCATTTTCTGGAGCAATATTGCAAGATGTGTATCCAGGATGAAGAGTTAGCCATGGAGATACCAGCCACCATATGGAGTGAAGTTACAAGTGGTATTAAAATCGACAAACCGTTTTTAGACCTGTTACAAAAAGCATGCTCTGATAACGCTGATCAATTGCAAGGTATAACTGATGTTATTGATGAAATGATTGATGCTAAAGCGAGCCCTGCTAATACAGAGAAGTTCTGGAATATACTTGAAGACGCAGATCCTGAGCTATACGCCAAGGCCATTATCGTTATGGCCAGTATGATGCACAAAGATGAAGTCATTGCAGATTTACTGAACCAATATGTCACTTTTGGAGATTTCTATCTTAAAGAGTTAACAACTGGCATCTTTAAAGATATCAACATCAGTAATAACGACGAAATTATGGCCAACAGCGAAGACTTGTTCTATATCTACACCGTTGGCGATGGATGGTGGAGTTAACTAATTGCATACTCTTAATGCATGTCAATTATCCTTTGGATTTTGAAATACATTAAAAGCTGAAAATGGATTTTCAGGTTTATCAACCACAGTTTCCCCTTCCCGTTCATTGTTCAATATAGAATCTTCGCCACTAATTAAATTCTGCGATTCTGGGGATTCAATTATTATTTCTGAAGGTGAAGGATTATTTGGTAATAGATCACTTTTTAGATTCGCTTCAACCGTTTCATCAAAGTCATTCTCTCTTGAATTACCTTCCTCTCTCCTGTCAACAACCGCCTCTTGCTCCATACTTTTAGTTGGGGCAATTAATTGCTCTATTGGTACTGTTTTAGCCTCTTTTTCCTTTCTCACTGACTCACCTGCAGATTTCTCATCATTCGGCATTGTATGAGCTTTAAAAGGGTATGAAAAGATGAATGAAATCAAATACCGATAACGAATAAATGCGATAGCGATATACAAAAGAGAACCAGTTGTCCAGTTAACAATTGGCATTTCCAGTATTTCAATGATTGTTCCTGGATTATGATATAGCATTCGGCCAATTAACCACATATCAAAGCCAATCATTAACAGACCGGCAAACCATAGTAATTTGCGTAATAGTAAGATCACTTTCTCAGAGAAAGCACTTGAGCTAATGCAAACAGCCTTTAGAAGGCCGTTTGCATGCTCTTTTATTGAATTAGCGTTATTATCCATTGATGAACTTTTTATCCTTTAAAAGCTCTTTATGACGCTCATCGCGTGCTTTTTTAGTACTAAAGTCACCTTCTAGTGTTGACCAGTGCCTGTTCTGCTTATCAATCTTCTTGATCCGTACGGATGGATGGTCATCTTTACGCAATAGTGTATAACCATCATCAACCAGCTTATTGACATCATCAGCTGACAGCTGAAGTGTTGCAGGTGTTGCCAGCTTTTGACAAGCTGTTTGAAGTGCATCAATGGCTATTTTATCAACCGCTTTATGCTGCTGAATTAGCTTCATGATTTTCTCGGTTAATTCATAGGCAGCACCAGTGTTTCCAAGGGATTCACATAAGGGTAAACTTTGCCCTTTTGAGTCTTGGTTATTCGCATTCTCATTTTCAATATCAGCTATATGCTTCTCTACTGGTTTAATAGTTGCATGTTTTACTTTCAAATTTTGCTTGCCAATAACTTTGTCAATTTTTTCAATACTATCAATGGGCTTTCCTTGTATATTTTGTGTCTTACCAAGTGCCTGAACTTTGGCTTTGGATACTTTCTTTTGTCCGGAGAGAATACCTTTTTTTAAGTTTGGAACCAGTTTATTCAAACCATCAGCATAATCACCGGCATTACGAACTGACTTTGGTGATGTACCAGTTTGTTTGGCAATTTTCTCATCTGTTCGTTCATTTCTAACTTTCGAATCATCGGTATCCCCAGTGTTTTCAGCACTTTCAGATAAGGGTAAACTTTGCCCTTTTGAGCCAGGTTTCCGGTCATATTTTCCTTTTCCTTCCTTTTCCCTATTGTATAAAAGACCGATCAAATAGGTCCGATTTGCATCAGTCAAATTACGTCTCCCAAGCTGCTTTTTAAGCATATGCTGTTTCACTTCTTCAATTGTTTCAAATTCAGGATAGTGCAGAATAAAAGGAAGATTGTGCTTTTTTGCTATGTTATAGCGGTTATGCCCATCAATGATAATCTTCTTATTATCCTTCTCCCAAACTTCAATAGGTTCTTTGATACCTTCTTTTAGAATAGATTCTTCCAGTAGCTTTTTCTCTTCGCTGGTTAATGGGGGAATCAAATCTCTTAATTCGGGTAATATTGTTAAGTCTTGCCTAACAAGGTGTGTTAAGTGTCCTTGAATTTTCGGTTGAGCGACTTTTATATTTTTCTTAGCCATAATTTCAAATTATTACATGAATACATTGTTACATTGTGTGTTAAACAATAGGGAAGAAAATGACCCAATTTGCAGGGTCCACTAGATTCGTTCAATAAGTTCCTCAACAAACTCAGTATAAGCTTTAGCACCAGTAGATGATGGCTCATAATCAAAAATGGACTGACAAACGCTTCCTTGCTCCTTTAAAGCCACATTCTTAGGAATAACAGCTTTAAATACTTTCTTTCCTCGTTCTGCTTGTATAGCTTCCAGTGTTTGACGAGAAATAACAGTACCTTTTTCGTGTCTTGTTACCAGTATATCAGTGATCGTCACATTAAGCCCTCCGGAAAGCCGCTCTTCTAATGTGTAATATCCGCTAAGTGACAAAAAATCTGAAGCAACAGGAGCGATCACTTTTTCGGCTATGGCATAAGCATTCACGACCAGGGCATTTAATGCCGGAGGAAGATCAATGATGATAAAGTTGTAGTTGTTTTTAATGGGATCCAATATTCGTTTTAATTGGCGATCCCCATTCATCAACATGTTCTGCAACTCCGTTTCCATCCCAATCATGGTGATATTAAATGAAGGAAGGATGTCAAGATTCTTTTTCACCAGTAAGGGCTGAGCAGTTTTGTCCTGGTTTCGAAGTGCATTTGATATACAATGTTCGCCTGTTACTTCCCCATCAAATCCCATCATTTTGGTGAGATCTGCCTGGGCATCCATATCAACGACAAGTGTTTTAAATCCTCTGTCAGCTAATCCATGTGACAAATTAACGGCTGTAGTGGTTTTACCAACGCCTCCTTTGAAGTTGGTAATAGCAATAACTGTACATTTTTTCATATATTTGTACTGTTTAGTTATGGGAGGAAAGGCCTTTTCTGTTTGGCGACGTGGGGGCTTTTTCTCCTTGTTTGTTTTATTATTTGTAACAACGAAACAATCACGATTTTAATTCCGCAAATCTTCTTTTGAATCTGCTTCATCCTCCGTTGAGGGGATTGCTTTTTGCTACCGCCAAATTCTTTATATTATCATAATTCCAATAAAGTCTTTGTGGCTATTTTTTTGGAAATCAATTCCTATTTAGATGTTCCAAAAAATGAGGTGTAAATCGAATATCAACAACATTCGATATTGATAATATATATCTTCTGTTGTTTTTGGTTGCAATTCAAAAATACATATTTTTTAA
>JAKSBD010000576.1 GCA_022361295.1 Bacteroidales bacterium
ACAACCGAACGAATTTTATTGAACTTATAGGTGTTTTCGTCAATGCTGCTTAATAAGTATGAAGAAACATCGGCCTGAGTATTTCTAACATTACTCTGGATACTACTTAGTAAAGCAAAAGATGCTGACAGAGGTAAATGCTCAAACTTTTGACTTTCCCACGATTGCTGAACCTGACCGTCGTTAGTTGGTTTTTTAGCTTCAGTGGATAAAATCTTGTTTAGCGTTGATATCATTGCTGTATCGTCATCGCTAACATTTGAAATTAATAAATCTCTGTATGTATTAATACGCTCTTTTAATTCTTTACTTCTTGCGCCTGCTTTCTCAGTAATCATCACCTGGGGAGCAATATCCTGGTTGTCGGCTCCTTTGTAGTTTTCCAAAGTAGCTTCAGGACTATTATCAACCTTACGCATCATCATCAGTTTAAGTTCCTGAATGTGATTGTAAAGTGAATCGGCACCTGCTTTAATAGCTTCTGCTTTTTCCCTGGTTGGTTTTACTTTTGCCTCGTTAACAGCTTCTGCCGCATGAAAACGAGCTATTAAATCAGAGTTTTTGGTCTCTGTTGTTTTTATACTTTCCTGAATACTTTCGTCTACCAGCTGAAATGCTTGAAGTAACTCTCCTGACACGTTCAAGGCCAACATGGCTGTCAGGAACAGGTACATCATTCCGATCATTTTCTGCCTGGGGGTTTCGGGACAATTTCCGCCACTCATATTGTATTTCTTTTAGCAGTTAATAATGATCTTCCTGATTATTTATTTCCCATATTCATGGCACTTAACATGTTGCCATAAATTGAATTTAATTCTGAAACTGACTGGCTCAATTGTGCCACCTGCTCGCGGTAAACTTTAGCGTCGTTAGCCGACTGCTGAAACTGGTTAGTAATTTCAGACAAGCCCTGTGTTAAAGCCTGTGAGGCCTGTACCTGGCTGTTAACACCTTGTAACTGTAATTCATAAGCCGAATTAATAGCAGCAAGATTCTTTGTAACATCACCTAGTTTTTCACCATAGGACTGGTTGTTAGATGAAAGTGTTTCAAAGTGAGCTTTAAGGCTCTCGCCCGATGAGGCATAAACATCTGCTAATGCCTGGCTGTTTTGAGCCATTGAAGCCTGCTGATTGGCAAACTGACCAACTGCCTCTCCGGCATTTTTCATATTATTGATATAAGCATCTGTTGCCGCCGTAGCGTTACCTAAGTCAGATAGTTTTGATGAGGTATCAGATAGCTTTTTTATACCTTCAGTTAATTTAGCAATATCTTTATCGTCAAGATTTCCACTTTGTACCAAAGCAGCCAATTCACTGCCACCGCCACCAACACCAGCTTTTTCGCGTGGTTCTAATCCGTGAAGTTCAGGATATACTAAACCCCAGTCAGGCATTTCATGTGGCTTTTCAAAGGCTGAAAGAGCAAAAATAATGGCCTCAGTTCCCAAACCTGCAATCAACATATATGCGGCTCCGGGAAGGTGAAGGATTTTCCATAGTGCTCCTAAGATTACTACAGCTGCACCAAGACCGTATACTTTACCCATTACTTTTTTATAACCAGGGCTCTCAACAAATTCCGAAATACTCATAATGAACTAATTTTTTTTCAATTAACCGTCCTAAAAAAATTGATTTGATTAGTCACCAATGTAATCTCTTACACATCGGAAACCGATAAATGATGTAGATGAATCCTGATATTCGTATGTGCGAGTACCGTTTTGAAGGAAGTAACCTACATCTTTCCATGAACCACCGCGAAGCACTTTTCTCTTCATTACGTGTGGATCATCTGGTAAAGCATTATACTTATAAGTTGGGTTGAAATCGTGTGTAAAAGTGTAAGCTGATTCATCGTACGCACTTGAAGTCCACTCAGCAACATTACCAGCCATGTCAAATAAACCATAATCGTTAGGAGCGTATGAACCTACGGACATAGTTGTCATACCACCATCATCACCATAACGACCACGAAGCGGTTTAAAGTTAGCTAGGAAACAACCTTTATCATTACGTGTGTACATACCACCCCAAGGGTAGTTGGCATGGTCTAAGCCACCGCGCGCAGCATATTCCCACTCAGCTTCGGTAGGCAGACGGTAGTTGTTTACCGGAGGCTCACCTTTGCTCTGAAGGAAGTTGTTTAATAATTGTGTTCTCCAAATACAGAAAGCAGTTGCTTGCTTCCAGTTAACACCTACAACCGGATATTCGTCGAAACCTGGGTGCCAGAAATATTTTTCAGTCCATGGCTCATTGAATGAGTAGGTGAAGTCAGCTATCCAACACAAGGTATCAGGATAAACATTTACGGCATCTTTCATAATGAAAGCTGAGCGGTCGTTGATTTCACGCTCCTCACCATACTGGTCATATGCCACACCTTCGTATTGTTTAGTTTCAAAATTATAGCGGTTGCTTCTTTTAGCAGCTTGTAAAAGATCAACCCATTCGTACTCATAAGTTAATTTACGAGTATCTATTTCTTTTCTTCTGAAGAAACGTTCGTTCTCCGGTAAGAACATTTCGTCAAGTATCTCAGCATACTCTTCATTGTCCCACTCAATTGGTTCGTCCCAATTTACAAACGGAGGATCAATTTCATTACCAAGATAATCTTCACTTAGAAGGAATTCTTCGAACTGCTCACCTAATAAACGACGTGCAATAGAGTCTCTCACCCAATACACAAACTGGCGGTATTCGCTGTTTGTAATTTCTGTTTCATCCATCCAGAACGAACGAACTGAAACTGTTTTTGATTGAGAGGTCATTGTGTTGGCAATGTCCATATCATTTGGTCCCATGTTGAAACTTCCCTGTGGAATAAATAACATTCCGTAAGGATCTGGTTCATAAAATGAGGCCCGGCGCGCTACGCCAGTTAATTCTCCACCGCTGGATTGTCCGCATCCAGATAAGATGGTGATTAAAATGACACTGATGGCAAGTACTTTCTTCATAATAGCCTTAATATCTGAGTTACTCTTTTACTTATTCTTATATCTTATAAATATCTTACGCTTTTGTATTCCTTCTTTCTTTTTTCGAGGCTTAAATCAAACCGATAGCCAAGCATTAACTCATGAGAGCCACTGCTTGCACCACTCAATTGTGAAATGCTTATGTCATAACTATACCCGATTCGAAGTCCGTTGTTTAATTCAACACCTCCGAGCAAAACAATGGCGTCTTGCATCCGGTAAGTCAATCCACCCCAATACTTATCTTTCAATATGCCGTTAATGTTCCAGTCAATCTGGTAACTCGACATATTGGTTTTCAGAAATACGGATGGGACCAGTACGATTGGTCGTTTTTTCATTTGAATGCGATAGCCTCCAGTGATAAAAACAGTACGGTCAAGGTAAGTAGCGTATGTGTCTTTAAATTTAGGTTTTGGTTTGTTAAGGTGAGCCACCGAAATACCCAGGTAATACTCCTTGTGTTCCAGGTAAGCTCCAAATCCTGCATCAAATGCCATGCCTTCTTCATCTGTAAACTCTTCGGGGCTGTGATAGTTACTGTCAAAATCATCGCCCACTCCCAGAGGTTCTGTGCTTAATGAGCCTCCTTTAAGGCCTTGGTTAACGACGCCTAAAGAAAGTCCTACTCCTAATTTACCGTAATCGGTTTCCCATCGCTTTGAGTAAATAGCCGACATGTATAAAGTTGACAATTCGCCTATCTCATCATTCATTAATGATAAACCAACTCCGCTGTTCCATCCCAATAAATTAATTTCTGTATCAACTCCAAAAACCGTTGTACTTGGAGCCATCGATGAGCCACCTTCAGTCTTAAATCCGCCCATCCATTGTTGCCTGTTACCAAGCGTTACATTCATCATTTCATTTGCGCCTGCGTATCCCGGGTTGACAGTCAGATGGTTAAACATGTTCTGACTGAACTGAGGATATTGTTGCCCCCATGAAATTGAAGCAATGCAAAATAACAGAAAAAATACTATTCTCCTAGCCATGCCTTAAAAAAGCTGGTGTTAACAAAAATGAACCGTAGTTCTTAATTTTATCTGGTTGATTTCTATTGACTTCAACCAATTATTATTACCAGCGGACAAAATGCTGGGGATATATACTCTAATTTCAACTTAAAGGTTTCATTTTTCAAAAGTATAAATCACAAAAACATTGTTTTAAGTTGATTTACAAACGTTTTTTTTGAAAATGTCGAAACCATTTTTCCGGTATTTCATTGGCCGAAGCAGCTTCAAAATCATTGCGGTCACACGCAATTACTTCGGCTACATCATTTTTACCTGGTATCTCCACCCACCATCTGTCATTATCCGGATTGTTGTAAAACTTTATTTCCAGTTCGTAATCTTCCAGATAAACAATAAATTGACGATAGGTATCCAATTCTTTTACCGGATAATCATTATAACGTAAAGCAATGCCTTCTAGTATGTGCCAGATAGACTGAGCTTTTAAAACGACGCCTTGTTGTTTTGTATCTAATTGAGTGTCAAGTTCAAATAGACCAAAAACTTTCATTCGATCACTTTGTCCGGCATACCACAGGCACTGACATAGTTCTTCACCACTTAAACCATTAGGCATTGGTGTTAAGTGCGCCGGCTGATCACTTTGCCTCACACAAGTCATATCAACACTTAAAACATCAGCATCACGCATTTGAGGTTCCATTATACGATGTCCAAGCTGACGAATTTGTCCTAATCGTAATAGCTCAAAAGAATGATTTTTAAATTGCTCTTCCTGTGCAGAGCTGTATAAATATTTTTGTGCCGAAACAATGGTTAAATCATTTGGTGCAAATCCATTATTACATAACAGGCCCAAATAGTTGGAAGCTGAAAAGTCCTGCTCAGACGTTAACCAGTCAATTTTTGAATCAACAATTGTAAGGTTGTAATTTGGCTTGTGCTTGTGTAAGCCTCTTGTCATTGGAATGGTATAGTCCTGACTGCCCCCTATAATTATGGGTAATACATTATACTCAAGTAAAGTACTGATTATCTCTTCAAGAGCCTTATATCGATCGTCGATAGTTTTGCCGAGCAGGTTACCCATATCGACGATCTTTAATGGTTTGGATAAATTCCTTAATCCGTAAAGGTGACCCCTTGTGATGTCCGGAGCTTTATCACAGCCTTTATGTGCCGAATTACGCGAGTCTGTTATGCCGATTATAGCCATGTCAATTTCATCCCAGTTAATGGAAGATGAGCTTTGAAAACATATTATATGGCTTCTTAATCGTTCGTCAACCGAACCTTCAAATGCTTCAGTGATCTGATAGTTCGGTTGGTCGAAATAGTGTATCCAGTCTTCGGTCACAGTTTAGGTTATTTGGTTTTTTTAGTGCTCGTTTTCTTTTTTGTTGTACTTGCTTTTTTTGTTGTTTTTTTGGCTGCAGTTGTTTTTTTAGCTGTCGTTTTCTTAGCAGCTGTTTTTGTACCTTTTTTTGCTGTTGACTTGGTGTCAGCTTCAATTAAAGCCTTGCAGTCTTCCAAAGATAATTCTTCTGCGTTTTTATCCTTAGGAATCTTATAATTCTTTTTCTGATATTTGATGAATGGCCCCCAACGTCCGTTAAGAATCTGCAATTCTGGTTCTTCATCAAATAACTTAATGATTTTCTTCAGGTCTTCTTCACGTTTGGTTTTTATCCGCTCAATAGCTGTTTCCAGATCAATTTCGAATGGATCGTCCACACCTTTTTTAAGTGAAACGAATTTACTGTCGTGACGAATGTATGGACCAAAGCGACCAATTCCAATCACTACAACTTTATTTTCAAACTCACCTAAAGTACGAGGTAGCTTAAATAAATCAAGAGCTTCTTCAAGCGTTATGGTTTCCAAATGCTGGCCTTTACGTAATGACGCAAATCGAGGTTTCTCGGCTTCTTCGTCATCAGAAGAGACACCAATTTGTGCTAAAGGACCAAATCGGCCAATACGCACTGATACTTGCTGACCACTGGTTGGATCTACTCCTAAAACGCGTTCTCCTGTGCTTTTTTCCGATTGCTCAAGCGTTTCTTCGACTTTAACATGGAAAGGCTTGTAAAACTCATCAATGGACTTGCTCCATTCGATATTCCCAAGAGCAACATCATCAAATTCCTTTTCAACCTTAGCTGTAAAGTCAAAGGATACGATATTTTCAAAATATTTAACCAGGAAGTCGTTTACGACCATACCTATATCTGTTGGAAATAACTTGCTTCGCTCGGCTCCTGTAATTTCAGTTTTTTCGCTTTCAATAAGCTCTTTACCTCTTTCGAGCCAAATGTGCTGGTAGGTGCGTTCTGTTCCATCGCGATCCTCTTTTTCAACGTATCCCCGATTTTGAATAGTTGAAATAGTAGGAGCATAAGTGGACGGACGTCCGATACCCAATTCTTCTAATTTGCGAACAAGGCTAGCTTCAGTATACCTGGCCGGCTTTTGACTCCATCGCTGGCGTGCTTCAACATTAAGCATGTCTAGCTGATCACCTTCATTCATTGGAGGCAGCAATACACTTTCTTTGTCATCCTGCTCACCTTCGGCATCAGTTGATTCGATGTAGACTTTCAGGAATCCATCAAATTTGATGACTTCACCTGTAGCCATAAACTTTTCGCCGGTAGTGCCGGCATTGATATGTATTATTGTCTTTTCTAATTGTGCATCACTCATTTGAGAAGCAATGGTTCGCTTCCAAATAAGCTCATACAAGCGTTTTTCCTGTGCTGAGCCAGAAACAGTTTCCTTATCTAAATAGGTTGGTCTGATGGCTTCGTGAGCCTCCTGAGCACCTTTAGCCTTGGTCTTGTATTTTCTGATTTTAACATACTCGGCACCCATCTTCTCAGTAATCATTGTAGAAGCCATGTTTAAGGCTAAATCTGACAAATTCACCGAGTCGGTACGCATGTATGTAATCTTACCGGCTTCATATAGTTTTTGAGCAATTGACATGGTTTGCGAAACGGAGTAACCCAATTTACGCGATGCCTCTTGCTGAAGTGTCGATGTAGTAAAAGGTGCAGCCGGTGTCTTCTTCATCGGCTTTTTCTCAATTTGCGAAACAAGGAATTGAGCATCTGAACATTTCTCAACAAAGGCTTTTGTTTCTTCAATGGTATTGAAGCGTTTGTTTAGTTCTGCTTTTAATTCCTTTATACGGCCTTTTTCATCAGTTACTTCAAATAATGCTGTCACACGGTACGCTGAAGTTGGTTTAAAGGCAAACACCTCACGCTCGCGGTCAACAATCAATCGTACAGCAACAGATTGCACACGCCCTGCCGATAATGATGGTTTTACTTTTCGCCATAAAACAGGAGAAAGTTCAAAACCTACAAGTCGGTCCAATACACGACGCGCCTGCTGTGCATTCACCAGGTTGGTGTCAATTTTACGTGGGTTCTCAACAGCTTTCTGAATGGCATCCTTTGTAATCTCATGAAATACAATACGACGCGTATTTTCTTCCTTTAAGCCCAGCGTTTCAAACAAGTGCCAGGCAATAGCTTCTCCTTCGCGGTCCTCATCGGATGCGAGCCATACCATCTTGGCACTCTTAGCTAACTGCTTTAGTTCCTTAACAACATCCTTTTTGTCGGAAGAGACTATATAATCTGGTTGGTAATTATTATTAATGTCAACCCCAAAATCGCTTTTTGATAAATCGCGAATGTGTCCATAACTAGATTTCACTAAAAAGTCTTTGCCCAAAAACTTTTCAATTGTTTTTGCTTTTGCAGGTGACTCGACTATCACCAAATTCTCTTCTGTAACCGTTGTTTTTTTACCCATCTCTCAATTATCTTACAAACACCACTTAGTGTTAAAGCTTGCAAAATTATATAAAATTGCCACAATGTTAAAAAATGAAAATGCTTTACGCAAACGTTCGCCTGTCTGTATCAATCAAATTTTACTATTTTTACACCAAAATATCAATTATTAGTATGAATCAAAGTTAATGATACATTACAACTATCAGGTGTGTCAATAGCTTCACCAAAATAAAATAATATTTGTTGTTCATACCATTAAGTAAAAGTCTGTTATTTCGTAACAAATAAACTATCCTGTATTGATGAATCAAGAGAAATCAAAATATCGTAAGCTGGTTCGTACCTTTTGGGTGTTGGTCATTGGAGGAATTCTTTCAGTCTTTATCCTGTTTACCATGATATCGTACGGAATGCTCGGTTTTATGCCGACTTTCGAGGAGTTGGAGAATCCGAAAAGTAACCTTGCAACAGAGGTGATATCAAGTGATCAGCAGATTTTAGGGAACTATTTTCGCGAAAACCGAAGTTATAGTACCTATGAAGAATTATCGCCTAATATTGTTAATGCTCTGATTGCAACAGAGGATGTTCGTTTTCATGATCATTCTGGTATTGATGCCAGGGGACTGGCACGTGTAATGTTTCGTACTATTTTAATGCAGGATCAGAGCTCTGGTGGTGGTAGTACTATTACGCAGCAATTGGCTAAGCTATTATTCCACGGACAGGCATCCAGCACCATGGAGCGTGCATTTCAAAAGCTTAAAGAATGGGTTATCGCCGTTAAATTAGAGCGCAGCTATACTAAGGAAGAAATTTTGACTATGTATCTGAATAAAGCCGAATTTATTTATGATGCATATGGAATAAAAAGTGCTGCCCAAACTTTCTTTAACTCATCTACCGATACTTTAAAGGTTGAAGCTGCAGCAGTGATTATCGGGATGCTTAAAAACCCGGCACTATACAACCCGGTTCGCCGACCTGAACTAACCCAGGATCGAAGGAATGTGGTGTTGCACCAAATGAAAAAAGCAAAGTTTCTGACAGAAGCTGAATATGACTCATTGTCAACAATGCCATTGGGATTGCAGTTTAATAGAGCCGACCATAAGGAAGGTCCTGCACCCTATTTCAGAGAATATCTGAGATTAACCTTAACTGCCGATGAACCAGAGAGGTCGAGCTATCCATCGTGGATGGAAGCGAAGTTCCTTGAAGACAGCGCCCGATGGGAGGATGATCCCTTATACGGCTGGATCAACAAGAACTATCGTCCTGATGGAACAAAATATGATGTATATAAAGATGGCTTGAAGATCTATACCACCCTTGACTCGCGCATGCAGACCTATGCAGAGAATGCGGTTAAGAATCATTTGAGTAATGATATTCAACCAAAATTCTTTGCCGAAAAGAAAGGACGTCCCGGAGCTCCTTATACAAGGGATTTGGCCCAAAAAGACTATGAGAAGATTATTGATAGGGCCATTAAAAATACAGATCGTTATCGTGGATTAAAGCGAAACGGGGCTGATATGGATAGCGTAATGCGTGTTTTTAATACCAAGTATGACATGACTGTCTTTACCTGGGAAGGTGAACGTGATACGGTAATGACCCCTTTGGATTCAATTCATCACTATAAGTTCTTTTTACGCGCTGGGATGATCTCAATTGATCCACTGTCAGGACATGTTAAAGCATATGTTGGCGGGCCAAATTTTAAACACTTCATGTATGATATGGCCGGAAAAGGTAAAAGACAGGTTGGTTCAACCATTAAGCCATTTGTTTATACGCTTGCTATGCAGGAAGGATTTACGCCGTGTGATTTGGTTCCTAATATTGCCCAGACATTTTATTTGGGTGGTGGTAAGACATGGACGCCTCGTAATAGTGGAAGCAGAAGGGCAGGGGAGATGGTAACCCTGAAATGGGGCTTGGCCAACTCCAATAATAACATAACAGCATGGGTAATGAAGCAGTTTAATCCACGTGCTGTTGCCAATACCATTCGGGAGCTGGGAATCAAGAGTCCGATGGATGCGGTACCTGCTCTATGTCTTGGTACACCCGATTTTGGACTAATGGAAATGACAAGTTCATATTGTACGTTTGCCAATAAGGGCGTGCATATTGAGCCAATGATTGTGACGCGTATTGAAGACAGGTATGGCAATGTAATTAGTGATTTCCATCCACAAAAACGCGAAGCAATCAGTGAACCAACCGCATTTTTAATGTTGAACCTGCTGCAAGGTGTAGTTAATCAGGGAACAGGTGGTCGTTTACGATACAGATATGAACTGACAGGTCAGATTGGAGGGAAAACAGGTACAACTCAAAATCATTCTGATGGATGGTTTATGGGCGTTACTCCTCAACTTGTAACTGGCGTATGGGTTGGTGGTGAAGATCGTGACATCCACTTCGATGGTATTGGATTGGGGCAAGGTGCTAATATGGCTTTACCGATATTTGCCCTTTATATGCAAGATGTATATGCCAATGAAGAAATTGGTATTACACAAGAGGATGTGTTTGAAGAACCATTGAATTTTTACGTAAATCTTGATTGTAATCAACCGGCTCAGCAAGGTATGGATCAGGAAGAAGGAGACATAACAGAAGAAGAGGAAATGGAAGGTGTTGAAGAGTTCTTTTAAATACTGATAGATAATTAAAAGGGCCTTTGAAGCGACTAAAGGCGCATTTTGATTACTAATCGGTAAAAGAATAATCAATTGATACAAAAAAGAGCTGCTCTATAAAATAGGGCAGCTCTTTTTCTTATGCATATTTTCTTTTATGGCATTTTATATACAAATGCATTAATATTCATACCAGCACCAACTGATGTCATTACCACATTATCACCACTCTCAAGAGTGTGACCCTCCAACTGACCTTTACATATCAGATCAAAAAGAGTTGGAACTGTGGCAACACTGCTATTCCCAAGTTCTCGTATTGTCATAGGCATCACATTCAGGTCAACATTGCGTTCGCCATATAAGCGGAAAAGGCGCTTAAGAATCGCTTCATCCATTTTAGCATTGGCCTGGTGGATCAAAACTTTCTTAATATCACTAAGCGTCATTTCATTCTTATCCAAACATTCCTTAGCCAGTTGTGGAACGTTGGTTAAAGCATAGTTGTATAAGCGACGTCCATACATTTTAAGGAAAAGGTTTTCGCCCTTTAATTCCGCGTTATACGGATTATCCATGCGAAGTAAATCAATGTGCTCCTCCGTATCTGTTTGAACAGCGTGCTTTAGTATGCCTACAGGATGTTCGCTCTCGCGACCTTCAAGTAAAACGGCCCCGGCACCGTCGGCAAATATCATTGAATCACGATCATGCGGCTCCATGGCGCGGCTTAGAGTATCAGCTCCAATCACCAATGCACTTTTGGCATCGCCCGACTTGAGGTAATAGTTAGCCTGAATCATTGCCTGGGTCCAGCCCGGACAACCGAAAGTAATGTCATAAGCAATGGTCTTAGGATTTTTAATACCGAGCTTATGTTTTACTCTTGATGCCAGAGTAGGCAGAATGTCAGGGTAGATAGTGCCGTGACGCATGTCGCCCAGATTGTGTGCGACAATGATATAATCCAGCTTTTCCTGATCAAATCCTGCATCTTCCAATGCGGCTTTACCGGCAAACATTGCTAAATCAGATGTTACATGATTTTTTTCGGCACATCGTCTTTCGGCGATATCAGTGATCTGCTCAAACTTATCAACAACTTCCTGACCTTCTGTTTCAATGATTGTTCCATCATCATTGTAGAAGGTGTTGCTGATAAAATCGGCATTAGCTTTAACTACAGGAGGGATATAGCTTCCCGTTCCGGTAGCTACGGCATAAATCTCAGCCTTTGAATTCATTTTTACTTTTTTTCTAATATCAAACTATAAGTGCGTATCGAAGTACTTAAGCTCAACACTGTTTCCATCAAAAACACCATAAGAGAAATGTTGTATCCAGTCGCCAAGAAAAACAAGCTGGCTTTCGGGTCCCACACTGACCGTCCTTGCCACATGGCGATGACCGAATACAAAGTAATCGATAGCTTCTTCTTTCAAAAACTCTTTTGCATACAGCACTGCATACTCCTTGTCGTCACCAAGGTAGCGGTCACCGTATGTTTTATTGTTCTTCTCGCGACTTTTGCCTGACCAAAAATTAGCTAATCCAATGCCTGCATTAGGGTGGATTCGTGCAAAAAGCCACTGAGCAAATTTATTTGTAAAAACTGACTTAAGAAAGTTATAATGACGATCGTAATCTCCCAGGCCGTCACCATGGGCCAAAAATAGTTTTTTGCCATTAAAGCTTCTTATAACAGGCTCTCGATAAACTTTAACGCCACACTCGCTTTCAAGATAATCGAACAGCCAAATGTCATGGTTGCCAGTGAAAAAATGCACTGGTGTGCCATTGTCAGTAATTTCAGATAATTTACCTAAAAAACGGGTAAAACCTCTTGGAATAACTTTCTTGTACTCAAACCAAAAATCAAATATATCGCCCATTAAATATATTTCAGAAGCTTTATCCTTAACAGAGTCAAGCCAGGCAACAAAACGTTTTTCGTGTTGGCGATGATTTTTAATGCCTGGTGCTCCCAGATGCACATCGGAGGCAAAGTATATTTTTTTAGTCGTTTCCAAATATGGTATCTCGTTTTTATTTAACGCACAAATATATTAGAAAAATCAAGTTTCTCCTAACTAAATAAAAGTGGTAAATGATTGTTGAACAAATAAATAAATTGGTCGAAAACTTCAATCCTTACAAACGGTTGATCAATAGTTATGTAAATGATCGATAATTAAAAAGCCGCAATCAAATATGATTACGGCTCTATGTATATTTTAACTATTTGTAACTAAAGAATTTCATTTAGCTTATCAGTCAGGCGGTTGCCAAACAGGTTTTTACCAATGATCTCACCCTTTGGGCTAATAATGTAATTAGATGGTATTTGCTGGATGTTGTACAATCTGGCAGGGAATGAGTTGGTGTATTGTAAGTCACTAACATCGATCCAGTTATACCCTTCTTTTTTGATAGTGCTTTCCCAAAGTACTTTACTCTTATCAAGTGATACTGAATATACTTCCAGACCTTTGTTTTTATACTTACCGTACATCTTTTTTAAATGACGGTTAGCACCAACTGATTTTTCATCCCATGATGCCCAGAAATTAACAATGATTGTTTTTCCTTCAAGTGATGATAATTTGATTGTGTCTCCCTGTACGTTTGGTGCTTCAATATCAACGTAACCGCTTTCTGCAGCTTTAGATTCAAGTAATTCGTTGGCAAATTTCTGACGTTGTTGCTGTGCTTTTGCTCCTAATACATAATTATACAAGTGACTTGCTCTTTCCGATTCCGGGAAATACAGGTTTAAGCTTGTTGCTAATGTTGAGAAGTACACCTGGTCTTTTTTATCAAAAACATTTAGAACTGCTGTGTTATCATCTAAATTCTGAAATAAAGCATAGTAACCGGCAAATGAACGTGGGTTTTCCATGATAAATTCACCAACAAAAGCTTTGTGATCCAACAATTTTTGGTCGTATTCTTTTTCAAGCTCTTTCTTTGTCGCACTATTCTCTGATGCCTGGTATTTGGCTACAAGTGTGTTTAATTCTTTATTCAGCTTTCTAATTCGTTTGTTAAACATCTGAATATATACAGAGCCAATTGAGTTACGCAATTGATAGCTGGTCTCCAGGTTTTTGGCATCTGCATTAACAACGATGGTTTCTGTTGTGTCAGCTAACAAAGTGATGAAGTTCTTTGGGCTAAGTTTTAGAACCAGAAAAGTAGGTTCTGTTAAGCGATCTTGTTTAAATTCAAAGTCGCCATTTTTAATTTTAACTGAGTCAATAGTTACCGTCTGGCTTAAATCCATGCGCTCAAGGTAAAGCATTTTATCGTCGGCGCCTTCTATATGACCACTTACAGTATATTGCTCTTTCTTTGTACACGCATTAGCTAATAACAGAATTAGAAGTAAAAACAGTCCCTGTTTCATTTGTTTATTTTTTTCTTTTCAGTTGTCACTACTTGTCCCGTTTCAATTGGGATGTAACTTCCAGGTAATTTTAATTTCACATTTCAGAGAAACCATTAATTAAAACTTACATGGTCGTTTCATATGTAGATTCAATAGGTTGTACTAAAGTTTATTCCTAAGAATATGATCGCTCAAATATAGGATTAATTTTTAATTATTTTGAATGGCAGGCCTTAGCTCTTCCAATTCCCTTGCGCGTTTCACAATTATTCTATTTTCATCGAGCAGCAAAAGAGATGGCAATGAAGTGAGTCCGAATTTCTTCATTATTGGAGAGTTTTCACCTTTTAAATCTGAAAGATGTAATAGGGCTAACCGATCTTCTTTGATAGCATTCAGCCAGTTATCCTTGTCGTCGTCTAAAGAAATCATATAAATTTGCAGACCTTGACGACGATAGGTTCTGCTCCATCTCATTAATTGTTTGCTAACCTGTCGTGAAGCCTCATCATCAGATTTCCAGAGTACCAATAATGATTGACCTTTAATCAAAGTATCCAGGTTTACCGGTTGGTTCCAGGCATCGGGTATTGAAACTGAAGGTAATGTACGTCCTTCCTTGGTTAATGAGTTAAACAGATTGTAGTTCATTATTGAATCTACCATAGTGGCAAATTCTCTGACTGGCAAATAATTTGGATATAAGTTGCTTAACTGATTGCTTGTTTCATATAAATAATCGGCTTCAGTCTCATGATTAAAAATGTAATGATTACCAGCCTTTAATTGCGTTGCCATCAGTGGTAAAAGGGTGTTTCTTTGATTTTTCAAAATGCGTTTTAACTCCTTGTTACGTTTTGAAATACTAGTGTTAATCTGGTTATAAACAGAGTCACGCACTCTATAGAAGTCATCCGCAATTACTGAATCAGGAATGTTGGATATTGTTTTTGCAATTTCTTTTTCAAGTTTAAAAGCGCTTGACTGGCATTTCCATAAGTCTTTGGTAGCATCATTTCCGGTTATGCTTAGAGAAGGCGCTGCAATAGTAAAATTCCCACTTATAGAGAAGGGAAATGTCCCGCTAATCAGCAAAGTGGATATGGTTTCCCCGTTTATACGGAGTTCGTATATGGCCTCAGGTACCGTATCTTTAATAAAGAACAGATTATTTGTTTCTTCATCAGTAATGGCCTTGTCAAATAATTCAAAACCATTATTCAATCTATATAAGGCAGCTTCTCCTGATATCCTGATATCGGGCTTTAAGGTTAAATATGGTGTTTTTTGGGGCTTTGAACATGCCAACAGAGCCAGTAAAAATGTGAATAGAACAATGTGCTTCATGCTAAGGAAGTTTACACAAAAATATAAAAAAGAACTCAGGTTCATAGCCGATAACAGCCTATTCCTTTAAAGGTCATCATGCATCTTGAATTTTCTCATTCAGGTGTGAATCAAATATACCATTAGTCATAAAACAGGTGATTTGATTTATGGCATGGCAATTGCTAAAGTTGAAAAACAAATTGCATTATAAGCATATTAATCTGATATTGTTAGGTTTAAGCTCTGAATTTAGTTAATTATAGAATTTTGAATAAATTTGGTCGGATATTAAACAGTTCAAGTCTTACCTTTTTGAATAATCAGGTTAGTAAATAACCGTAAAGAATAAAACAACCAATATGGATAATAACGGATATTTGAGCTATGTGGAATCAGCTCTGTCAGCCAATGGAAACTTGCATGCATTCAGTGATTTTAAAGGTGAATCAATTACATACAACCAGGTAGGTGAGCGAATTGTAGCCCTGCACCGGTTATATGCTGATTTGGGAATAAATAAGGGCGACAAGGTTGCTTTAATAGGACGAAATATGACCAGCTGGGCAGTTGTGTATTTGGGCACAATTACTTACGGGGCAGTAATAGTACCAATATTACCAGATTTTAACTCAAGTGATATACACCATATCGTTAATCATTCTGAATCAAAGCTTTTATTCTCAACCGACTTGTTGTTCGATAAGTTAGATGAGACAAAGATGAAGGGTTTGATGGGTATTGTATCTATTAATCAGTGTATTTCACTTGTCGATAATGTAAAAGGAAAGGTAACTGAGTCGGTAGAGAAACTTCAGCCTTTTTTTAAAGGTGATGGCAGTAGCTTTATGCCTGAAAAGTTAGCTTTTCCTGAAGTGGGCTCTGAAGAAATAATGGTTTTATCATATACGTCAGGAACCTCCGGCTTTTCAAAAGGTGTGTTATTACCTCACCGTAGTATCTGGTCAAATATTAAATATGCTCAGGAACATCTGATATTGAAACCTAAAGAACGAGTCGTTTCATTTTTACCATTGGCTCATGCTTACGGTTGCTTATTCGAATTTTTGTGGCCGTTCACCATGGGTTGTCATATTACCTTCTTAACAAGAACACCGTCGCCTCAAATTATTACTGAAGCCTTCCGCAAAGTAAAGCCACATATTATTTTATCTGTACCGCTCATTCTTGAGAAAATATTTAAAAAGCGTGTTCAGCCGCAGCTTGAGGAGCCGAAAGTAAAGGCTCTGCTTAAAATTCCAGGCTTAAATAAAGTCGTGTATAATAAAGTAAAAAAGAAACTGTTCGAGGTGTTTGGGGAGGAGTTTCGCGAAATTATCATTGGCGGTGCAGCTCTTAATAAAGATGTTGAATTATTTCTCCGAAAAATCGGCTTCCCGTTTACAATTGGATATGGAATGACAGAATGCGGACCGCTTATTAGTTATGCGCCCTGGACTGAATCACGTCGTTTCTCGGCAGGCGAGCTCGTTGATCGAATGGAGGTGAAGATTGATTCCAAGGATCCTTATAATGAGGTTGGAGAGATCTTAGTTAAGGGTGATAACACACTTCTGGGGTATTATAAAAATCAGGAGGCTACAGATGAGATATTTGGCGAAGACGGTTGGTTACATACTGGTGATTTAGGTGTAATAGACGAGCAAAACTTTATATATATTAAAGGACGAAGTAAGAATCTGTTGCTGGGGGCTTCGGGGCAGAATATCTATCCGGAAGAAATTGAAGCAGCAATCAATTCAATGGAATATGTTCAGGAGTGCCTGGTTCGCGATAACAAAGGTAAGTTGGAAGCATTAATATATCCTGACTATGAAGCTACAGACGCCGAAAAGTTAAATCAGGCACAAATAGAACATAAGTTGCAGGAAATAAAAGCGGCAGCCAATAAAATTTTACCTGCTTATATGAATATACAGCAAGTAACCTTGTTTCCTGAAGAATTTGAGAAAACCCCTAAAAAAAGCATCAAAAGATACAAGTATATAAAATAGGAAAGTAGTCAACCATTTGATAAGAAGGTACTGTCTCAATAGTATTTTAATCTAATGTGAAACTTTCATTTTGTAAGTTGTAAAAGGTAAATATATATACACAAAGCCACGAAGAGCACTAAGTTTATTCTTAGTGCTCTTCGTGGCTTTTTGCTAATAACCAGAATTCGACATTAAAATTCGGCCTCAGGCTAATACCTACATCTTGTAACTCGCAGGTAAATGTTTCTGACTGTTGAGACAGCCCTTTTTTTATTAGCTATTGACAAAAAGAGATAAAAGTATCTTATTTATATGAACCTTTAGTTGCAAGTAGTGTTTAATATATATTGAAAAATAATAAACAAACAATTACACCCCTTGAAGCAGAAAAAGAAAATAGTAATTCTTGGAGCAGGTTTTTCTTCACTATCAGCCAGTTGTTACCTGGCTAAAGCCGGATACGAAGTTACAGTACTTGAAAAAAACGAGGCCGTCGGGGGGAGGGCCAGGCAGCTCAAACGTGATGGCTTTACCTTTGATATGGGACCCACTTTTTATTGGATGCCAGATGTTTTCGAACGCTTTTTCTCTGATTTTAATTACCAGGTGTCAGATTATTATGAGCTGCTGCGATTAAACCCTTCTTATTCGGTATGTTTTGGTAAAGACGACTTTGTTACTTTAAGTGCTGATATTGAAGAGATACAGACAACTTTTGAAGAAAATGAGAGTGGCAGCGGCAAACGGTTAACAGCTTTTCTTAACAAGGCTGAAGCGAACTATGATATTGCTGTAAAAGATTTGGTCTACAGGCCAGGCGAACATTTGCTTGAGATTGTTAATGCAAAGACTGTTAGTCGCCTGGGTGCATTTACCAGGTCGATAAGTAAAGATGTGGCTGCTTATGTAAGTAACCCGAAGTTGAGAAAAATACTAGAGTTTCCGGTTTTATTTCTGGGCGCCAAGCCATCAACAACTCCTTCGTTCTATAATTTTATGAATTATGCCGATTTTATGCTTGGTACATGGCATCCCAAAGGAGGCATGTTTGAGGTGGCCGATGGGATGCGTCGCTTAGCCGATAAATTAGGTGTTAAGATAATTCTCAATGCGCCCGCAGATAATGTGTTGATAGAGCAGTCTCAGGTTAAAAAGGTATACTCGGGTGGTCGTGAATTCGAATGTGATATTGTATTAAGCGGAGCCGATTATCATCATACCGAGCAACTATTGCCAAAAGCCTATCGTCAATATTCAGAAAAATACTGGGATAAAAAAACGTTTGCTCCATCAGCTTTGCTGTTTTATGTTGGGTTTGATAAAAAACTTGATAAGTTGGCACATCATAGTTTGTTTTTTGATGTAGACTTTGATCAGCACGCTTCAGCAATATATGATGATCCTAAGTACCCTGATGATCCCTTGTTTTATGCAAGCTTTCCTTCTGTGTCTGATGACACTGTTGCGCCGACAGGAAAAGAAGCAGGTATTTTTTTAATCCCTCTTGCTCCCGGATTAGAAGATAGTGAAGAAATAAGGCAACACTACTTTGATATTATTATCGATCGTCTGGAAACGACGACCAAACAAAATATACGTTCGCATGTTTTATTTTCAGAATCGTTTAGTGTTAATGATTTTGTATCGACCTATAATTCGTCTAAAGGAAACGCCTACGGATTAGCGAATACTTTACTGCAAACGCATGTATTGAGACCTAAGTTGAGAAGCCGGAAGGTGAAAAATATGTTTTTCACCGGACAGCTGACTGTGCCAGGGCCCGGAGTACCACCATCATTGATTTCGGGCAAGATTGTGAGTGATTTAATCATAAAATACCATGCCCCATGAAGCAATTATTCGATTCATCAAGTTACAGCTGTAGCCGCCTTGTAACGCGAGCTTACAGCACTTCTTTTTCAAAAGCTATTACTTTACTGGCACCGTCGGTAAGGCCGGCCATTTACGCGATATATGGTTTTGTGCGCTATGCTGATGAGATTGTAGATACTTTCGATGGTTACAACCAGGAAGAGCTATTGTTTGAGTTTGAAGAAAACTATGAGAAAGCACTAAAGAGACGAATCAGTATGAATCCTATCCTAAACGCCTTTCAGGAAGTTGTGCACCAATATCGTTTGTATGATTTGGTTCATTCCTTTATGGATAGTATGAAAATGGATTTGCATAAAACCGAATATAATACCACCAAAGAATATGCTGATTACATATATGGTTCGGCCGATGTAGTTGGTTTAATGTGTTTAAAGGTATTTGTTAAAGGGGATGAAAAACGGTATGAGGAATTGAAACCGTCGGCTATGAGACTGGGCTCGGCCTTTCAAAAGGTTAACTTCCTGCGCGATTACAAAGATGATATGGAAGGATTGGGACGATCCTATTTTCCTAACCTGAAAAATGCTTACCTGGATAATGCCACCAAACAGGAAATCATTCGTGATATTGAAGAGGATTTTAACGAAGCCTACAAGGGTGTTGTGCGTTTGCCGTTAGAAGGCCGTCTTGGCGTTTATCTGGCATATCGTTATTACAGGCGTTTATTGCAGGAGTTGAAAGCTGCAGATAGTAAGCGCATCCGAAAAGAGCGGATTCGCATTAACAACTTCCTGAAACTGGAGATTCTTGTAGAATCCTATTTAAGATATAAGTTAAATGCTATTTAATGCGGTGGGTATTTGTCATAGGGGTTTATGTGGTTTCTGTGGCTTCAATAGCGCAACAGATCGCAGAAGTGCGCGAACAGTTTCATACCATTAATAATGAGGAACGCCTAATGGCCTTTATTGAGTTGACATCAGAAATTGACGATAAAAAGGCCACACCATACATTGAGGCCGCTAATATGCGTATGGCAAAGTACACAGCCAACCCCATTAAAAAGATGAAGTATTTTAACGATGGGAAAAAGCAACTGGAACTTTACATCGATAAAAACCCCTTTGACATCGAAGCACGCTACGTAAGGGCTTTGGTACAGAGTGAAGTACCCAATTTTTTGAAGTATAACGAGCAGTTTAACAGCGATGTATCATATATTCTCAAAAATATTGATAATAGCATGCTGCCGCCCGATTACAAAAATATTATTAAGGAAACTATTAATCAACTAGTTAAAAAACACCAGTTATGATCGCCCTTTATATACTTATCACGATTGTTACTTTCGCTCTGATGGAAGGAGTGACCTGGTTTACTCATAAATACATCATGCATGGTTTTTTGTGGGTGTTGCACGAAGATCACCACCATCCGGCAAAAGGTCAGGTGTTTCAGAAGAATGACAGTTTCTTCTTTATTTTCGCTACTCCCAGTATCCTGTTGTTTTTCTTTGGGGTGAATCCTTCGCTTAATTTCATGTTTTTTATAGGATTGGGTATTTTATTTTATGGTATTGCCTACTTTTTGGTACATGATGTGTTTATTCATCAGCGGTTTACATGGCTGTCAAATGTGCAGCACCCATACTTTAAGGGATTAAGGCGGGCGCATGGCAGTCATCATACCGGAGGTGAATGTTTCGGTATGTTGTTGGTTCCGCGCAAGTTTATTAAGGAGGCAAAAGAAAATACATTGCTCGTTGATTAAAGGCCAGGCTATGGGAAATGAAATCTATACCTATCTGTTAATTAATGTGGCATGTATAATTGTTCCTTTTGTGGCAAGTTTTTATCCGAAACATGCTTTTTATAAAGAATGGCTCTTTTTTGTTCCGGCTAACTTAACTATTGCCTTCCTTTTTCTGGTTTGGGACTATTACTTTACCCATATGGGAATATGGGGATTTAACCCACGATACCTGACAAAAATATATTTACTTAATCTTCCTCTTGAAGAAGTTCTCTTTTTCATTGCCATTCCCTATGCTTGTGTTTTCACATATTTTGCCATGAAATATCTGATAATACGTAATCCTTTTACTCGCTTTCAGGGGTCAGTTACTATTGCCCTTGCTCTTCTGTTTATTTTTGTAGGTGTTGGATTCTGGGGTAAGTGGTATACCAGCACAACTGCATTAATTACAGGATTTTACCTGTTGGTAACATTCTATCGAAAACTGGACTTGTCGTATGTCTATCTATCATACCTTATTATAATGCCTTTCTTTTTTATCAGTAATGGTATTTTAACCGGCACATTGCTCGATGAGCCCATTGTGTGGTATAATAACGCTGAAAACCTTGGCATTCGTATGGGAACCATCCCAATTGAAGATAGCGTTTATGGTTTTCTGCTTATTTTGATGAATATTGATCTGTACGAATGGCTGAGGGCGAAAACCCTGCGGATTCCTGTAAAAGCTCTTTAGGAGGATTTCCCGCCTGGAGACAGTATACTGCTAATGAATTTCTTCGGATAGAACTTTTCTAAGATTCTTTCATATTATTTACTTCAATTTTGGTGAAATTACGCTGAATGTACCTTTTCAGCGATTTTGCTTTTTAACCCGGATTGTGTCATAACTGAAATCGACATTAAATTTCGATCTCAGATTGCTTCTAAAAAGTAATTTACAAATAGTTCGGCAATTAGGTAATCATTATTTAACCATAGTTTTTGACTACCGGTTTTGAATGTATCTGTTTTGAAAGCAGCATGATGTTTTCTTCAAATTTTATTGCCACTAAAATTGAATTATATTTCTTCATTTAAAACTCAATTTCATGATTGATAAATCATCAATCTGCCCTCATTTTTGAAAAAAAAATGAAAAAAAATGCCAAAAATACGCAAAATGCGTATAAAGAGTAGTTTAAATCCCACCAAAGCGTTGAAAATTCCTTCTCATCTTTGTAATGTCAAAACCCTCTGAAATGTCAGAGGTTGGTTAAATTACTGAAGTACCACAGGATTGTCATTTGACTTTGCGATGATAAAAAAACATCTCTGATCCCCGAGACTTGTTTAGGTCAGATAGTGTGTAACAGCACTATCAGGAGCAGGGCATCGTACTTTTTCGTTGTTTTGTGAATTTTGAATTATAAGTACATTAACGATGTTCCTGCTCTTTTTTTCTATTTGAGTCAACTTCAGTTTGCTAATGAAGCATTGCAATAACCATAGTCTTTGAAATGTTTAAGTATTTTTTAGGTTAATATCCAGAGCAGAGCATCATATTTACGTGCGATTTTATAGATGATTTTAACAGGCATCTTTGTAATGATGCTTCTGCTCTTTTTATCATTCTTGCCGGATAGCTTACTTTTTTCATATGGATTTATAACCATTAAGAATTTTTTGGTGTAAATCGAGAGCAGGACATCAATACGACAAAAGGTTTTTTAATAAATAGGACAATTTGAATAACCCCGATGTTCCTGCTCTTTTTTCCTTACCAGATACTGATGGTTAATATGAAGCATTACATTGTTTAAAAAATAGTTATAAGTGGCATAGTGCCGGAGCAGGACATCATTAATTCGAGATTTTTGTAAATAAGCTATATGTATTTGACTCAAGATGTTCCTGCTCCTTTTGACACCTTATCGGGTATTTTCTTTTATCAGATTGAATTGGTTTTAAGAGTGTTTGAATAAAGTAAAATACTTTAAAAGGTGAATTTCGAGAGCAGGGCATCATCATGGTTATAGAGTTATAGATAATAATACATAGTGTTGATATATGATGTTCCTGCTCTTTCTGTCATCTTTCTTCGATAGTCTCCTCTCCTAAAAGAGAAATGCTATGGTTGATCTGAAACTTTATAGCGTGTTTGGTTCGCTGAGAGCAGGACATCAAAATGACTAAAGGTTTTTTAAAATAAATAGGACAATTTGAACAAAACCCGATGTTCCTGCTCTTTTTTGCATCCTGTACGGATGGTTGTTTTTAGTTTTTTATAAAAAATCACTGCTCTGAAACGTCAGAGCTTTTCTTGTAATAAGCTATTTAAATTTTAGGGACAGAGCAGGACCTCTGTAGAATTGTTCGAAAACTGAAGGTTCTGCTCTTTTTATTATTGCCGGGTTATCGCCACATTTTGAATGAGTTTGCTATTGATATTGGTTTGAAACGTTACAGCTAGTTTGGTTTATTATATGAGCAGGACATCGTCATAGTATTAAGGTTAAATGATCGATTAAAAGATGTTCCTGCTCATTTTTATCCATAACAGATGGTTTACTTTTTACAATCAACCATTACCGTTGTCTTTGAAACGTCAAAGACTCTTTACATACATTCTGAATTGTTCTAAGAGCAGGATATCCTCGTTGATCGTACATATAGTTAAGTTGCGACTCGCTTATTCCCTGATTATTTCCTGC
>JAKSBD010000414.1 GCA_022361295.1 Bacteroidales bacterium
ACAGCCAACCCATTTGCAGTACAGGAGGTGGCTGATGCTTTAACTGGCGTTGACAAACCTGTGCTAATTAAAAACCCGGTTAATCCTGATTTAGAGTTATGGATTGGAGCCATTGAGCGTGTTAATCGTGCCGGTGTAAAAATGATTGGTGCTATACATCGTGGGTTTAGCACCTATGACAAGACGCAGTATCGCAACAACCCTGAATGGCAAATTCCAATTGAGTTACGTCGTCGTATTCCTGAATTACCAATAATTACCGACCCTAGCCATATAAGTGGCAAGAGCGAAATGATTGCTGACATTTCACAGGAAGCACTTGACCTGAACTTCAATGGTTTAATCATTGAATCGCACATGTGTCCGCCAAAAGCATGGAGTGATGCCAGCCAGCAGGTTACACCTGAGCATTTAGGTGAAATAAAACAAAACCTGGTTGTTCGACGCTCAGCCATTGGCGATACGCCACGTGTAACACTTGATGAGTTACGCCAGAAAATTGATCAGATTGATAAGCAGTTATTGGAGACTCTAAAGTCACGTATGAAGATTTCGGAAGCGATTGGTAAATACAAGCACGAAAACAACATAACCATTCTTCAAACGCGTCGTTATGACGAAGTAATGAATAATCGCCGTCATCAGGCGGAAGAAGTTGGTTTAAGTCCTGAATTTGTTGTTAAAGTATACGAACACATTCACGAGGAATCAATTAATCGCCAGAATAAGGTGATGAATAAGGAACTGGCAAAGAAATAATTTAGATATGAGACAAAGTATTAAGATTCAAGACAATGATGCAAAAGCTCATAAGTCTTGAATCTTATGCCTTACGTCTTGACACTTGACACCAATAAAATGAAAATTTGTATTCTTGGAGCCGGAAAAATGGGTACCTGGTTAACAGATGCCCTTTGCCTTCAGCATGAAGTGGCGATTTTTGACAAAGACATCGCCAGGCTTCGGTATGTTTTTAATACGCAACGACTGACAAAGCTGGAAGAAATCACGGAGTTCGGTCCTGAACTTCTTATTAATGCGGTAAGTCTGAAATATACTTTACCAGCTTTTGAAGAAGTGCTTCCGTATTTGCCTAAAGACTGTATCATCTCAGATATTTCATCTGTTAAAACAGGTTTGCAGGATTTTTACGAAAAAAGCGGCATGCGTTATGTTTCCACTCACCCTATGTTTGGGCCAACCTTTGCCAACCTGAAGGATTTGCGCATGCATCACGCCATCATAATAACCCAAAGCGATCATTTAGGAAAAGCCTTTTTTAAAGATTTCTATGCTTCTCTGGGACTTAATATTCATGAGTATAGCTTTGATGCGCACGATGAAACAATTGCCTATTCTTTATCAATTCCATTCTCATCATCGCTGGTTTTTGCAGCATGTATGAAGCATCAGAAAGCTCCCGGCACAACATTTACCAAGCATATGAATATTGCCAAAGGCTTGCTATCGGAAGAAGATCATTTGTTAACCGAGATTTTATTCAACCCCTTTACTTATGAGCAGGTTGAGAACATACGCTTTCAGCTAAAACATTTGCTTGAACTGATTGATAAGAAGGATACAGAAGGTATGCAGGTCTTTTTAAATAAAGTAAGACAGAACATAGAAGAGTAGCACTAATAATGGTGATAGGCGAATGCCCGTTAATCAATATGGATTAGCGGGCATTTATTTTATGAAGCATTAAGTAAAAATTTATCTTGGTCTCATTACATAGTAAGTTTGGTATTAGTATTTTCGCAGCAGTTATGGATAAAAAGCGTGTATTATTAGGAATGAGCGGCGGCATGGATAGTTCCATGTCTGCAGTATTGCTACAACAACAAGGATACGAAGTGGTTGGATGCACTCTACAAACACACACTGACGATTCAGACGCCAGTATTATTGCCGCCAAGAAACTGGCTGAGGAGCGAAATATTGGTCATCACCTGATTGATTGCAGAAGTGAATTCCAAGAAACTGTTATCAGCTATTTTGCTGATGAATATTTAAAAGGGCGCACACCAAATCCATGTATTAAATGTAACGAAACCATTAAATGGAAGCTTTTACTTGAAAAAGCGACCCAATTAGGTTGTGAATTCATAGCAACCGGCCATTATGTGCAGAAGGTCTTCGTTGATGGCAGCTATTATATCCAAAAGGGTGCCGATCCCAATAAAGATCAGTCATATTTTCTCTGGAACCTGTCACAGGAAGTAATAAGTAAAGCCTTATTTCCACTGGGCGCCCTGCATAAAAAGGAAGTGCGTGAATTGGCATACAGCCTTGGCTATGGTGAAATAGCCGACAAAAAAGAAAGTATGGGTGTTTGCTTTTTATCGGGCACCGATTATCGCAACTACCTGGCAGATTTACTTCCTGAAAATCATCCTGCACTTTCTGCTGGTGAAGTGATTGACGAAAACAACAATATTTTGGGGCATCACGACGGTTTTCCATTTTACACCATTGGTCAAAGACGCGGCATCGAAGGGGTAGCAAAAGGTAAGTGCGTTATTGCCATTAACCCGGAGAAGAAGCAGTTAATTGCTGGCGAAAGAGCTTCTTTAAATACGAAGTCACTAACGCTTAACAACTTCAGCATTTGTAAAAATGAATCTTTGTGGAAAAATAAAAAACTTTTTATACGCATCCGCGGATTGGATAGTGTCCCCGGATACTGGGCGACAATATCTGTTACTGACGATAGCTTACACATCAATTTTGACGAAGAAGTTTGGGCCATTACTCCAGGCCAATCAATTGTTATTTATACAAATGACATGATTATTGCAGGAGGAATCGTTTAGTTTATGAGTTAAATAATTGCTTATATTAGTAGACGAAAATTAACCCCTTATGAAAGCATTCATTACAATTATATTAGCCGGCTTACTTTTGTTCCCTGCCAATATTGCATCGCAAACCTACCAGGTTGGTGATATTGCCCCTGATTTTACGCAAAAAACACCCAATGGGAAATCCATTTCCCTATCCTCGTTAAAAGGGCAAATAGTATTGATTGACTTCTGGGCATCATGGTGTGCGCCGTGCCGTAAAGAAAACCCGCATTTGGTTGAAGCCTACAAATTGCATAAAGACGATGTGTTTGGCAAAGCTAATGGTTTTACCATATTAAGCGTATCACTGGATGTAAAAGAGGAAGCATGGAAAAAAGCTATTAAAGATGACAACTTAATCTGGAAACACCATGTAAGCGACCTGAAAGGCTGGCGCAACACAGTAGCCAAACAATATGGCATTCGCAGCGTACCATCCAGCTTTTTAATTGATGAAGAAGGCGTAATTATTGCCCTTAACCTGCGTGGTGATGAACTTGATAAAAAACTCAAGCGCCTAAAGCGAAAAGGCTGGTACCGCTTCTGGGAATGAAGAGCTATTTGGTAATATTATAAAGCCCGGTTAACAGTTGTTGACCGGGCTTCTTTTTTGTCGTTTAAATATCTTAATCGCAAAGAGCTGCTGTGCGAGCTTCGTTGATCAATTGCTGTGTAATGGCATCAAACTGCATATGAATCATTTGTTGTTCTTCAAAAGCAGCACCCGGAGCACATGCATCAACCAAATCACTCACATTAGTATATTCTGTTCCATTGAAGATAAAATAAGTGTTATCACCAGTACATACTGTTATATCTGCATTGGCACATTGTGCTGGTTTATCATCCTGAGTTAACTCATCACAAGTTTCCTTATCATCGTCTTCACTGCAACTAATCATTAATGCTGGCACCAATAAAAATGGCAATACCTTCAATAGCTTTTTCATAATATTCAATTATTAAGGTTGTTTACTAAT
>JAKSBD010000646.1 GCA_022361295.1 Bacteroidales bacterium
CGGGCGGTTAATTCCAGGTTGAGAAAGGAATTGTAATAAAACTGTGCAGAACCAAATACTGATTGCACTTCTTTTTCTTTCAAGGATTGAAAGGGTATGCGGGTAATATCCTGACCGGCTCCTAAATTGAAATCCATATACTTTAGATTACGGGCTTCAGTAGCTAGTAAATAGTCAGAATAGTACATTCTATTAAAACCTGCTATATAGGAAAAGTCAAGTTTATTAAATAGTTTCTGTCCGGTTAACAGCACCTCAGAATTAAATTGTTTATACGTCCCACTTTCAATAGAGTAACTTGATTTTTCGGTTCCATGAGGAGTTAGACCCTCATCCTTTGTCTTGTTTTCAAACTTGGTATTATAATAATCCAGGGATTGTTTAACAGATAGGTTTGCCAGTTTGCCAATCTCGAAATACAAACGAACATAACCAAATACCCGGTCTCTCACTTCCTCATTTTGATGCTCATCATTCACATAATATGGATTGCGAAAGTCTATTGTAGGAGCTCCTCCGGTCCAGTTTATATGTTGCCGTTCATCACTCCCATATGGAGTCAGGTCTTGCAAACGAATATTACGGGGCATCTGCAATAACTGATTGACAGCGCCATAAGTGCCATAAAACGTTCTGTTAGTAGTTGTGGTTTCTGACAGGGACACTTTTGAGTCAATCGATAAGAATTCAGATAATCTGGTTGCTCCGCTAATATCTATATTTAACCTTTCCTGACTTTGGTTATCAAAGATGCCATCTGTTGATAGATATGATGTTCCCAAGCGATAACTTTTATCTTCATTCTTATTTCCAATGGCAACAGTATAATTTTGGGTAATACCTGTCTTAAAGAACTGGTCCATTCGATTGGTTTGCGCCAAATAAGCAAGTTCTTCACCTATCCATGATTCCTTTAAACTGCCATCTAACTCAGAACCCCAGGATGTAGTTGAAGTCGCATTTGCAACGCCATCAAACCCTCTTCCATACGTGTTCTGCATATCTAATGTCTCGGCAACATCTTCGATTGTTAAAGTCGCAGAAAAATCAACGCCTAAACCTTTCTTCTCTGAGCCTCTTTTGGTGGTTACAATTATAACTCCATTACCAGCTAATGATCCATAAAGAGCTGCGGCATTGGGTCCCTTTAGTACAGATATTGATTCAACATCATCCATATTAAGATCCATTGCTGCGGTACCCCGGTCATAACCACCATATGTACCCGGACCGTCAGTCCCGTTATTATTAAATGGTACACCATCAACTACCCATAATGGATCGTTATTTCCAGATATAGAACTATTACCTCTAATGGTTATTTTGCTCGAGCCTCCTAATCCTGTAGCTGCAGTTGTAATCTCAACACCGGCAACCTTGCCTTGTAATGCCGACACCACATTGGGGTTTCCAGCTTCAGTTAACTCTTCTTTACCTACCTGCTGCATGGCGTAACCCAGTACTTTCTCTTCTTTTTTAATGCCAAGTGCCGTCACCACAACTTCATCAATCTCTTCCATATCAGAGATCAAAGTGACACTCAGGTAGCCATTAACACCTTTTACAAAACGTGTTTGGCTAACAAAGCCAATGTATGAGAATGTCAACTCAACATCTGATGATGCTACTTCAATAACGAAATTACCATCGTAATCGGTGATCACTCCTTTGGTTGGGTTCGTTTTATTGAACACATTAACTCCCGGAAGTGGTTCTCCGGATGCATCCTTCACAATACCTTTTATAACTAACTCCTGCTCAAGAGAATCTCGAAAACTATTAATATCTGAGGGTCGAAATGTTCGTTCCAGGATAACAATATCCGTATCAACAATCTTATAATCTAAATCTGTATCTTTTAATACAACCGTAAGTATATCTTCAATATTCTTATGAGAATAATCTGCTGATATCACTTTATCTTGTGGTAAACTGCTGGGCTGGTAAAAAAAGTCATAATCAGTATTAGTCTGAATTATTTTAAATAATTCAACCAGGGATACATTATTAACCTTCAAGTCAATATACTTATTTTGTGATAATGACGTAGCAGATACCTGCAGCATTACTGTCATTAATAATACAAAACTAATTCTCATAATTTTTGAAAATTTAGATTGACCTCCCCCCCAATGGAGAAATCTCCAATTCTGTTTTTTTTTCATAAATTTGTAATGTTACGTTAGCAAGAG
>JAKSBD010000349.1 GCA_022361295.1 Bacteroidales bacterium
AGCCCGATAGCGCCGATGGTACTGCGTAGAAGTGGGAGAGTAGGTCGCCGCCTTTTTTTAGAGAAACCTCTTATTCATTCGAATAAGGGGTTTTTTGCGTTTAATACTATTGTGAAAGACTTCAGCTTTTAAATTCCAGTATATATGTTGACGGTGGATATATGTTTTTACTAAGGTCTCATTTGTTCTTTAGCTTATTATTTAGGATGTTATAGTTGTCAGTAATCGAAAAAGCTATGTAATTTGCAATAAAATTGTGAATACTAAAGTTATGATGAGATTAGGAAAACAAGCAACATTTTTACTATTAGCTTTGATACTGGTTACTTCATGTACCAAAGAAAAAGCAAGCAACTGTCTGGTAGTTGAAGATCCTGTAGAGTATGTTAATACCTTAATGGGAACCGATTCTGAGTTTGCTCTGTCAAATGGTAATACTTATCCGGCAGTGGCTACACCATGGGGAATGAATTTTTGGACACCACAGACCAATAAAATGGGTGATGGATGGGCTTATCAGTATGATGCACATAAAATACGAGGCATAAAACAAACACATCAGCCAAGTCCTTGGATTAATGATTATGCAGCTTTTAGCATGATGGCCGTAACAGGCGAGCTAAAATTTAAAGAAGAGGAAAGAGCAAGCTGGTTTTCCCATAAGGCAGAAACAGCAAGACCTCATTATTATCAGGTTTATTTAGCCGATTATGATGTGAATGTAGAGGTGTCGCCAACAGAACGAGCAGCACAATTTAGATTTACCTTTCCGGAAAATAATGAGAGCTATGTATTAGTAGATGGATTTCATCAGGGCTCATATGTAAAAGTGTTACCTGAAGAACGAAAGGTTATCGGCTATTGCCGAAATAACTCAGGTGGTGTACCTGAGAATTTTCATAACTATTTCGTAATTGAATTTGATAAAGACATTGCAGCCGTTAAAACGTGGAATAAAGATAAGCTTATTGATGCGACTGAACAGGAAGGATATCATGTAGGGGCGGTAATACAGTTTAATACAACGAAAGGAGAACAGGTACATGCAAAGGTTGCCTCTTCGTTTATTAGTTATGAACAGGCACAATTGAACCTTGATCGTGAAATAGGGGCGGATAGTTTTGAAGTGACAAAAAAGAAGGCCTATAAATCCTGGAGAACTGAATTGGATAAAATAAAAGTTGAAGGTGGTACAATAGATCAGCAACGCATATTCTATTCTACTTTATATCGGGTATTACTTTTCCCACGTAAGTTTTTTGAATACGACGAAAATAATAAGGTTGTACATTATAGTCCTTACAATGGAGAAGTTCTGCCAGGATATATGTTTACAGATAATGGATTCTGGGATACATTTAGAGCAGTATTCCCATTTTTTACAGTTATGTATCCTGAATTGAATAACCAGATAATGGAAGGCCTCGTAAATACCTATAAGGAGAGTGGTTGGTTGCCTGAGTGGGCAAGCCCTGGTCACCGTGGTTGTATGATTGGTTCAAATTCTGCTGTAAATATCGCTGATGCTTATTTAAAAGGAATGCGCGATTACGATATTGAAACTTTATATGAAGCTATTATCAAAAACACTAATGGCTATTTAGAAGAAATCACTTCTGTTGGACGTTATGGAGCCTCTTATTACAATGAATTAGGTTATGTGCCATATGATGTAGGTATTCATGAGAATGCAGCTCGTACTTTAGAATATGCTTTTGCGGATTATAATATTTATAAACTGGCAAAGGCATTGAATAGGCCGCAGGAAGAAATTGATTTGTTTGCTCAACGAGCTCAGAACTACAAAAACCTGTTTTGCCCTGATAACCTGTTAATGCGTGGAAAGAATGCTGATGGAACATTTCAGGAACCATTTAGTGAATTTAAATGGGGAGGCGCATTTACTGAAGGAAATAGCTGGCATTATACCTGGTCTGTTTTTCATGATATAGAAGGTTTAAAGCAGCTAATGGGTGGCAATGCAGGATTTGTTAATCAATTGGACAAAGTTTTTGAACTACCACCTGTTTTTGATGATTCTTATTATGGCTTCCCAATTCATGAAATCCGTGAGATGCAGATAATGAATATGGGGCAATATGCTCATGGGAATCAGCCAATTCAACATATGACTTACCTGTATAATTACGCAGGTGAACCGTGGAAATCACAATACTGGGTTCGTAAGGTAATGGATAAGTTATATACACCTAATCCGGATGGTTATTGTGGTGATGAAGATAACGGACAAACATCAGCATGGTATGTATTTAGTGCCATGGGATTTTATCCGGTATGCCCCGGACAGGATATGTATGTATTCGGAAGTCCTATTTTTGATAAAGTGAATGTAAGTCTTCCAAATGGCAAGCAGCTGGTTATTTCAAGTGAGAATAATGGGAAAGATAATGTTTACGTTCAGAATTTAACGCTGAATGGCAACATGTGGGATAAGAATTTCATTAATCATGATGATTTGTTAAAGGGAGGTGAACTTCATTTTAAAATGGGTTCAGAGCCAAATAAACAAAGGGGAGTGTCGTCAGAAAGTTACCCTCCATCGATGAGTACCGAATAAGCAATAAAATAGAAACGGCTTGCAGATGCAAGCCGTTTTTGTTTTTTATAGTTTTATGACCATTTCATTGAGTGGCTTTCTAACTTTAGGCAGCGCCTGATACTTGTCGTTGGCAGACCTGAAACCAACAGCAGCCATTACTACAGAAGCAAGGTTTTTTTCTTCTAATCCAAGTATTTTATCAAACTCCTTTTTATCAAATCCTTCCATTGGACAAGTGTCTATGCCTTCTACTGCAGCAGAAACCATTAACTGACCAAGTGCAATATAGGCCTGTTTTGCCTGCCAGTTGTTAATGTCTTCGTTTGACATTTGCTTTAGAAAACCTTTCATCATTCCGTCATACTCTGCTAATGATTCAATAGGTATGTTTCGTGATTCAGATATTCTTTTTATGAATTCATCGACATCTTTCTCTGATAAATCGGTTTTTATGGCAAATAAAATGAGGTGAGATGCATCCGTTGTTTGGGGTTGATTCCAGGCCGAAGGCTTAAGTCTTTGTCTGATTTCGTCGTTCTCAATTACAATTACAGAAAAAGGCTGAAGACCAAATGAAGAAGGAGTAAGGTTTGTTGCTTCTAACAGTAGGTCTAATTGCTCATCTGATAATTTCTTTGATGTGTCAAATTCCTTTGTGGCGTAACGCCAATTTAGTTTTTCGATTATATTCATGTTTTTCTTATTAATCAATTTAGTTTAGTCACTAAACAATAGATATTACGTTTTGTTTGTTCCGATATTCGATTTGTATATGAGGTAACTTTGATTAATTTTATCTGTTACTTTAATTGAGTGTGTTTGAAGAAAAGTAGTCCTAAATATCGCCTTTTTTTAATTTGTCTGATTTGGCAGGTGACATTACCTGCAGCATTTGCTCAGGTTAAAGAATACACAAGCTATTCCTTTTCCATCGACCAGGGGTTATCTCAGAATTCTGTTAGTTGTGTCTTAAAAGACAAGCGTGGATTTATTTGGTTTGGAACGGAAGATGGATTAAATCGATATGATGGTATTGATGTCACCGTTTTTACAACAGATAATGGAGTCAAAGCCGGTATATTGAATAATACCATTAATTGTATATTCGAGGACAGTGAAAATGATTTAATATATATTGGTACGAATGGTGGAGGATTAAGTGTCTTTGATCCTAAAACTGAGTTCTTTATTCATCACACTTATGTAGAAGGTGAAAACGGTGTTTTGTCAAATTTTATATATGATATTTGCATTGATAGCAATGGTCATATTGTCATAGCATCAGCCTATGGCATAAGTATATACGATTCGGATAAAAAAGTATTTAAAAACTTTGAGGTCAGCGAGGATAAAAATGGACTTTTCCCGTATGTTGTGCCTACAGCCGTTCTTGCCGCTGGAAATAATACAATATGGGTTGGGACCTATGGGATGGGTATTGTTGAATTAAATACCAAGGAAAATACATATAAACAGTGGCCGGTGGCCCAGAGCACATTTCAGTCTGATAATAGCAATATTATTGAAGAGTTGGAGTTTGATCATTCTGGCAATAATCTATGGGTGGCAACTGATGATGGTTTTTATGAGTTTAATACGGTAAATGGGAAATACGAGCTTTTGTATCTAGATAATACTAAAGTAAGTGATATTGAAGTTGATAAAGGTGGCGGTTTGTGGTTGAGCAGTGGTCTTAGTGGACTGATTCATGTCTCTGCTGATGGAAACGTTAGGCATTATAAAAATAACCCCTTCGATATACATTCGTTGCAAGAGAATTATATCCGTTGTCTTTTTATTGACGAGAATGATAACTTGTGGATTGGAACCAAGAGTAGCGGCGTCATTCATAAAGACATTTCAGGCACACAATTTCTTCATTATTATCAAACTAAAGATGGCCAGGGCATTAATGGAAAATCAGTTTATGCTCTTGAATTGGATGCGAATAACCAACTTTGGATTGGGACAATGAAAGGTTTGTCAATCTGGAATCCGCTTAATGGACAAATACAAAAATATTTACCATTTAGTGAAGATATAAATATGTCAGTTTGGGCCTTGTTAAACGATGGGAACAATCTATGGATTGGCACTTCCAAAGGATTAGTAAAGCATAATATCCAAACAAAGCACAATGTAATATATAATTATTCAAAAGATAATAAGTCATCATTACCTGATGATGAAGTATTTGCCATAGAAAAAGATGCTAGTGGTAACATATGGGTTGGTACGGCCTATGGACTTGCAAGAATAGATGGTAATTCCAATAGTATTAAACGTTATTTATTTCAGCATAAAAATGGTTATGAAGACCTTGTTACGATTTGGGATATTCATCAGGATAAGTTAGGAAGAATATGGGTTTCGACACCAAATGGAATAAACAGGTACAATGAAGAAAGTGATTCATTTATTTTTTGTTTTGCCAATGATACAGGAGAATTGGGATTAAGTAATGCCGGTGTTCATTCCATTTATGAAGATAGTTACGATCGACTTTGGTTTTCAACAGATAAGGGAGTTTGCCAGGTTGACACTTCGTTTAAAGTTGTTAAACGGTTTGGTTTATCAGAAGGACTTGCAAACGCGTATTGTTACCAGATAATGGAGTACGATAATAGTTTGTGGGTTAGCACTAATAAGGGGATATCTAAAATAAATATAAATACTGGTACAGTTGTAAACTTTGATGTGAACGATGGCTTGCAAAGCAATGAATTTAATTCCGCTTCTGAAAGATTGGAAAACGGAAGTCTAATATTTGGAGGTATTAATGGATTTAATATTTTTCATCCGGATAGTATTGAGCAATCAACATTTAATGCACCATTATTTTTTACTTCGCTCGAACTATTTGGCCAGCCTGTTTCAGTCAGGGATTCTACTAATATGGATGTGGTAATTAATACCTCAATAATAAACGCCAGTACAATCTATTTTAAACCCAATGAACGATTCTTTACACTTAATTTTGCAGCTCTGGATTATCAAAACCCTTCAGAGATTGAGTATTACTACAGAATGTTACCCAACTCTGAAGAGTGGATTCCATTAAATAAAAAGAGAAATCTGACATTCATCGATTTAAGCCCTGGTAAATACATATTACAGGTACGTTCAACAAATGCAGAAGGGTATTTATGTGATAATATTAAAAATCTCAATTTGGTTATTAAACCGCCTTTTTGGAAGAGAACATGGTTTATCGCGCTATGCGTTCTTGTCTGCATCGTTCTTGTTTATTTAATTGGGCGTTTATATTATATCCGGGTACAAAAAGATAAAGAAGTTTTAGAGAAAAGGGTGAGTATCAGAACTAAAGAAATTCAGTTGCAACGTAATATTGCTCATCGGCAACGAGATGAAATCATAAGGCAAAAAGAAGAACTGGAGGGTTTTGCAAAGAATTTGGAAAAACTGGTAGATGAACGAACCGAAGAGTTAATACTGGCGAAAGAAGCAGCTGAAGAGTCAGACCGGTTAAAGTCGGCGTTTTTATCAAATATGAGTCATGAAATTCGTACTCCAATGAATGCCATAATGGGTTTTTCAGAATTATTACTTGATGGCTCTTTTTCAAGTGATGAGAAAAACGACTTTGCTAAATTAATTAAAACGAATGGAGATAACTTGTTGCATCTTCTTAATGACATTATAGATATTTCTATGATAGAATCGGGACAGTTGAAAATTGTTTTAAATAGTCTTGATGCAAAAAGTCTTGTTAAAGAAGTGTTTGAGTCATTCCATACTTCAAAAGTGTTAAAGGAAAAACCAAAATTACAGCTTGAGCTTCATTGTCCTGATGATGCAATTTTTGTTATCTCTGATAACTTCAGATTAAGACAGATCCTTAATAATTTAATTAGTAATGCAATTAAGTTTACCGCAGCCGGCTATGTTAAAGTTTCGCTGGTTAAGGAAGGACGTTTTGCTCGCTTTAGTGTTGAGGACAGTGGCATCGGTATAAATCTTGAGCATCAGTCCCGTATTTTTGATCGTTTTTTGAAAGTTGAAAACAATACAAGCGATTTGTATGCCGGGAATGGTCTTGGACTTACTATTACAAAGAATCTTGTCGAGTTGTTGAATGGTAAAATCGGATTGGAATCAGAACCTGGTGTTGGTACAAATTTCTTCTTTTACCTGCCTTTGGATAATAAATAATTAATCAAGGTGTAACTCGGTGCCAGATTTTATCTCGCGCATTACAAATGAACTTTGTACGTTGCCCACATTGTCAACTGATGCCAGTTTATTATATATAAAGTTGTGATAGGTATCCATATTTTGCGTGATGACTTTTAAAGTATAATCAAACATTCCGGCGATATGATGGCATTCAATAACCTCTGGAAGATTTGCAATGGCTTCTTCAAACTCATGTATAACATCATGCGAATGCTGTTTAAGTGATACATTACAAAAAGCCACAAGCTCTTTACCCACTTTTTCTTTATTTATAATTGCTACATATTTCTCAATGACTCCGGTTCGTTCTAATCGTTTAATGCGTTCAAACACTGGCGTAGTTGATAAATTAAGATGATGTGCAAGTTGTTTTGTGGTCATCTTAGCATTTTCCTGAAGTAATTTTAAAAGTCGTTTATCCGTGTCATCAAGGTTGATGGGAGAATATTTTTCTGTTGTGGCCATATCTGCAATTTTATTCATTTAGAAAATTCTACTATAAGCAACTAAAGTAGAATAAAACACCAATATAAATTATTAATGTGGTTAAATAAACTGCGATGAGCTAAATTTGTTAAAAAATATTTCGACGATGGATAAGAAGATGAAACCAGAAAGTTTGATGATGTCACATGCATATGATGCACATGCACATCAGGGGGCTGTAAAAAGTCCAATATTTCAAACTTCAACATACTGCTTTAATTCAGCAGAAGAGGGGAAGGCTTTCTTTGAATTAGCGTATGGTCTTAGAGAAAAAGAAGAAGGCGAAGAAATGGGAATGATTTATTCTCGTTTGAACCATCCGAATATGGATATTTTAGAGAAGCGATTGGCGCTTTGGGATGAAACTGATGGTGCTGCTTTCTTTTCAAGTGGAATGGGAGCCATTTCAACGACCGTTTTCTCATTTGTAAAGCCAGGTGATATTTTGCTGTATTCAGGACCTGTTTATGGTGGAACTGATCATTTCTTTAATCATGTCTTACCAGAGTTTAATATAGGTGTTGTAAGTTTTGTCAAAGGCGAAGGTGAAGATGTTATCATCGAGCGTGTTGAAAAAATGTATCCTGGACGTAAACCATCAATGGTCTATGTTGAAACACCTGGTAATCCTACCAACTCTATTATTGATATGGAGATGGTGTCGAGGGTTGCTAAATATTTTAGTACCGCAGAAAAAAAATGTGTTTACGCAGTTGATAATACATTTTTAGGTCCTGTTTTTCAGCATCCGATGCAGTTTGGAGCCGATATTGTTATTTATTCGGCAACTAAATTTATTGGAGGCCATAGTGATGTTATTGCTGGTGCAGTAACAGGGCCGGCTGATTTAATTGGTCAGATTAAAGGTATGAGAACGTTCTTTGGTAGTCAGTTGGATCCTAATTCGAGCTGGTTGTTGCAAAGGAGTCTGGAAACGATAAAAGTGCGTATGGAGGAACAAGCCAAAAGTGCACGTATTATTGCTGATTACCTGAAAGATCATCCAATGGTTGATAAAATTCACTATCTTGGATTATTGGATGATGAGCCAGAATTAAAAGATATTTTTGAACGTCAGTGTTTATCAACCGGATCAATGATCGCGTTTGATATTGCCGGAGGAGAAAAAGAAGCCTTTTTATTCCTGAACAATCTTAAATTGTTTAAATTAGCTGTAAGTCTGGGATCTACAGAAAGTTTAGCTCAGCATCCGGCAACAATGACACACGTAGATGTTTCGGAAGAGGACAGAGCGAAATTAGGTATTTCACCTGCCTTGGTTAGATTGAGTATTGGACTAGAAAATCCTCAGGATTTGATAGAACAGATAGAAAACGCCTTCCAAGTGGTTAAGAAGGCGCAAAGTTCGGCCATTTGTTAGCATTTGGCTTGAATTTGGTTTTTATGGTTAATGTTTTGCTAAGCCGTCCTGTGGTGGGACGGCTTTTTTTATGCCCCGTTTTTCTCTTTAGTGCCCTGTAAGCTTTTTTGTATTAGGATTTTTAGTCTCTTAACCTTGATTATAAAAAGAGAATGTAATGTTTTAGTTGCATATGAGATAAAGAGCTCTGAATATGCAATAAGTCATCTTTTTAAATTCGTAACTTGTTAATGTTATTTTATTCAAAAATTGTTAGTGTTCATTCATTAATACTTCCATTTGATTGATTAATTATTTACATTCGTTATACCTTTTAACTATCGCTATTTTCCTCTTTATAATCTATCTAAATTAATGTCGCTTACGTGTCAAAAAAAAATTATATTTGGTTCCTAAAAAATGTTAATTTTTAGAATTACAGCATTTGATCCTGATATGTTGCAAAATGAGACTTGTGTATTAACAGACAGAGATGTGATTAGTAAATTGAGGTTAAGGTTAAGTTGCTCAGGTAATTCGGTAAAAGATCATTTAGGTTGAATGAACATATGAAGGCTAAGTTATTGAATGCTTTTAATTAGTAATGGGGAGTCAGTTAGGATTAATTCTGCTGGCTTTAAAATATAAATTATGAACGATATCAATAAAAAGAGGACAGGAAACCTGATTTCCATCCAGGATTCGTTGGTGAAAGCCCGATTCTTTGATGATGTGATAATGGGGGAAACTGCTGAGATTTCCGTTGATGGAAAATTCCTCCAGGCGGAGGTTTTGCAGATACTGCCTGATCCGAAAAATGCCGATGCAGGTATTGTAGAAATGCAGGTTTTTGAAGATTTAACCGGAGCCAAGATTGGTGATGAAGTGGTGTTTAAGGGCACTCCTTTATCTGTTTTATTGGGTCCAGGTCTCTTAACCAGTGTATGGGACGGACTTCAAAATCCCTTGTATAAACTAAGTGAAGAAGACGCTTATTTGAAGCCTGGCATGAATGCTCCATCATTGGATGAGGAAACCTTATGGGATTTCACCCCGAGTGTAAAACCAGGTGATTCAGTTGCCGGAGGTGATGTTATTGGATCAGTACCTGAAGGTAAGGTGGATCATAAGATATTGGTGCCTTTTACTTTTGGATCTTGTAAGGTTGAAAGTATTATCGAAAAAAGTTCGGTAAATATAACTCAACAAGTTGCAGTTGTAACTGATGAGCTAGGTAACAAGCACGAGCTTAAACTGGTTTTCCGTCATGCTGTAAAATCGCCTATTCCGTTTAAAGAAAGAGCAATACCAAGCAAACCTATTTCGACAGGAACACGTGTAATTGATCTGTTAGCACCTGTTGGATATGGAGGTACAGTTGGTAACCCTGGTCCTTTTGGTGCTGGTAAAACAGTATTACAGCACTCTTTATGTAAATATGCGGTTGCTGATATCATGATTATGGCCGCATGTGGAGAACGTGCCGGAGAGGCAGTGGAGGTTTTTAAGGAATTTGCCGAGTTGGAAGATCCTACAACAGGAGAATCACTGATGAAGCGTATGTGTATTTTTGGTAACACTAGTTCAATGCCGGTGGCGGCTCGTGAGGCCTCGGTATTTATCGCATTAACAGTAGGTGAGTACTACCGTTACCAGGGCAAGAAAGTAGTCATGCTGGCTGATTCGACTTCTCGTTGGGCGCAGGCACTACGTGAGCGAAGTGGTCGTCAGGGCGATATCCCAGGGCCGGAAGCTTTCCCAATGGATATTCCAGATCAGATTAAAGGTATGTATCAACGTGCCGGTGAAGATCTTGGCACCGGTGGTTCACTAACATTTATTGGAACGGTATCGCCTGCAGGTGGTAACTTCCAGGAACCGGTGACACAAGCGACCATGGATGCTACAGGTGGTTTCTGGGGCTTATCTCAGGATCGAGCTGATGCAAAAAAATATCCTGCTATTGATCCTTTGGTATATACTACATCAGTTTATGATGGCTTCGTATCATGGAAAGATCGTCAAAGGATGTTGACCACTCTTAATGAGGCCAATGATATTGATCAAACGATTAGTACAATTGGTTTAAAGAAAGTGCCGGTTGCAAACTATATACAATTTCAAAAAGGTTTGACAATTGATTTCTGTGTAATGCAACAGGATGCCTTTGATAAAATTGATGCTTGTACACGTCCGGAACGTTTGGATGTAATCAATAAGGCTGTTCAGAACCTGATTGACAGTGACATTGCTTTTGAAGCTGGGATATGGATGATGAGCAGTTAAAAGAGATGATTAAGAGTAAGTTTGATGAATTGCGCCAATGGTGGAAGGACTGGAATTACTCAGCTACTGCAGAAGAACAATTAGCTCAGTTACCAAACGCAGTTGACAAATTTATTTTACAGGAGGAATACGCCGTATGATAAGAAAAGAAATAAATAAAATTAGCGAAGTAGGTAAAGCTCTTATCTCTGTTGAGGGCAATCCGGGAGTAGCACTCAACCATGTGGTTGAATTATTAGAAGCTGATACCGGCCAAAGCTTATCATTTGCTAAAGCAATTAATATAACTGAAGATACAACACGTTTTCAGGTGTTTAATGGAACGACCGGTTTAAGTACCCGTACCAAAATTAGAATGCATGAAGTTCCCCTGACGGCAGGATTTTCTAACAAAATGTTGGGACGTAGTTTTGACGGTTCAGGTGAAGTTGCTGATGGCGGACCAGAGGTCATTTTTGAGAAAGAAGTATCAACACGATTAGATACGCTTAATCCAACCGTAAGAAATGTACCTAAGCAGGCTTTATGGACTGGTATTCCAATGATTGATGTATTTAATACATTGGTTAAATCGCAGAAGATTCCAATCTTTGCGGGTCCTACAGAACCATACAACCGCTTGTTATCACAGATTGCCCAGGGAGCACAGGCTGATGTTATCATCTTTGCCGGAATTGGATTGAAGTTTGATGAGTACCAGTATTTTAAAGATCAGTTGTCGCAGTCGGGTAATATTGATAAAACCATCATGTTTACCCACCTGGCCGGTGATTCACAGATTAAAGGTTTAATGTTGCCTGATGTGGCTTTAAGTGTGGCACGTGAGTTTGGTGATCAGGGAAAAGATGTATTAGTTCTGTTAACTGATATGACAAACTGGTCAAATATTTTACGTAACGTGGCCAACTATCAGGATATGATTCCTTCTCTTCAAGGTTATCCTGGTTCTTTATATTCAGAGTTGGCAAAACGATACGAGGTGGCTGCCGACATTGAAGGCGCCGGTTCCATTACAATTATTGGAGCAACGACTCTTGAGTCTCTAGAAGATCCTGTGCCGGATAATACCGGTTATATTACCGAAGGACAGTTCTTCCTGGAAAATGGAAAGCTTAAATTAGCTCGTTCATTGTCTCGTCTGAAGCAAGGGGTTAATGGAAAAACCCGAAGTGACCACCGTGCTATCATGACTGCTATGGCATCATTATTGGCAGATGCTGAAAAAGCACATGAGGCATCAGAGGTGGGTGCTGCCAATGACCCATATTCGCAAAAACTATTACGTTACCGTACCGATTTTATCGATAATGTTGAAGAGCCATTTGGTGAACCAATTGAGCTTGAAGCAGCTCTTGATAAATGTTGGGCTATTCTTAAACGCCATTTCGATCCTACAGAAACAGGACTCAGTAAAAAACTGATCGAAGAATATTGGGATAAGAATTAATCGGTTACCTGTAAAACATGAAACGAACATGAATTGGAATATTCTAAAATTGTGTTTTTTAGAAAATGAATAAAATTCATCGAGAGTTTCATCTGGTAACTGAATATTAACTTTAAACAGATGAAAGAAATGCACGATAATAAAGAAAACCTGGAAACGATAGTTTCGAAGCTTAAAGAGCAAGGCATTGATGCAGGAGAGGCTGAAAAGCAACGCATTATAGAAGAAGCTAAGAAACAGGCTGAGGCAATTATTTCAGAGGCTGAAGCTCAAAAACAGACTATTATAGATGAGGCTAATACAAAAGCTGAACAGGCAGAAAATAATGCCCAAATGGCTTTGAAACAAGCTTCTCGTGATATGATTGAGGCAACTAAAGTATCCGTTCTTAAGTATATGGAGTCAATTTTTGGTGAATTAAGTGAAAGCTTATTTACACAAGATCAATATTTACAGGAATTGACAAAAGCAGTAGTCGCTTCAATTGAAGGAAAAAAAGCGGTATCTGTCCCTGCTGAAACACTTAAGGCCATGGAGGCATTTATTGCGAAAGCCGGGCTGAAAGAAGAAGTGGAGTTGAAGCCACTGGCTAATAATGAGGCCAAAATTGTGGTGCAGTCAAAAGAAAATAGCGGCGTACAGTTTGTATTAAGCGACAGTGATATACAGCAGGCTATGTTTACCTTATTAAATAAAGATTTGGTTGAGCGCATAACCCAAAACCAGGAGGCCTAAACATGTCAAACTTGGTTTATTTAATGTGTAGTTTGCCATCGTTGAAGTTTGGTCAGGTTCCTCCTATTACCATGGAGGAGTTTACCGAGGATGCCAAAAGTCAGTTGTCGGCAAAGCACTTTAAAAAACTTGAACCGGTTGATATTTATAAGGCAACCGATTCAGAAGGGAAAGTGAGTCTAAAAAGTATTGCTGTTATGTTGGATGAGATGAAAGAAGACATGGCGGAGCTTAGAGCTGCCAAAGCTCAAAGACGCACCCCCAGTTTAGCGCGACTTCCAATAACTGTAGTTCATGCCAATCCATTGGAGCGTGAGAAGCTGATAATGAGATGGCAGTGGGAAGAACTCGACACTATAGTTGCCGGAGAATCGTTTTCTTTAACAGAGGTTATGGTTTATAAACTGCGTTTGCAGATTTTAAATCGTTTAAATTCCTTTGATAAGGATCGAGGTTCAGAGGTATTGGCGTCGGTTGTGAACCCGCCTAAAAAGAAGGAGGGATAATGGCAGGAGTTAAAATTAAATACACGAAAACAGAGCGTGCCCGTCAGAAGAAAATTCTAAAGGTATCGCTTCGAATGCTGCCTTTGTTCGAAGCCATGGAGAAATCCTTAATGTCAACAATTAATACAATTGCTGAAAGAATTGAGGAAATTCGACAGGTGATTGAAAGGAACAATCGAAAAGCTGAACCATGGATTGCTGTTATGAGTGATTCGCACGTGGACATTAAATCGTTTATTTCTGTAAATGAAGTAATAACTAAGCCTGTGGATGTGGCTGGTGTTCGCGTGTATCAGTATGAAGGTGTTGACTTTAACGTTGAACCCATTGAGTCTGATACACCGTTGTGGGTGGATGATGCCATTGGCTTAATGAAAGAGCAATTGCAACTCATGGCTGAAATAGACTGTTTGGAAGAGCAGATTCGTTTACTCGAAGAAGAGCTATTGGATGTTCGTGCCCGTATTAAATTGTTTGAAAATCGTCGTATTCCAAATGCGAAAACTGCGATTCGTAAAATTGGTCAGAAATTGCAGGATGATGAACGTCTGACAATTGCAACTGCCAAAGTGGTTAAGACCAGTCAAAAGGAAGGAGTGATGGCATGATTATAAAAATGAAAAAACTATTGCTCTTTATGGCGAATCCTACCAATGATATGGATGAGGATTTGATGGTTTTAGGCAATATGGGCTTGATGCATATTTCGCCATTTCAACCGGCTAAAGATGAGTCGATAGAGCGTGTTCAAAAACGCATTGACGAGTTGGAAAAGGCTATTGGCATATTAGATGAGTATGAAGGAACTGAACCGGATTCATCAATAGAAGTCAATAATTACGCCCGGGAAGAGAGAGGTGAAGTTGCTCTATTGGAAAAAGTTCTGGAAGCGAACAACGCTGCAAATGATCTGAAAAAGCAAATTGCTGAAGTTTCCAAAGCTAAGCAATGGTACGATAGCTGGGGAAATATTTCGTTGGACGATATTAATATTATCAATAAGAACGGGGTATACCTTAAGCTATACGAAGTGCCTGAAAAGGATCTGAAAAGTCTCCACAATCAGGAAAACGTCAAAATTGCAGGTCATTCAAATGGTCTTGGTAAGGTAGTGCTTATCAGTGAGGATAAAGATGCTGCATTAAACTATCATCAGGTTGAGTTACCTGGTATATCAAAGCGGGAAGCCGAACTTGCGTTAAGTGAGAAGGACACCGAGTTAGAAAGTAACTTGCAGTTATTACAGAAGCTAAGTGCTCAAAAAGGCCTGTTGACAGAAGCCCTTGAAGAGCGTTACCGACGACTAAAAATACGCACTGTTCAGTATGGTGGTATTGCCTTTCATGATAAGGTGCGTTGTTGGGAAGGGTATATTCCGGAAGACAAGGTTAGTAATGTAACCGAAGCTGCTGAGCAAAACGGATGGGGTTATGTGGTACGTGAACCACGTCCTGATGAATATGATTTAGTTCCAACCTTGCTTAAGAATCCGAAATGGACTCACAAGATTAAACCTGTAATGAATTTTATGGGGCTTGTACCCGGATACAATGAAATAGATGTTTCGAATGTCTTTTTAATCTTCTTTACATTCTTTACCGGTATTCTGGTGGGTGATGCAGGATATGGAGTAATCTTTTTTGCTTTGACTCTTTTGGCACATTGGAAGTCAGGATTTGTTAAGAAAATAGAGTTTGGCTTGTTTTACACACTGTCTGTATCTGTGATGACATGGGGTGTGTTGACCGGAACCTATTTTGGTGCTGAAACCATTGCCAATATCCCGTTTTTGAAGCAACTGCAAGTGCAACAACTGGCTAGTTTTGGAGGGGATAACCTAAAGATACAACAATTTATGTTCCTGATTGGAGCTGTACATTTAACCATTGGTCACCTGCAAAAAGGATGGAAATACATTAATAGTGTCATTCCTGTGGCCCAAATTGGTTGGGTATCCATTGTTTGGGGTCTATACTTTCTGGTAAATAAGATGGTTTTGGGAATAGAGGCTCCTGAATTTATGCCATGGTTATTTATTGGTGGTGCTGTATTGGTTGCCTTATTTTCAAGCCCGGGTCAGCCTGTCTTTAAAGGTATGCTGTCATCATTAGGTAATCTACCTTTGAATGTGATAAACGGTTTCTCTGATGTTATCTCATACATTCGTTTGTATGCCGTTGGATTATCAACCGTATTAATGGCGAGTAGTTTTAATGATATGGCCATAGGAGAAGGCATTACCACTATTGCTTCAGGAATTGGGGCTGTATTGGTGCTTGTACTTGGACATGCATTAAACATGACATTGGCAGCGATGGCAGTACTGGTACACGGCGTTCGATTAAATATGTTGGAATACGCAGGCCATGCCAGCGTAGAATTTTCGGGGAGTGAATACAACCCATTTAAAATTAAAAAATAAGTAAAATCTAATAAAACTATAATACGATGACATTATTAACAGTAGTAAACGGATTTGGTGGTCACGCCATCGCTTTAGGAATCGCAGGAGTAGGTTCAGCAATAGGTACAGGAATTGCAGCCATGGGCGCAATGGGGCTTTGGAAGCAATCAATTAAAGATAAAAAGAAGTTGCCTGCATTAGCACTTGCAATGGTAGGTATGCCTTTAAGTCAGGTGATTTATGGTATGATCTTCATGAACTCATTAATTGGAGCTAACCTTAATCCTGATAGCTATACCAATCAAATGATTTTCGCTTTATTCGTAGGTATCGCTATTGCTGCATCAGCTATAATGCAGGGACGTGCAGGTGCTGCTGCTTGTTCTAACTTAGCTGTTGACGACAAGCAAGGTGCTGGTATGTACATTGCAGCTATGGGTGTTATTGAAACAGTTGCACTTTTGGCAATGGTTTTCGGTATGGGTGGAATCCCTGCTGCGTAAGGAATAATTTCTTATCCATAAAATATCAAAAGAGTTGGCTATATTTGCCAGCTCTTTTTTGTTATAAAATAAATAAAGGTATTAGTCAAGGTAATGAAAAACAATTGACTTCTACCTTAAGACTATAAACTAACTACATGAATTTAACCGGCGAGTGGCAATTTTTTGAACAGTTTGATGCGGGGTTTGATATGGGATATGCTGTGTTAATGCAGGTTGGTGAAAAAATATCGGGTACATTGGTATACCGCGAATATATATATGATGAGGGCTCATTTCTGATATCTATTGATGTGGAAGGCGATGTAATTGAAGATCGTTTAATGCTACGTGGTAAAAGCTATGCAGTTATTGATGCTCCTTTCCCTGTTGAATATTGTCTGGATGATCGCATTGCCGAATTATCTGATCCTGATAAAATAGAGGGACACAGTGTGGATGATCAGAACCTGGAGGGGCGTTTTTTATTGCGTCGAATGAGTGTGTTGTTGTCCTAACAGGTTTAATACCTAAAAACTAAAATTAGGTTTCCTAAAGTTGATTAACGTCACCATTGTGTTGATGAACAGGTATTTTGTGTACACTAAAATCATAACCTATTTTTCCAAATCTCCGTATAATAATATAGGTTGGTTTCTTATTGGGTTGGATTGATATTTACTATCAGGCAATGCCAGTTGCTTTTCCGAAAATGTTCGGTAATGAGTATTTCCTACGGCTATCCAAGCCGGTGTCGCATGTTGAAATATGAATTCCTAAATCATTACACTATGAAACGGATTCTGTTATTAACTGATTTCTCTGACACTGCCAGGAATGCCGCCATGTACGCCCTCAAGATGTTCGAAAACGAAAAGGTGTATTTTGACCTTCTTAATGCTTACGATCTGGAGTTTAGCGGCAGTCCGTATATCATGCAGGTGAAAGAAGAATTGGCCGAAGAAAGTCTGAAAGGACTAAAGAATGAATTGTCCCTCTTGCATAGGCGTTTTCCTAATGCGCGCGTTGAATTAGCATCTCGCTTTGGTAATCTAATGGAAGTTGTACAGAATGAAATTACAGACTTCAAACCAGAGTTAATTGTAATGGGATGTCGTGGCGAAACTGCACTTGAAAACTTCTTATTAGGCAGTAATGCCTACGAAGTAGTAAAGCATATTAATGCAGCACTATTGGTTGTTCCTAAACATGCTAAATTTAAAAAACCTGATAAAATTGTGTTCGCCACCGATTTGAAAGATATTAAGGTTGACGATGTTGTTGAGCCTTTACGCGATTTATCGCATCATTTCCATGCCGATTTAATGTTTGTAAATGTTCTGGAAGATGATTACGTTAATCGTTTAGAAGCGGAGAACAAAATTGCATCTCACTTTGAAGGATTGAATCTAAGCTTCAACTTTATAGAAGGAGAAGATGTAAGCAATGGTATTTTAAAGTTTATGGATGAAAATGATGCTGATATCGTAACACTGGTTCGACATAACGAATCATTCTTTGAACGTTTGTTCCATCCAAGTGTAACCAAAAAAATGGTTTTACATCCTGAACACCCCATGTTGATTCTTCATGACGAGACATAAAAAAAAAGCGGCCATTGGCCGCTTTTTTAGTATATGATTAAGATCAAATTACTTCGAAACTCGTTCTAGCCACTTCAACATAAATAGCATTGTAAACATTGAAATGATACAAGCTACAACAAAGATTGTCCATGTAGCCCAGATTGGAATTGATTCATAGAAAATTGCACCAATAAATAATAACTGGTTACCTAAAGCGGTTGCACCTAACCAACCACCTTGCATAATACCTTGGTATTGCGGAGGAGCTACCTTCGATACAAATGAAATTCCAAGAGGACTGATAAATAATTCAGCGACTGTAAGGATAAAGTATGTACCAATAAGTAACATTGGAGTTACTTTTTGTGCTAGATCAAGAGGAGTACCACCTTGGTTAGGATCGATTGATGAGAATAAAGGTAAATCCATTGAACCTAATGTCATAACAACGAACCCTAGGGCTGCAATAAACATACCGATGGCAATTTTCTTAGGAGTCGATGGTTCCATATTACGTGAACGTAACCAGCCGAAAACAGCCATTACAATAGGCGTAAGGAATACCACAAAGAATGGGTTAATAGACTGGAATAACTCAGCTCCCTGAATACTTACACTACCTAAGTTAATATTAATCATACTTAAGTCTGTATAGTCTTTTGCAAACATGGTAAGAGTTAAACCATTCTGGTGGAATGAGAACCAGAAGAAAATTACAATTGCGAATACTGCAAATAATGCATATAAGCGCTGTTTTACTTCTTTAGCATCCATTTGAGGTGCTTCAGCTTTAGCTCCTGAATTTACTTCATCTTCATGTCCGCCTGGATTTGGGAAGTATTTCTTGTTGATTACATAAATCACTAGAGAGATAAGCATAGCAATAATTGCAGTACCAAATGCATAGTGGAAACCAGTAGAGAACACATTCAAGTATTCATTGGCGAATGCTCCAAGATCGGTTACTGTTGAGCCGTTGGCAACGTTAGCCATTTCCTGAAATTTAGTAGTTGCTTCAGCAGAAATAGTTCCATCTATATAAGAGTGACATACGGCTGGAAGGTCGGCGTTGTAATTAAAACCGTTACTATTTAACCACCAGTTACGAACACCTACCGCAATAAAAGGAGCGAAGATGGCACCAACATTAATAAACATATAGAATAAGGAGAAACCTGAGTCACGATATTTTCCATACTCCTCATTATCATACATCTGACCAACTAATGCCTGTAGGTTTCCTTTGAATAATCCATTACCAAAAGATATTACGAATAATGCCAAACACGTCATTACAAGAGTGAAGTTGCTTGCGCCGGTAGGTATTGCAAGGAATACATAACCAAGGCCCATCACTAACAAACCACTTAAAATAGTTCCTTTGTAGTTTCTTAATTTGTCAGCAATAAAACCACCAGCTAATGACAAGATGTAAATTAATGCATAAAATACAGAGTAAATAAGTCCTGCATCTTTACCATTTAATCCAAACTTTGCTTGCAAAAACAGCACAAGAATGGCCATCATTGTGTAAAAACCAAAACGCTCACCCATATTGGCAAGAGCGGCAGGAATAAGTCCTTTAGGATGTTGTTTAAACATATCTATTTAATTTATAATTAGTTGTTAATTCAAAGCGAAGCAAATATATGTTTTTTTGGGTCACTTACAAATCGTAACTGTCATGCTCTGTAACAGGTTGTGTGTAAATGTGTGAGCGTTAGAAGTGTATGTCTAATAATTATTAATAAAATATTAAAAATCATAATTAGCTCAATTTAAATTCGAATGAATGGTAACCCTTTGTTCTGACTTACCAACAGGAAATGCTGTTATTGCACCCAAAAACTTTGTAAATTTGATAGGTGTTGAATTATAACTGTTTCCAATGAAGCTATTTCCTGTAACTCAAATCTCTGCCATTGATCAATATACTATCGATAATGAACCAATCGCATCCATAGACTTAATGGAGCGCGCATCACTACATTTTTATAAGAAATTTATCAGCCTTTATCCGCATGGTGACGTTTCAGTTTTAGTTGGGCCGGGAAATAATGGAGGTGATGCGCTTGCTGTTGCTCGGATGTTGATTAAAGATGGCCGTGAGGTTCAGATTTATTTAATAGTAGAAGAGGATAAACTGAGTAAAGATGGCAGAGTCAATCTTCAACGCCTCAAGCTGATTAAGGATAGTGTTTCTATACTAAATGCAGAAGGTCAGTTTAGTCAGATAAGTGATGATGATATCATTATTGATGGTTTATTTGGGTCCGGATTAAATCGTCCTCTCTCAGGTTTAGCTAAAAGTTTGGTTCAATACATTAATGAGCTGGATGTGGAAGTGGTAAGTATTGATATTCCTTCAGGTTTATTTGGAGAGGATAATGCCTCAAATGATCAGGATGCTATTGTAATGGCAGATCACACGATCAGTTTTCAGTTTCCAAAGCTGGCTTTTCTGCTGCCTGAATGTGAAAATTACGTAGGAGAGTGGCATGTGGTTAATATTGGTCTGCATACGGCCATAATTAATAATACACCATCAGACTATTGTTATACAGAACCTGAACATATTAAGAGTTCGTTGAAGAATCACAGTCGCTTTGCACATAAGGGGCATTTTGGTCATGCTTTACTACTGGCTGGTAATTACGGAAAGATGGGGGCTGCTTTGCTGGCATCTAGAGCGTGCCTTAAAACTGGTGCAGGATTATTGACAAGTCATGTGCCACGCCTCGGCTATTCAATAATACAAACGGCAGTGCCTGAAGCAATGGCAAATATTGACAGATCTGATATTCTTATATCAGAATTCCCTGATTTAGATGCATACGACGCTGTTGGAATCGGACCGGGTATTGGTACCAAGCCCAACACGCAAACCGCCCTGCGAGAACTAATGGAGTCTCTGGATGGCAAACCAGTTGTGCTGGATGCTGATGCATTAAATATTCTTTCGATTGATGATGATTTGTGGGAGCTGGTTCCTGATAATGCTATATTAACGCCTCATCCTGGTGAATTTGATCGCTTAGCCGGAACAAGCAACAGTTCTTTTGAACGCCTGCAAAAAGCCATCAAATTTGCCAAAGATATGGAGGTAACCCTCGTTTTAAAGGGGGCCTATACTGTTGTGATCGCGTCGGACGGACATTGCTACTTTAATTCTACCGGCAACTACGGAATGGCAACTGCAGGAAGTGGCGATGTATTAACCGGCATTATTTTGTCTTTACTGGCGCAAGGCTATCAACCACTGGAAGCTGCTCGAACTGGTGTTTATTTGCATGGCCTCGCTGCCGATTTACTACTCGATGATTCGGCAGAAGAGTCTATTGTTGCTTCTGATATTATCTCGAAAATAGGAGTGGCTTATAAAAGTTTAAGAGGGTAGATATAATATATTGAAAGTATAAAATTGAAGTAATTCAATTTTGTATCATTACTATCATGAAATCTCTACTCTGCTCTGCATTTTTTACACGAGTACAAATTGTACTATATTTCACCGCTGAACACGATAATTATCATCTTGGCTTTTAATTTTTTTCGTTTACCTTTGATGGTCGTCGTACTTTAATGGAAATAACGACGTTTGTTTAAATAAAGCATATTGAGATATGGCTTGATTATTGCTTAACTCAGGGCTTTATTAATCATTAATAATTAAGATGATGAAGAAATTATTTCTTGCCATAAGTGCTGCCGCAATTTTATCTTCATGTGCAGTACAACAACCTGTTCCAAGTAAAGTTAATGTGCAGGATGTAGCCAAAATTAATAATGCTACAAATAATGCTTTGCTTTATAGTTTGCCAACAACAGTTATTCGTGTAAATGTAGAAGTTGAAAAAACAATTCATAAAGTAGGCCCATTTTATCGTTACTCCCAAAAGATGCTTAATGTAAGTGATGTTGTAACAGAAGATAAAGTGGAGTGGCAAATAAAATCCGTTAATATTGAGACTTTTGGGGTGCCGGATGAGAGTAAGCGCTATTCAGTTACATATTCAGGTGCCGCTTCAGCACCGTTTTTAAATTTAACTTCATCAGGAGTTTTAGCCGGTGTTAACAGCGAAATTATCGATGATGAATGTTACTTAAAGGAGTTTACCGTATCAGAGTTACCTGGAATCGACGATGTTAATTTCAATGATGTAGCCATGATTGAAAAACAATTGGTGAAAACATCAAACGCTGCCATGGCTGAAGAAACAGCCAACTATATTTATAAAATTCGTAAACGCCGTTTTAAAATTCTGGCCAGTGATTTTGAGCAATTGCCACCTGACGGACAGTCATACGAAGTTATGGTTCGTGAACTGAATAAATTGGAAAAAGAGCATATGGAATTATTTGTGGGTAAAAAAGAAACCTATACCATGACTCAGTCTTTTGATATAATTCCTGATAAAATGAGTACCAATAATGATGTATTATTCCGTTTCTCGACGGTTTCTGGTATAGTTGATAAAATGGATGTAAGTGGTGCACCTGTATATTTTGAACTCGAAGCTGAAGAAGGAGCTAAACTTCCCGATGCAGCTATGGTCATTGAAAAAGGGCAGGAAGTACGAAATGGCTTATTTTATAACAAGCCGGGAAAAGCAACCATTAAAATTATTGATAAAAATAAGCTGATAAAAGAAAAAGAAGTATACCTGGGACAATACGGGCAAGTTATATCGATGCCTTCAAATGTACTTGAACAGGACAATGTAAGTATCCGAATCAACCCTAAAACAGGAGCACTTAGGAGTATTGAAAGAAAGTAATGGAATTTAGTTTCAGGATAAGACTAATGTAAAACATGTATACATTAATCTAAGTCAGATAACTAATAAACTAATTAATAATCCCTTTTTTAAACAAAGAGTTATGAATAACGAAATAGCTAAATTATCTCCCCAGGGTCTTTGGGAAAGCTTTTATAAATTAACTCAGATTCCTCGTCCTTCTAAAAAAGAAGGTAAAGCAATTGATTTTATGGAGGAGTTTGGTAAATCATTAGGTCTAGAAACTATTCGTGATGAGGTGGGTAACATTATCATCCGCAAGCCAGCTACACCAGGATATGAAGACCGTATGGGAGTTATTCTTCAAAGCCACATTGATATGGTTCCTCAGAAGAATAGCGATAAAGAGCACAATTTCGAAACAGATCCGATTGAAACATATATTGAAGACGGTTGGGTAACAGCTAACGGAACAACATTGGGTGCCGATAATGGTATCGGTGTTGCTGCTGCGATGGCTGTTCTTCAGTCAACCGATATGGAGCATGGGCCGGTTGAGGCTTTAATCACAATGGATGAGGAAGCGGGTATGACTGGAGCTAATGCACTGAAACCTGGTATTCTTCAAGGTGATATTTTATTAAACATGGACTCGGAAGACGAAGGTGAGTTATATGTAGGATGCGCCGGTGGGTGTGATGCCAATGTAAAATATACCTATACTGAAGAGGAAGTGCCAGCTGATTCTGTTGCTTACAAATTATCATTGACAGGATTGAAAGGTGGTCATTCGGGAATGGATATTCCACTAGGACGCGGAAATGCCAATAAATTAATGTTCCGATTCTTAAAATTTGCTGTTGCTAATGACGATGCACGTCTGGCTTCTATTGATGGTGGTAGTTTACGTAATGCCATCCCTCGCGAAGCATTTGCTGTTGTAACAGTTCCTGCTGCCAATGCCGATGATTTTATCGAAAGCCTTGAAGAGTACGAAGAAATCTACAAAGCAGAGTTAAGTGCTGTTGAGCCTGATTTATCATTTGTTGCTGAAAAAACAGATTTGCCTTCATCTATTATTGATGAGGTAACACAGGATGATTTAATCAATGGAATAATTGCTGCGCCCAATGGAGTAATACGTATGAGTAACGATATGGAAGGTTTGGTTGAAACATCAACTAATCTGGCTATTGTTAAGTCAAATAACGGCGAAATTATTGTTCAGGCGTTGATGCGTAGTTCAGTTAATACGGCTATTGAAGCATTAGCATCAAAAATGGAAAGTGTATTCCGTTTGGCAGGAGCTGAGATTAGCTTTGGCGGTCAGTATCCGGGATGGAAGCCAAATATGGCTTCACCAATCCTTAAAACAATGCAGGATGTGTATCAGAAAAAATGGGGCAAGGTACCTGAAATCAGAGCTATTCATGCCGGGTTGGAGTGTGGTATTTTAGGAAGTGCCTATCCTCACTGGGACATGATATCTTTCGGTCCTACAATTCGTTTCCCTCACTCACCAGATGAAAAAGTAAACATCGAAACTGTTGGTTTATTTTGGGAGTATTTGGAAGAAACGCTAAAAAGTGTACCGGTTAAAAAGTAATTAATCATTAATAAGAGTAGCTGCAGTGTCAATTGTGGCTATTCTTTTATGTTCATATAACTAACTAAAATTAAAATGACTGAAGTAATTAATAAAAGTCTACGTGATTCAAAAGGTGCACGTTGGGGAGCCCTGGCTGTTGTGTCGTTTACAATGCTATGCGGTTATTATATTAACTATGTGATATCTCCATTAAAACCATTGCTTGAAGAACATATGGGCTGGACCAGTGCGGATTTCGGTGTATGGAATAGCGCATATGGATGGTTTAATGTTTTCTTTTTGATGCTGATTTTTGGTGGTATCATATTGGATAAAATGGGAGTTCGATTTACTGGACTTGGCGCGGCACTTACAATGATTGTAGGTACTGCTTTACAGTACTATGCCATTGAGTTTCCGATGGAAGGAACTATTCTAGGATTTAAATCGTCAATAGCTATTGGAGCACTGGGTTTTGGTGTTTTCGGTATGGGTGTTGAGATTGCGGGTATTACAATTTCCAAAATAATTGTAAAATGGTTTAAAGGAAAGGAATTGGCATTGGCAATGGGGCTCGAAATGGCAACAGCCCGTATGGGTACCGCTCTTGCATTAGCTGTGCCTTTACCAATGGCAAAAGCATTGGGGGTTAATGGGATTCCTGCTATCAGTGCACCGGTAATGTTGGGATTAGGACTGTTGATTGCTGGTTTTATCGCCTTCCTTTGGTACACGTTTATGGATAAAAAACTGGAAAAATCGGAAGGTATTGGCGACGAAGTGTCTGAAGAAGATGCTTTCAAAGTGTCCGATATTCTTTTCATTATCAAAAACAAGGGTTTCTGGTTAATCGCTTTGCTATGTGTATTGTTCTACTCAGGTATTTTCCCATTCCTTTATTACGCTACCGACTTAATGATTAATAAGTATGGCGTAAACGAAGATTTTGCGGGTGCTATTCCTAGTTTATTGCCTTTTGGAACCATTATCCTAACACCTTTCTTCGGTAACTTATATGATCGTAAAGGTAAAGGTGCTACCATCATGTTAATTGGTTCTATTATGCTTTTAGCTGTACACTCTGTTTTTGCAGCTCCTGCACTTAACCATTATGTTATTGCAATTATTCTTATCATCTTATTAGGAGTTACTTTCTCATTGGTACCTTCGGCTATGTGGCCATCGGTGCCAAAAATTATTCCTGAAAAACAGTTGGGTTCAGCATATGCATTAATTTTCTGGGTGCAAAACTGGGGATTAATGGGAATGCCATTGTTAATTGGTATTGTACTTGAGAAGTACTGTAAGGTAATAGATGCCAATGGTAATTTTAGTCATTATGATTACACTTTACCAATGGTGATTTTTGCTGCTACTGGTTTATTGGCAATTGTTGTTGCATTAGCTCTTAAAGCTGAAGATAAGAAGAAAGGCTATGGCCTTGAAAGACCAAATATTCAACATTAATAGTTTCTAAAATATATGAAAACAGCCACTGTTGCAGGTGGCTGTTTTTTTATGCCCATAATACATTGTTTATTATTGATTTCCATTGTTTAGATGGTGATTTCCGGCATTCAGATAATGTAGGTCACGACTTACTATTCCAAAAAGGAAACCTGCAGATGTCAGAAAGATATCATACAATTGAACAAGGTTCCTTCGAAGTTCCTTCGAAGTTCCTTCAATGTTCCTTCGAAGTTTGTTCGATGATAATTGAATAAATATTGTCTTAAATATGACTAAAATTCAAATAATATATGATGAATTTTCGAGTAAGGCATTATGTAGCAAATTGCGGGTTCCTATGTAGCCTTTTTCTTTGTTGGATTAATAAAAGTTGGATGTGAGAATTTTATTCTAGCCGGAAACTGTGCTCTTGGAACTATTGACAATAAAAAAGCCTGCACTTTTATGCAGGCTTTAGATATGTAGTAGTATGTAATTGTCTTATTTACGAACAATGGTTTGTTCACGGTCAGGACCTACTGAAACTATAGTAATTGGTACCTCTAATTGCTTCTCAAGGTAAGCAATGTAGTCTTTTAATTCCTGTGGGAACTCATCCTCAGATTTAACACCGGTTAAGTCTTCTTTCCAGCCTTTTATTTCCTCATAGATTGGCTCAACATCATCTGTTAATTCAAATGGGAATTCCTCAGTAACAGTTCCGTCAGGCAGCTTGTAAGCTGTTGCTGCTTTAATGGTTTCAAAACCGCTTAGTACATCACCTTTGGTCATGATTAACTGGGTAACCCCGTTGATCATCACAGAGTATTTCAGAGCTACAAGGTCAATCCATCCACAACGACGTGGTCTGCCTGTTGTAGCACCAAACTCATGTCCGGCCTTGCGTAACTCTTCACCGGTTTCATCAAATAATTCAGTAGGGAATGGCCCACTACCAACGCGAGTACAATATGCTTTAAAAATACCAAATACTTCACCTATTTTGTTTGGTGCTACACCCATACCGGTGCATGCTCCGGCACAAATAGTATTTGATGAAGTTACAAAAGGATATGAGCCAAAATCAATATCTAACAATGTTCCTTGTGCACCTTCAGCCAAAATGGTTTTACCTGCTTTAAGATACTTGTTGATTTCGTGCTCACTATCAATAATAATGCAACTCTTAAGGGTTTCAATACCTTCTGTTAGTCCCTTTTCAAATTCTTCAATGTTATATTCGAAGTCGTACATTTCAAGCATTTTTACATGCTTTTCTTTCAATGCAGCGTATTTTTCTTCAAAGTTATGAAGGATGTCACCTACACGAAGTCCATTTCTTCCAGTTTTGTCCATGTATGTTGGACCAATTCCTTTTAGAGTAGAACCAATTTTAGTTTTACCTTTTGATGCTTCAGATGCAGCATCAAGAATACGGTGAGTAGGTAAAATCAGATGTGCCTTTTTAGAGATATAAAGGTTTTTAGTGATGTCGAAACCTTTTTCTTTTAAAGAATCGATTTCTTTTTTGAACGTGATAGGGTCCAGTACTACACCATTTCCAACGATATTGGCTTTATCGTTATGGAAAATACCCGATGGGATATTGTGCAATACGTGTTTGAAATTGTCAAACTCTAAGGTGTGACCTGCATTTGGCCCTCCCTGAAAACGGGTGATGACATCGTATTGAGGAGTCAAAACATCAACAACTTTTCCTTTGCCTTCGTCCCCCCATTGGAGTCCTAGTAAAACATCAACCTTCATTCTCTTTTGTTTTAATTTATGCTCAATGAGCCTGTTGTTTGTAAATTAAACTAAGCACTTTGTCTTGTTCAATAATATGCTAAGCTCTATTCTATCAGTGGCTTAACATGAAAAATCGGACTTCCGATTGGCTCAGAATTCCGATTTGTAAAAGTACACATTATACGCTTAAAAGCTATCGTAAAGCTCTGTTTTTTTATCGAATAATGTTATTCTTTAGTTTCTTCCGTCAGGCAGTCTTTGCAGGTGCCATATACATATAATGAATGATGAGAGACTTTAAATTCATTGAAACTGGCAGCATTGTTTAATACCGTTTGGATACCAGGGTCGCAAAACTCGATTACTTTCCCGCAGTTAGTACATATCAGATGATCGTGTTGTTTGGATTCGAAAGCTTTTTCAAACTGTGCTATGTTTTTGCCAAACTGATGCTTAATAACCAGTTTACAGTCCAGCAATAAATCAATGGTATTGTATAAGGTAGCACGGCTAACGCGATAGTTCTTATTCTTCATGAAGATGTAAAGCGACTCAATATCAAAATGCCCGTCGCGGCTGTAAATCTCATCTAATATTGCGTAACGCTCAGGGGTTTTTCTATGTCCGTTGCGTTGAAGGTACTCAGTGAATAACTGTTTTACCACATCTTTGGCTTCTACCTTATTCATATACAGTCTCAATTAAAATAGAGCCTAAAAATAATTAAAATAGCGAGATAATACCAAATGTATTATTGAAAGATTACTTATAATCTGGCTTTATGAGCCAAGAAACAAGATATAAGACAAAAGAGTTCAGATGATTTTCATGATGTGAATATGAAATTCTTCAGGCACTTTGGTGGTAATTAGTTTTGTTTTAGCGTATTGCTGTCTTTTGTTTTATGTCTTTCATCTTTATGTCTCAATCTTATAAGTCAACCTTGATCCGCTCCTGACGGGTAACATTATGGACACCCTTGATTTTCATTATATTCAGGATTAGATTATTCAAATCTTCGGTATTATGGATATATAAATAGATGTTACCCTCAAATATACCGTCATGACTTTCAATATTAATAGAGCGCATATTAACGTTCTGATCTTCAGATATGACCTTTGTTATTTTGCTGACAATACCCATTTGATCTATGCCTGATAGGTTGATAAGTGCCAGATATGATAAAATTTTGTGTGATTCCCATTGGGCAGATAGAATACGATTGCCCTGGCTCGACATTAGTTTTAATGCAATAGGGCATTTTCTACTGTGCAATATTATTTTATCATTATCATCCTGAAAAGCCAGAATATCATCTCCAGGGATAGGATTGCAACATTCAGAAATGGTGAATTGGTCCTGCTCATCATTGTCTGATAATACCAGCTGTTTCTTCTTTTGTGTTGTTTCGCTTTTAGCCGAATCTTGTTTGCCCGCTGACATTCCAAAATTAAGCTTCCAATATCTAATCCACTTATTAGATGATTTAGTACTAAGTATTTTGTGCAGGTTGTCGAGCTTTAATGTTCCTTTACCAATTTTAAAGTAAAGTTCATCGCGCTTTGATATTTTATGAAAATCAAGAATCTTTTTAAGGATACGAGAGTTGATGGTTAGCTTCTTTTTATGAAGTTCATTCTCAAGTATCTGCTCACCTTTTACGACAATGGTTTTTCGCTCTTCTTTAAACGCATTTTTAATCCGTGTTTTTGCCTTTGCTGTCGTAACAAAGTTCAGCCAGTCATATTTAGGCTGTTGTTTTTCTGAGGTAATAATTTCAACCTGATCGCCACTTTTAAGCTGATGACTTAGAGGAACAAGCTTAAAATTAACTTTAGCACCAATACATTTATAACCAATATCGGTGTGGATATCAAAAGCAAAGTCAAGAGCAGTTGAACCTTTAGGTAAAACACGTACTTCACCTTTCGGGGTGAAAATCATAATCTCAGAAGCAAACAGGTTGAGTTTGAAATCATCTAAGAACTCCAGTGAATCAGCATCCGGATTATCAAGCAGCTCCTTTATCATCTCCAGCCACTTATCCAGTTCTGATTCTTTTTCTTTCTGACCTTTATACTTCCAATGTGCAGCAAAGCCACGCTCCGCAATTTCATCCATTCGCTTGGTGCGAATTTGTATCTCTACCCATTTGCCGTCAGGGCCCATCACCGTGCTATGCAACGCTTCATAACCATTGGCTTTGGGAGTAGATACCCAGTCGCGCAATCGATCAGGTTTGGGTTTGTATATATCGGTGATCATCGAATAGATCGCCCAACATTGTGTTTTTTCCGGTAGATGACTTTTGGGTGTAAATACAACTCTGATAGCTAAAACATCATAAACTTCTTCAAAAGGTAAATCCTTCTTTTGCATCTTACTCCATATAGAGTAGACGGATTTATGACGACCAACAACATCAAATTCATAACCTTCGGCCAAGAGACGTTTTTCAATGGGCTCTTTAAAGTGATTGATAAACTCGACATGCTGTTCCTCACTATCTTTTACTTTCTGACTTAGATTGTTGAAAACCTGAGGCAGCTCATATTTTAGACTAAGATCTTCCAGTTCAGACTTAATGGCGTATAAACCTAAGCGATGGGCAAGAGGTGCATAAAAATATAGCGTTTCTCCAGCAATTTTAAGTCGTTTGTGCTCAGGCATTGATTTTAAAGTACGCATGTTATGCAGGCGATCGGCCAGCTTAATTAGTATAACACGTACATCCTCCACCATAGTTAATAATAACTTACGGAAGTTCTCAGCCTGAATGGATGTGCTTTGATCAAAAACGCCTTCTAACTTGGTGAGTCCAGCTACAATAGAAGCTATTTTTTCACCAAATATGTTTTGCAGGTCCTCAACCGTATAATCAGTATCTTCGACGACATCATGTAAAATGGCAGCTACAACACCCTTTGTGCCAAGTCCGATTTCTTCGGCAGCAATACGTGCGACTTCGATAGGATGCAGGATGTATGGTTCGCCTGATTTACGGCGCATACCTCTGTGTGCCTCATGAGCAAGCTCAAAAGCTTTCGTCACCAGTTTAGTATTCTCTGGTGTCTGGCAACGCGGACAAGCTTCCATAAGCTTGCTGAATTGCTCACGAATCATTTTATCTTCTTCTTCCCAATCCAATTTAGTCATGCACGTAGTCGTTAAAGCGAACTAAAATACTTATTTCCTTTCATTGTTACAAAGGTCATTGCCAATGCCACTGAAAATAACTCCAGATTACACGGGAATCAAATAAAATTAACTTTTGATGTTATACAGTGTTTTCTGTTGCTGTAACCCTTGAAATTATACTAATCTATTTTCCTGCTATTACTGTAATAATATCTTCTTCCTTAAAGTATTTCTGTGCCAACAATTGAAGTTCCTGTGCGGTAATGCCTTTCAAAACTTCAAAAAACTGGTTGAAATAAGATGTAGGTAAATTCAGATCAATCAATCCCTTATAATTGTCTGATGTTGCAAAAGGACCATCAAAATTGCGAATCATGTCGCCTAATAAGAAATTACGGACCAGTTCCAGTTCTTCTTCCCCTATTAACTCTTCCCTTAACTGACGGATCTCGTTAAAAATTTCTTTAACAGCCAAATCTCTGTTCTCAGCCTTTACATCTGAACTGATAACCAGAAAACCTGCATACTTATAGGTCATGATGAAGGATGAAATACCATAGGTCAAACCTTTTTCTTCACGAATGTTTGTCATCAGGCGTGAACCAAAAAAACCTCCTAATATAGTGTTGAGAATCTGCATCCCAAAAAAATCAGGATGATCCTTAGTAAACAATGGAATACCAATCTTTATGGATGACTGCAGTGCATCTGCTTTTTCAACGAAAATGCTTTTTTCTCTTCTTAAATCAACATTCGGCTTTGAATCGCTTAAAGGAGATTCATCTGACCATTGTTGACCAAAACGTTGGTTAAGTATCGCTTTAATATCATTGCCAGGCTGACCTGAGATAATGATATGTGTTCCTTTAGGTATATATGCTTTTTGATGAAAACGAACGACATCTTCACGCGTTAAACTCTCAAAGTCATCCATGGTTACATAGTTACCATATGGATGTTCTTTGCCATATAAGTTTTGGGTAAAAGCACGGGTAGCCAGTGTTTTTACTTTATCGCTTTCTATCAGGTATTCTTGCTTTCGTTTATTGATTAGTGTGTCTATTTCCTTCTGTTCGAATACAGGGTTCTTAATTATGTCCTCAAGAATTTCTAATGTCTGAGGAAGAAAATGTGTCAACGAAACAAGGGTTACGATTGAATGATGAAAGGACGCCTGCTGGCCAATGAATGCACCGTAAAAGTCAATTTTCTCAGAAACTTCGGCCCCCGACATATTTGTTGTGCCTTCAGATAAAGCTTTGTTTGTGATAGATGCCAATAGCGGTTTGCCTGCTTGCACAGAACCTGCAGGAAACAAAAAGTCCAGTTTGGCAACATCTTGCGAGCCGGCCTGCATTAAATGTACTTTAATGCCATTGTTTAATTTGAAAGTTTCGATTGGCAATAGCTCAAACGCGTCAATGTTTTTAAATTCAGGAGCTTCGTGTCTGTTGATTTTCATTCTTTATTTGCTTGAGCGATAATATAAAGTGGAACTGTTGGTTGGTCTGAATGTCTTTTGCGCACAATCAAGTATACCTTGTGCAGTTACGGCCTGGTATTTATTAACTTCATCGTTAATATTCTCTGCTTGGCCAAGTAATTCAAAAGATGCCAGGTTCATGGCTTTGTTTAAGAAGCTTATTTCTGAGAAAACCAATGATGACTCTATCTTGTTTTTAACTTTTTGCAATTCATAATCACTAACCATCTCAGAACTTATTTTATCAAGCTCCACCTGAATTGCTTCTTCTGCTTTTTCAATAGTAGTGCCTGGCAGTAATCGGCCCGTAACAGTAAAAAGACCCGGATGATGGTCGCCAGAGATATAGGCGTTAACATCACTGAATAACTGTTGCTCTTTAACAAGTGATTGGTTCATACGCGCTGACGGGCCATTGGAAAGAACATCAGAGAGCAGGTCAACAGTATAAAAGTCATCATCAGTACGTTGCCCAATATGAAAAACTTTATGAATCATATCGGCAGGAACTTTACGTTCAACCTCAAGCTGGCGTTCTTCATTTTGCTCAGGTTCCGGTCTGATTTCTTTTGAGTCAAGCTCACGGAATGGGATGGCACCAAACCATTTTTCTGCCAGTTGAAATACTTTTTCGGGCACTACATTACCCGAAACACAAAGCACAGCATTATTAGGGGCATAGTGACTGTAGAAAAAAGATTTGACATCGTCTAATGTAGCATTTTCGATATGGGCAATATCTTTTCCTATGGTAGGCCACTGATACGGATGTACTTTATAAGCCAGTGGGCTAATCAGTAAAGGGATATCGCCATATGGTTGGTTAAGGTAGCGCTGCTTGAATTCCTCAATTACAACCTTTCGTTGAACTTCCAGACTTTTTTCCGAGAAGTCAAGCTCCAGCATACGATCTGATTCCAGCCAAAAACCTGTTTCCAGGTTGGCAGCCGGCAAGGTGAGATAATAATTGGTTATATCACAGCTTGTCCACGCATTGTTATCGCCACCTACCATTTGCAAAGGTGCATCGTAAGATGGTATGTTTTTGCTGCCTCCAAACATTAAATGCTCAAACAAATGAGCAAATCCGGTTTTGTCAGCCTGCTCATTTTTAGAGCCAACATTATACAAAACGTTGACGGCAGCTAGTGGAGTGCTTTTATCAACATGAACCACAACACGCAGTCCATTGGATAAAGTTCTTTTTTCAATATTTATCATTAGAAATCAAATCGTTGATTGGATGTAGCTTCTTCTTTTATAATACGATACTCACTTAAAAGATCAGTAAAGACTTCAGAAACGGGTTTAATGTCATTAATTAAAGATGCCACCTGGCCTATTTCCAGTTCCCCCTCAGTTAAATCACCTTCAAAAATACCTTTCTTGGCACGCCCTTTACCTAAGAGCTTTTGTAATTCCAGGGTTGAAGCACCAGACTTTTCTGCTTCATGTACCTGTTCAAAGAAAGCGTTTTTCATTAAACGAACAGGAGCCAGTTTTTTTAGAGAAAGCAAGGTTCCGCCTTCTCCCGTTTCTACAACCAACTGTTTAAAAGCATCATGAGCTGATGACTCTTTTGTAATAGCAAAACGAGAGCCTATTTGTACGCCATCTGCACCTAAAGCCATTGCAGCAAACATGCCTTTGCCGGTACCAATGCCTCCGGCAGCTATTAAAGGTAAGCTGGTTTGCTGACTAATAGAAGGGATCAACGTAAGGGTTGTTGTTTCTTCACGACCATTGTGACCGCCGGCTTCAAATCCTTCAGCAACGATGGCATCTACACTTGCTTCTTCACATTTTTTGGCAAATCGACCATTGGCAATAACATGAACAACTGTAACGCCTTTATCTTTTAAAAATCCAGTCCACTTGGCAGGATTACCAGCTGAGGTAAAGACGATTTTCACCTCTTCATCAACGATGATTTGCATTAACTCATCAATGTTCGGGTACAAAAGAGGTATATTAACGCCCCAAGGTTTGTCGGTAGCATTTTTCATCTTTCTAATGTGCTCACGAAAAACATCGGGATACATTGAACCGGCACCCAAAAGGCCAAGGCCGCCATTGTTACTTACCGCGGAGGCCAGATGCCAGCCACTGCACCATACCATTCCACCCTGGATAATCGGATATTTAATATTGAAGAGTTCTGTAATTCTGTTTTGCATGATAATTAATTTATTGCTCCTGTGAACAGGATTTTATTTTATAAAAATCGCCTATTTAAATTAACAAATAGGCGAAATGTACTATGACAATATTAATTAACTATCGATTCGTCTTCTTGTTCGATTAACCTTCTTTTTAAATTCCTTCATTTCACCTTCAAACATATCATAGGCTACGAACTTACACTCTAAAGAGCCATTGTAGAGCTTGTATTTAGAATCGGGACGTAAGCCAACATGCTTTAATGCATCCATGTTGGATGTGATAATCCAGGCTTGCCAGTCGGTATAATTCTTTTTAAGATGAGAACCTATTTTCTTATAGAATTCATTGATGTTATCCTTGGTTAAACGCTCGCCATAAGGAGGATTGGTAATCATCATGCCTCTTGGAGCCGGTGGCATATGGTCTTCCATATTTGAACGTATAATTCTGATTTGACGATTCAGGCGAAAATCCAGTGATGCTGTTTTGGCCATATCGATCGCCTGTGGATTATTGTCGCCACCCACGATATTTACTTTAGGATAACGGATTTTATTCTCAGCTTCAGTATATATTTTTTCCCACAATGCCTTGTCAAAGTCTGCCCAGGACATAAAACCAAAGTGTTTGCGTTTGAAGTTAGCTGGCATATCACAGGCCATCATTGCTGCTTCCATTAATATGGTTCCGGTACCACACATAGGGTCAATCAATGGAATGTCTTTGTGCCATTTGGCAATCTTTAACATACCCGCAGCCAAAACTTCGTTTAAAGGTGCTTTATGGTGAGGGTTACGATACCCTCTGCGGTGTAAAGATTCAACTGAGCTGTCAAGCGAAACTGTAAATTGATCGTTTGAAACGTGAATGTTAACTTGTAAGTCGGGTTTTTCTACATTCACAGAAGGGCGCTGGCCATTTTTATCTCTAAACTGATCAACAATGGCATCTTTTGATTTTAAGGCCAGGTATTTAGTGTGCTTGAAGTAATCTGAAAACGCAACCGCATCAATGGCAAAGGTGTTTTCTTCAGTTATGTAGGCCGACCAGTCAAATTTATAGATGTTTTTATATAGCTCTTCTTCGGTTTTGGCTTTAAAAGTTAAAACAGGAACAAGAACGCGAAGCGCAGTTCTCAGGTGCAGATTGGCTTTATAAAGAACTTCTTTATCGCCGGTACATGTTACAGCTCGTTTAATTGGTGTTACATCTTTGGCTCCTAATCCCTTTAATTCTTCGGCCAATACATCTTCTAAACCATGAAAGGTTTTTACTAATAACTTCATGCTAACGCGTTTTTCAAAAAAAATCTTAATGCTGTTATCCTTTTGATAACAGTGTGTTATAACTTGGGGGTTGGATGGTTTGTTATCCTAACTTAAAAGAGGCCGCAAATGTACAAAACTTATAACTAAGATTCTATCCAATACCTTTTATTTGGGCGTTGTTTCACAAATCTTAACGTTCTGTATTACCTCTTGTAAATAGGATTTTGATTAATGGCATTCTCACCAAGTCGTTTATCCATAAAAGTGCCTGAAAAGATAAGGCCGCCAATAATTCCCATAAAAATATAAATCACCTGTTCACCCATCGCACTATTACTAACTTGTGTGTTTAAAAACATGGTGCTCAGGCCAATAAAAGCTTTACTTCCGGGTACCAGCATAATAATACCGGGTATAAGATACACCAAACGGGGTGCTTTAGTCAAGTGTGCAAATAGTTTACTGATACTAACAGCTACAATTGTACCAACAAAGATACTTACCAAAATACCAGTGAAGTCAAGTAGCATGGTTGTGTAAAAGCAAATAAAACCGGTAACAACACCAAGTGGAATATCTTTAAGACGAACTTTAAACACAGGCATCAGGCTAAGAGATAGGAGTGGAATGGCCAAAATGTCAACCCATGCCGGTATATCATCAATAACCCGGTGAGGTTTGAGTTCTATAATAAGTGGTAAAAGTGCCAGACCAAGTACCACACCAAAAAATTGCTTGAATAAAGATACCAGTGCATCAAATAATTTAGCTGTTCCTGACACCAGACTGCGCGATGTTATCTCTTCCAATGCTGTTGTAAGCGACAGGCCGGGGATGAAAACAATGATAGAAGCCAGTATTGTCATTGATATATTAATATCGGGCAGAACTGTGGATAGAAGACCGGTTATGATTGTGGCTAAAAAGGCGACTAACGATTCAAGTGTGCTTCTGATGTACCCCGAATGCTTGGACAGAGCAGTAAACCCATATACAATGGCCCCAAGTATAGTTGCAACTAATACTGATAGCCAGTTAGTGTTTAAAATCACACAGAATGAGCCCGCTGATATCATAAATGACAAAAGCTCAATTATTCTGCTATAACCAAAGTTTGCCTTATCTAACTCCTTAATCTTTTCTTTGGCTTCTGTAAAAGGCAACTCGTTGGATATGACATTGTTTGTTATTTCCACAACCTCGGAAAGAGCTCCCAGATTGAGTTCGCCGGGAGGAACACACTCTACATGATTATAGGTATGTTCATCTTCTTCATAAAACACATAGTTAATCCAGGTAGGTGTATCCATAAAACTACCTTTGATGCCTTTTTTTTCGGCAATCTCAGTCAGGTATAGTTGCGATTTGTAGGACGGAACTCCGTACGTATGAAGGGCTTTCCCTAGCTGAACAATGAACTTGTATTGTTGCGGAATCTGCATGAAGCTAATCTGTTACACTTTTAGAAACTGGCCGCAAAGTTAGGTAAGTTTTTATTGATATATTGATCTCTGAAACCTGATATTTGTTAGTTTTATGAAATTCAAAAAGATTATTCTCTACCTGTTCTTGGATTGAATAATTGATACATTATTTTTTCGGTTTCATGTATGTTTATATGTTATTAAATGATTTCTTATCTTTCTTTGTCGAATCATGAAGAAACATTAAAAAAATGCTAAAGACAGGAAGCCGTTTATTACCGGTATTGATTTTAATATGTTCATGTAGTGGAATTGGCAGCCAGGTTGTTAAAGTTGCTAATTCAGCAAGCGTAACCTACAATTTTGCTAATCCGGATAATAAGTGGGAACTAAACAGTTCATTGCAGGAAATATCAGGGCTTGATTATTCTTCTGCCAAAGAAATCATTATTGCCATTAATGATGAAAAAGGTAACATCTATAAGGTAGAGGAAGAAAACGGAGGAGGCAAAAAACTCTATGAGTTTCATAAAAATGGCGATTATGAAGGGATTGCAAAAGTAGGGAAACACATTTATGTGCTGAAAAGCAATGGTAAACTGTTTCGTTATAATGCCTCAAAAGATAAAACTAAAGAGTTTGAAACACCCTTGAAATCTAAAAACGATGCAGAAGGCTTATGTTACGATAAGACTTCACATAGCTTGCTGATTGCCTGTAAAGGCTTGCCATTAAATGAAAAAAGGAGCAGGAAAGCAGTTTATAAATACTCAATTGAAAAAGAGAAGCTTAAGAAAGAGCCCGTAGTTGAAATCGATATTGATGATCTGAAAGATTTAGGAGAGAGTCTTCAATTAGATAGTCAGCAAAAGTGGCGTTTAAAACG
>JAKSBD010000421.1 GCA_022361295.1 Bacteroidales bacterium
AGTATTCATAGTAATTTCAGTATTAAACCTTGAACTTTGAACTCTGAGGCTTATTTGCAGCGGCACGTGCCGTGGTTCTCAATAAATTCCTGGCCGTTATTTATACCTCTTCAGTACAGCGGCCAGCTCCATCTCGACAAAGCTCGATGACCACCAGGTGGGGCGTTGACTTACAGCTTGCAGGAGTATGTCAATAGATAACTCGATGCCTGTCGTACCTTCATATTCTGTTTTTACCCCACCTCACTCCTTCCATACTACCAATTTTATACCCCACGCCCGTAAAAAAACACCACCAACCTCACTCCTCCATCTCCATAATACTTAAGCAATTCCGCATTTATCCGCATTCCCATTGCTTTAATAGCCTTGTAAGCCCTGCGCCAATTAACTTTTTTTATTAAATTCGCATGTATTTTTATAAAGAGGTTTTGGACAAATATTCGTTTACGAAAAAGATTACACCCCCTAATAAATCAATCCGTTATCATGGCTATACCGGCAATGGGCTGACGACCAGCCTGAAGGATTTATACAGGTCACTATTGCATAGTATCCCCCAAATTGAGTCATATTTAACAACAACACAATTAATAACTGTTGCTTATGTTTTCAATAACTGCAACAGGTGTTGTGCTATCCCTGTAAACAAAGGAAAAAATCACTGTCTTTAGGGTAACCTATCCCCTTTTTCGGTGTATACATACAATAGAAATCGCCAATATCTCATAAATACACTCAAACAGGATTTAAGTTGATAATAATCAACCGCTTTATCCCCTTTTATCGGAATGAACACACTCACACTTTGTGACTGAGGAGGCGAAGCTATGGGGGTGTCTGAGAAGTGAGAGGTGAGCGGTGAGAAATGAGACCACGATAGCTTTTGTTAGAGAGATGAGAAGTGAGCAGTGAGTTGTGAGAGATGAGATTTCTCGCTAAGAACACCTAGGATCAGATATAGAGCGCTGCGCTGACAGAGACAAGGCCGCTTCGCTGATAGACAATAGTTGGGTGTATATTGACCGAACGATACGAGTTTAGTTTTTTTACCAATTATTGGTAAATTTGATAAAAACATTAAAAATGAAAAATACTTCAATATCACTCGGTACTTATTTTGACCAATTCATACAGGCACAAGTTTCTGCTGGTCGATATAAAAATGTTAGCGAAGTTATTCGTGCTGGCCTTAGACTTTTAGAAAATGAAGAAAGTAAAGCGATTGCTTTAAGAAATGCTATCCAGGAAGGAATTGATAGTGGTATTGCTCACGATTTTGACCCTCAAAAAAATCTTGTACAGTTGAAAGCCAAAAAGAAAAGGAATGGCTAAATACGAATTGACTAACAAAGCTGTTCAAGACTTAAATAATATTTGGAATTATACATTTGATACGTGGTCTGAATATCAAGCAGACAAGTATTATGAAATGCTACCTAGTAGCTGCCAAGACATTGCTGACAATCCTGAACTTGGTAAAAATTACACTGGAATAACCTCTGAGTTATTTGGTTTAAAGGCAAATCGACACATTATTTTTTATCG
>JAKSBD010000313.1 GCA_022361295.1 Bacteroidales bacterium
CCCCACATAACAAAGCCACCTAACCCCTAAGCTTTCCTCTTAGTGTTTAAGTGGCTTCGTGGTAAAAAAGCATTATTTAATCTATAAATCGTCACCTCAAAGTCACCACACTACAATCTATATATTTTCTTCGTGTCCTTAGTGTCTTCGTGGTTAGCAAACAAATAGTATATCTTTTAAACTAATTTACATTCCAATAGTGGCAGGCCCTTGTTCAAAAACAATATCACGAGGAATGCCTGCCTTAGCAATTCTGTCAAGGTCAGCTTTTAATGCAGGACGGATCGTTCCCATCTCTGCCAGCATCTTTTGTGCTTTCTCATAGTTGCCATCACCTTGCATAATCAATATCTCAGCCGATAATGTATTCATAGCTTCTGTCATCTTATCAAAATCAACAGTGTAATAACCTGTTTCTTTGTCATATGTAAAAGCTTCTTTCTCCTGGAAATAGTTAAAACGCATCATGTTGGCTTTACCGTGAGCACTGGCCGCACCAAAACGAACCGAGCGGAAAATGCCTGCCATAAACGTAACGTAGTTATCCATCAGGTCTTTATTGGTTAATTCACCCATTTCAGCTAATTGCTTCACCATATATAATCCAAGGATGTCAGCTTTTGCTTCTTCAATAGATGATGCTGTTTCTTTCATTGCTTCACGAACGCTTTGGTTACCGTCTAAAGTCATTTTAATACCAAGGCCGTGTGCTACTTCGTGGAACATAGTGTTTTCGAAGAAGGCGTCGAATTTCACATGCTTTTGCTGCTCAGGAGTAATAACCACCTGGCTGATAGGGATAAGGATGTTATCAAACTTAGCACGCATAGAGTTTTTCAATTGCAGTTTGCGGCTGCCTTTTTCAATATGAACCTGAGGATCATTAGGAAGATTAATGGCAATGGTTTTACTTCCGGCATTACAGTCGCCGGCATAGTATAAAGCATCATATGCTCCTAAGTCACTATCGGTACCGGGAACCTCTTTTTTATATTCGGCAGGTACTGGTAACGACTCCTGTAATTGTGGCAATAAGGCAGCAAAGTGAGCCAGTTTATCCGACCATTCTTTATCTTTAATCAGAATAAACGATTCAAAAGCAGCTTTACTTCCATATAAGGCATCTTCGTATGTTTCGATAGGGCCAACAATAAAGTCAATAGTATTGGTTTTCATGTCCATCCAGGCCATATCACTTGCCAGGTAATCATTGCTTAATAATGCCTCAGCACGTAAAGTCAGGTAGGTTTTAAGACCTTCATCCTCTGCAAGTGCAGCGGCTTTAATAAGAAGCTCCGAAGCTTTCGTTAACTCTGCCTTATAGGCTTCGCTGTATGGTAGAACTTCTAAGCCATTGTCTTTGTTGCGCTTAACAATAGTGTATAAGTCCGACTTTTGTGCATTGTCAAAGGCTTCAAACTCCTCTTTGGTCATATCGCTTGGGTAAAATTGAGCACCTTTAGGCTTGTCACCAATGCCTGCCACAAACGATTGGTTATCATTTAAACGCTCCCATGGACCGTAGTTAATTTTGATAAATTGCTTCAAATACTCCGTATCGGTATTATTCAATAATTCATCGCGGTTACCCCAGGCCTGTTTCCAGTACAGGTCTTCCATTATTTGAGCGGTTTCAAATAAAATCGGAAGCATCTGCTTTTCTTTTTCTGTTAATACAGATAAGTCGGTTGTTAATTTTACTGGAATAAACTCCTCAACCTTTTGTTGAATATTATCTATGGAACTGGTGTACTTTGGCGCTTGCTCCTGACAGCTAACCAAAAAAATCAAAGCCATTAAAGGCATAAAGAACTTAGTCATTGTATCTTATTTTGAGTTGATAGTGATTGTTTAAGAGCTGAAAATACAAATAAAATTATATGCTGACAATGATTATTTATAGTGGTGCATATTTTGATGTAAACTATTTAATTATGATAGCTATATTTACAAATGTATTTTGATAATTTATGTCTGATAAGCTTAATCTGCTTAAGAACGAAAAGCTTAGCAAACATGGTGTTAATGCCCATAAATAATCAACAATGAAAACAAAATGTATAATCAGTATACTGTTTTTTATAATTGCATGTGCTACAGATGGCATTTCCGTATCAACTATAATATATGCTTATGGGCACGTAACTGAAGGACAAGATACAATCATAAATCAAGAGCCTGACTTCTTTTATACTCCATTAAAGGGAGTATCTGCATCAAATCAAGAGTATAGTATTTTTTCACCGGATGGTAATATAGAAGTAAAGGTAAATGCCGATGTTAATCAGTTAAGTTATAGTATCAGCAACGGCGCAAAATCAATAACTACGCCCTCAATACTTGATTTAACCTTGTCATCAGTCGGTAAGCTGGCTTATCAATTAGAATTAACAGATGTCACATCGCAAACAATCGACGAAGTTTTAGAACTTAACATTGGAGAAGTAACGCATTTTCGAAATCATTATAATGAATCGGTTTTTTCTTTTAAAAGGGGTAATGGTCTAAATTTCAATTTGATATTCAGAGTTTATGATGAAGGTGTTGCGTACCGCTTTTCTTTTCCGGAAAATGATGGATACTCCTCACTAATTATTACAGAGGAAATTGCACAATATTGTTTTTCAGACAACCTGACAGCCTTTGTAGAACCATATAACGAGCGTGGTTATACTCCAAATGCAATACAAAATAGCTTTTCTCGAACGCTTATTCCGCTTACGTTAACGAATAATGAAATAAGTCTATGTATCAATGAAGCCGATAATGATAATTATGCACGTATTGGCCTTAAAGGTTTTGGAGGAAATAAACTCCAATCATTTTTTCTGGGCCGTAACCAGTCATTATCATTGCCCTTTTCCTGCCCTTGGCGGTATGTAGTCATTGGCAGCACTCCAATTGACTTAATACAAAATAAGGAAATGTTACACGGTTTGTCGCCTCAAGCCGATGTTGATTCAGATTGGGATTGGATTGAGCCGGGAAAAGTCTTTCGAAGTATGGAACTTACTACTGAGGGAGGTAAGAAGTCTGTTGATTTTTGTAAGGAGATGAATATGCAGTATATGATGTTCGATGCTGGCTGGTATGGCTTGGGGTATGGACAATCAAAGGAGAGAGAGCCGTTAAAAGGAGGCGGCTTCCTATACTTCGCCACCCCTCACAACATAAAATGAAAACTATCTAC
>JAKSBD010000647.1 GCA_022361295.1 Bacteroidales bacterium
GGTTCCTGTGCCCGAAACATAGCTCATAACCATCTGAGGATTCAGGTCGTATAAAGTATCAACCAGTTCTTTGGTCATTGTGTAAGTAATCTCGGTATACTGTTCTTCATTTAATCCAAGCGCCGAAATACCCATGCAATGGAAGCAGGCATCATAACCGGCCAGCTGATCCTTAATGGCCGATAAATCCCTGAAGTCTTTATGAATAACTTCTTTTAGCTTGGGATGATGCATGCCTAAAGAGTTTCGATTGATAACCAATACTTCGCTAACTGCCGCATTATCGAGGCATTCGAGTAAAGCTCCTTTACCAACCATTCCTGTTGAACCTGTAATTATTACTTTCATGATGTTTGTTTAAAGACGTAAGATACAAGATATGAGACATTAGACATAAGACGCAAGACAAAAGACTCCCGCGGCAGCAGTTGGATCATTAGGTCATTAGGCCGATAGATTATTAGATTGTTAGACAATTAGACGATAGACTAATGGACTATTTGGCAAATCAACAATTTATTATTTCGACGTTTCGACAGTTTGACAGTTCTTCAACTTCTCAATCAACTATTGCACATTCCGCTGCAAATAAATTCCTGCATAAATCAGTTTCCGGTTGCAGCAGTGTATTACTTTGCAAGTTTTCTAATCTGTGTCATAGCAAAGTTATCAAAAGCTTTGTCGCTAAGCCATCTGCGGGCAAATAAAATTGGTTTTGCCATTTTGCCGGCCGCATAACGTGTTTTAGGATTTTTAGCAGCAATAGCTTTTGAAATGGTTTTGGCAATAATATCCGGTGAGGTGGATGGAGAACCATCGTATGCACCTTTATTTGCTTCAATAATGGCATGCGCCACCTTTTCGTAGGCGCCACCTTTTGAGCGGTCGAGCATTGGTTGATTCATTACATCACCAAACTCAGTTTGTATGGCTCCCGGCTCAATAATGGATACTTTAATACCAAATTCTTTGGTTTCTAAACGCAAACAATCGCTCCAGCCTTCAAGGGCATGTTTAGTAGCATGGTACCAGGCCCCAAGTGGGAAATAAATTTTCCCGCCAATGGATGTAATGTTGATAATATGACCCGATTTCTGCTTGCGCATGTGAGGCAATACTAACTGTGTTAATTCGGCTAAACCAAAGATGTTTACATCAAACTGACGGCGGGCATCTTGCATACTCACATCTTCAACAGCACCATACACAGAGTAGCCGGCATTGTTAATCAAAACATCTATACGGCCGTTTTCGACTAATATACGTTCAAGGCCATCTTTTATATCATCGGCGCTGGTAATATCCATTTTAATGGCGTGACCACCCAACTCTTCTAAATCCTGCATATTCTCAGCGCGACGAGCCGCACCATACACTATATGTCCTTCGCCAATTAAACGTTTGGCAGTAGCTTTACCTATTCCTGCCGATGCTCCTGTAACCAATATTACTTTTTTCATTGCCATTTAGTTTAATGTACAATGCAAAAGTAGGTGCAACAACAAAAGCTAATGTATACTTATTACAGCTTGTTGTATATCTATTACTGATTACAAAATAATTTCTAATTACAGTTGCTGTTTAAGGCCTGATAATCGGATAAATGTGTTGTAGGAATAGTCTGGTCAGGCAGAATCTTAATACATTTTAAATCTGGATTTCTATCAACTCTCAAATCAATGAGTTGAAGGTTGGCACTCACATCTAGGTTGTTGAGGAGGTTACTTGAACTATAAAAATGGCTCAACTGTACGTTGTTTTCAAGATTAATATCCACCAATTTATTATCGGATATTAAAAGAGTTTCTAATAACGTGTTATCCTTTAGGTTAATGAAAGTAAGCTGATTGCTTATTATTAAAATGTTCTTCAGGTTTACAGCACCACTTAGGTCGCACCGGGTTAAAAAGTTATGGCTGGCGTATAAAACAATTAATTCCGGATTGTTAATACTCAGCTCTTCCATGTTGTTCCACGAAACATTTAGTTTTTTAAGTTTGACGGCATTTGACAAACCGCTTATTGATGTCAATTCATTTGATTGAACATCAACTTCCAATAGAGCTGTGTTCTTACTAAGGTCGATGTTATCCAAACTATTGGCAAATAAATACAGAGTGTCCAGTTGGGTATTAGAGCTTAAATCAACGGTTTCTATGTTTTGTTGCGAAGCCGATAAGTAGGTGATGTTGATAAAGCCTTCTATGCCTGTTAAATCCGATACCTCCCCAAAAGAAGCATCTTTGTTTAAATCCAGACGAATGACCTGTTCGGCATCTGTTCGAAGTATTTTCTGATTAATTATTCCATCAGAATCAATACCCTGTTCGATTAGAATGTTTTCAAATTCACTATCGGGTATCTCAATAAACGTATTGGGCTGTGTGGTATTATCGTCATCAGAACAAGCGGATAAAAAGAGAATACCCGTAACGAGAAAAGCTACAATTGATTTCATAAGATTAAAGGTTGGTTAATTGTTTTAAAACAACTAAGACGCTTTTTAGGGGAGATTGTTCAATTGCAGGTGGTTGTTTTTAACTGACGGCATGACTTAAAGTAACATCCTCGATAAATTTGAAGTATTGTTTCGTTAACCTAACAGGTCTTCAAGACCTGTTAGGTTTCAGGTTTCATTTCCAGAAGTAGATTTACATTACAACTCATCCTCTGCCTCACTGTCATCCGCTGAAAGCTTTTTACTTCTCCTCTTCACTGCCTCATTATTATCATCAATAATGGTGGCAATAAGGCGGGTAAAGTCACTGTATTCTTTCTCTTTAACCAATACCATAGCCCGCAGGTAAACAACCAATTGATTGTTGATAATGTCAACGACCGTTTTTTTGATGGTCGAAGCATTGCTCTTGCTTTCCAGCGCAATTTTCTGCTCATCATGTTTAATACGAGCTTGTTCAAAGTTGTCCTGAGCCGTTTGTAAGGCATTAACAACTTGCTTTAGGCCTGATATTAAGGCAACTGAAGACTGTAATTCAGAAGCTGTCAGATCCTCTAGCATTGACAAAACGAGTGATGTTTGGCTGGCATAGCTCTTTCCTGCCATGGATACACCATACTTTGCAAACACTTTATGCACAATCTCGGCAGCTTCCATTACCGTTGGTTCGGGATGGCGTAATGCGCCCAGAAGGATGTAATAAATATCCTGGATACAGGCATCGCGCACTGCATCTTTCTGATTTAACTCCGACAGGACCTTGTCGCGATTTATCGCAGTGGTTAGGTTAGCCGACTCTTGTTTTAAATCAACAAAAATACTGTCAAGATTAACATCTTTGTATCCTGTTCTCTTGTTGTAAACACCTATAAGTCGAATACTTGATGCGTCAATTTCTGTAGTACGGCTTGTGCTGATTATTTTGTTTAAAGTGATCATAATTAGTGAGTTTTATAATTTATATTTAACATTGTCATAATTAATGGAGCCCAAAACCAGGCTGTATATATGGGTAAGACCAGTTGTTATTTGAAGCTGACGTTAAATTTCGCTGCTCTCATTTAGCACTTTCAATTATATATCGGCTTTATAAGAGACTCTATAAAGGTCAGCATCATTGTCAACTTGGTATAAGTTGTTGCCAATGTTGATTTCATGGCTGAAGACCTTTGTATATACCCACAAGCGTCAACTTTTGGGTTTTGACCTTTGTAGATATCCACAAACGTCAACTTTTCCCTTTTTTGTCCTTTGTAGATACCCACAAGCGTCAACTTTTTGCTTTTTTGTCCTTTGTAGGTATCCACAAGCGTCATCTTTTTATCATTTTGACCTTGGGTGATATCGACAAGGGTTCACTTTTTGCTTTTCTGGCCTTTGGCGATATCGACAAAGACTTGCGCCTTCCATCCCACCGATTAACTATTGAAATCTGAAGAAAATGTATTAGCTCAAATTTCACTTTTCGTACAAGTATTCTCATTAGATCTTTAATTGATTAGACCTTATAAAGGTGAGAAGTAAAAATCGTATCTCTCTTAGCATATTGCGTAGTTCATGTTCTTTTTTTGCGAAAATTTAATGGGTAAAAGTGCGAACTTTTTATAGGTAAAATTAGTATGACAAAAGGTGTTAAAAGTAAGGTTGGTAAGGGTGGTGGA
>JAKSBD010000652.1 GCA_022361295.1 Bacteroidales bacterium
GCATAACACTATCAACATAAACCAAGATATCTTCCAATAGAAACGGACTGGCAAATTGCTCGAGATGAACCATCGACAGAAATTTGGCAGCAGTTTCATGCGATTCACCCAGATAAGGAGGCATAGCAGCTTCACCATATCCAATTACGCCATTGTACTCAATCTCAACCAGCATAACCGGTGTAGTAGTGCGCGAACTGGAAGCAATGGTAAACGTATGCTTCAACTGTAAATCATATGGTTTAAATGTTAACTTCATTTTTGCATTGGCCTGATGACCTTTTTTTGAACCGCCGGCACTACATGCATTTAATGAACCGCCAACAAAAGCAGCTCCGGCTATCAGCCCCGACTTCTTTATAAAATCTCTTCTGTTATTCATCAACTTTCCCCTTTATTCATTAGCATTTACATACCAGCTATGCTTCGACACAGGCATTAAACCCTCACTGACACCTTGTCCTATATAGCGCTGAGCCCCCAACCACGAACTGGTGCGGTACTCACTGTAATTTTCTCTTGATTTATCCAGACTATTAATCTTAACCTGTCCTGAGGAATGAATGTATTCAGTATCGCCAATATACATTGCCACATGAGTCACTCTGCCTTTTTCAGGATTTCCGAAGAACAGTAAATCGCCGACCTGAAGCGCTTCAATCTCCAGATCAATGGTCTCACCATAGTTAATTTGCTGCGAAGCATCTCTGGCCAGAATATATCCGTTCATGAAGTAGATATTCTTCATAAAACCGGAGCAATCAACAGCCTTTGATGAAGTACCTCCCCACAGATATGGAAGTCCCATAAATGTGACTGATTGTTCCACCAATGCTTTTTGATCCAGCTGAATGTTTGACATCCAGTCATCCAATTTCATTATATGATTAGCCTTAACGCTTCCTTCCCGGCCGTCAGGAAGCAACACATTCGCTTCAGCGCCCGTTTTCTCAACTTGCAAAATGGTGCCTTTAACACAATCACTAACCCTATGACCATTTCCATCCAACACCCAACAGTCTTCAATCACAATGTATCTTTCACTGCTCTTCCATGAAGAAAAGGCTGCCTCATCCATGGACACAATTGATGAATTATTGACCCAGGCAATGTAGTTATCGGGGGCCTGTATTAAACTCCAACCTCCCTTAGATTTCAGAATTTGAACCGGCGTACCCATTATGGTTTGAGACACTAACTGTGCCGCATGCCTTGGTTCATCCCTGAGGTTGGCTACACTAACAGAGGTAATGCCCCACTTTTGCTCCAGCATAGGCAACACCTTTATACTATCAATAACAGTTACTCCGGTTTTTTTGAGGCGTTGAATCAAATCTGCCCTGGCTTCTTCAAGAGTTGTTTCGCCGGTAAGAATAATTTGATTGGATAAAAACTGCACATTAACATCAAAAAGCGCCACTCTTGAGTCGGGAACCCAATCCTTTTTTACCGATGCAACTTCAGTTAAGATAACTTCATTAGACCTGTTACATGCTGTAACCATTAATAATACAGCAACTTGCAAGGCTATCAAGATATTTTTCATGTCTTTTGGTATGTTGTATTACATCTTACACATGTCAAAATTAGGAATAGTATTAACAAATGCAAACATTTATTGCATTTTTTATAACATGTACGACATATTATTGCTGTTATTCAGCAACTGATAGACAACAATCTTCTATTGATAACTGACAGACAGATGGTAATCCCACTCATTAAAGTATAAGTTACCGCCTTTCCACTCTGCTTCACCACGCTGGAAATCCCACGGCTCACTCCTCAGGAAGGTTTTGGACGGACAAAACGGTGCGCCAATTCCATCGTTAACAATCAGGCGATAAGCATCAATTCCTGAAATATAAAACTCACGCAGACCAGGGGTATCAGACTCCTGCAAACCAAATGACATATCCAATGGCACCCAACCAACACCTTCATAATAAACCTCGCACCAGTCATGCAGATTTTCTTCGCCAGGATGCAACATCCAGCCACTTTGCCAACGCACCGGAATACCGCGATATCGGGCCATGGACATAAACAACAAAGTTTGCATACCGCAATCGCCTTTCATGTTTTTCAACACATACTCAGGTATATTGGGCATGATACCATATTCAAGCGCACCAGCCCAGGGTATATTTTCATCAATCCAGTAGTAGATATCTCTCACCTGAGCAACAGGATCATTCTTATTGCCACAAATACTATCGGCCAGCTGCTTTATGTTTTTGGAGAAAGCAACATGAGGCAACTGCTCTTTTGTATATTCCTTAAATACAACACTTTCTTTGTCATACGGCAATACATTCTCTTTTGACAAATCGACATATTCTGCCCGGGCATCAAAACTAAACTTCAGCTTAAAGACTGTTTTTTTATCAGCCACCACAGGCTGCTCCAGGTAAACACTTCTATGAACGCATGAATCTGCCGACATGATATATTTTCCGGGTGACACATCAAGGAGTTTCACATTGGTTTGACGCCCATGCAACTCTTTAGGAAACGGCAGCCAGCAGCGAATTGTATCACCGGCAGGCACAGCACCCTCATCAACCCTTAATTCAAAGTCAATAACAAAACCTTGCTTTTTAACCTTAGAATCATTAGCAGCGCCGATTTCTTTATGCACATCTGCAGCGTGACTAAGGCAAAAAGCATCCAATGCCTCATCCAGCAAACCATCACCTCTCCCGGTAAGGATTGCCAGGTTGGAAGCCGCACGTTTAAAATAGCGCTTCTCACCATTTAACACTCTGCCTTCCAACAAACCAGACTCATTCCATTCTTTCCACTCCTCATCAGTATAGCTTCCAATTTTAGCCGATAACTGCTCTTTTACTGCCGCTTCTCCCACCTTAAAATCAAGCGCTATCCGCTTAGCTATTCGCGCAAACGAATCGGCTTTCATCCATTGTTCGTCATACAGCACAGAAGTATTTTTGATCGAATCAGCCCATTCCTTAACCCGTACCAAATTTCCCCTTTCCAGCATTAATGACGGAGCTGACCAATCTGAAATATTCGTTTCATCAGACTGACATCCAAACAATAGAGCAACAAAGAAAAATACACCTAATGATTTTGATAAAGAGTTTTGCATAACTTAGCGATAGTAGTAGTAAATTGAAAAAACAAGCTATATTTGTATTACATATTACAAATGTAATGACGTTATTCGATATTCAAAACACTTTTTAACAATTAACAAGAAAATAACATGAGACGGACCTTTTTTTTTGCCATACTAATCTTTTCCTGCGCATTTATTCAGGCCCAAAAGGTTAAAACAGGCATAGAAGTATTACAAGAATCTAAATTTAAGTCACTTGACGGGAAACGCGTTGGCCTCATTACCAACCCAACCGGTGTTAACAGCGAACTTAAATCAACAATTGACATCTTGTTTGATGCACCCAACGTAGAACTTGTTGCCCTTTACGGACCAGAACATGGTGTGCGTGGCGATTACTCTGCCGGCGACAAAGTTGATTTCTTTACAGATCCTAAAACGAAGCTTCCGGTATACAGCCTTTATGGAAAAAACAAAAAACCAAGTCCGGAAATGTTGAAAGGCATTGATATATTGGTTTACGACATTCAGGATATCGGCTCACGCTCATATACATATATAAGCACCCTGGGATTAGCCATGGAAGCCGCTGCTGAAAACAACATTAAACTGGTCGTGCTTGATCGCCCTAATCCTTTAGGCGGTTTAAAAATGGAAGGTCTTGTTACAGAACCTGAATTCATTTCTTTTGTCAGTCAATTCCCGATACCTTATGTACACGGTTTAACTGTTGGCGAACTGGCTGAACTGTTAAATGGTGAGAAACTTCTTAAGAATGGTGTTCAATGTGATTTGGAAGTGATTAAGATGGATGGATGGGAACGCGCTATGACATTTGAAGACACCGGATTACAATGGATTCCTTCATCTCCTCACATCCCTCATGCCCATTCATCCTATTTTTATCCTGTAAGCGGCATCCTCGGTGAGCTGTATGTATACAATATTGGCGTAGGCTACACACTCCCTTTCCAGCTCTTTGCTGCCGAATGGATTGATGCAGACAGCCTGGCTAATAACCTGAATGCATTAAAAATTGAAGGTATCACCTTCAGGCCGGTGCATTTCAAACCTTATTACAGCGTGTCAAAAGGCAATATGGTTCATGGTGTACAGGTGCACTTCACCGATTACCATAAAGCACCATTATCGCTTATTCAGTTTTATATTTTACAGGAGGCTTATCAATTATGGCCCGATCACAATGTATTTGAATTATGCACCGAGTCGCGCATCAGCATGTTTGACAAAGTAAGCGGCAGCGATAAGGTAAGAAAGGCATTTACCAAAAACTGGAAGGTGGCCGACATCGAAGAGATGTGGTACAAAGACATTAAAGCTTTTAAAAAGACAGCCAGCGAGTATTTTATTTATTAGGTGATTAGGTCGTTAGATCATTAGGTCGTTAGATCATTAGGTTGATAGGCTAATAGAGCGATAGAATAGAATTGAATTAAGAGAGGCTCCTTTGTGAAAGGGAGCCTTTTTTGTTTATTAACAGCATCTTAAACAGAAAAAGGGAGTCATTACCATTTAATAATAGCACTAAACCGGATGAAAGAAGCCATTATCATTTAATAATTGGTTTCCTGTGGAAAAAACAAGCAATTATCATTTAGTAACAGCATTAATTTGGATAAAAAACGCAATTATCATTTAATAAAAGCGCCATTAAACCAAAAAACAAGCCATTATTAGTTAATAAAAGCTTCTCCAACAGATAAAAAAGGTCATTATCATTTAATAATTGCTTCTCACACACAAAAAACAGGCAATTATCATTTAGTAATGGCTTCACCCATGAAAAAGGGGGCATTATCATTTAGTAATTAGCTTAACTTATTGACGAACTTACACTTATACCAATTAAACATTAAAATGCACCATATAATTATCTTTTCGAACACTAAAGGGTGTTGCTTTTGAGTGTTCGAAATCCTGTTATTGCTGAATCGATTAATAATACTCAATTTAATATTTCCAATGTCCCGAAGGGACATAACATGAATAACCACCGGTGAAGCCGGTGGTATACTGACTTGAATACATCATCCCTGAAAGGGGTGAACGTATGGGTTATTTACAGAATTATAACTAAACTAA
>JAKSBD010000659.1 GCA_022361295.1 Bacteroidales bacterium
AAAATTAAGGGGGTAATGAAAAATTTTTCACTTTTCAGATGGAAAATCAATAAAAACGACCTATTTCATACCTCAAAGTCATTTTTTATGAAAACGACACTTTTACTAAAGGCCCCTAAAAAGTGTCAAAAAACCATTTGTTCATTACCTAAATGTTAAAAACACATAAATATTATGCACATTGGTTTCATTCCATAAGCGTATTTGAGTTTAATCTTTCATATTATTACTTGCCTAAATGCTTTATGATAGTAGATCATTATTTAAATTTCTACTTCGTACCTAAAATTAATCGTGAATACCTTATATTAACCTGAATTCGATTTATATTTAATGTCAAACTCACCTTATTAGTAATATGGCATATCACAAAGACTATTTGTTACGAATGATTGAGATGATGGCCGAGATGATAGCCATTTTTCTTGGTCTTCTTAAAAAGGGAGACACAAAGCAAGCTGAAAAGCGATTAAACAATGCTTACCGGGAGTTTCTTAGAGAAGATGCTGCCTTTTTTCATCAATTACCTGTAGAACAACTAACCACAGACTTACTTGAAAAACACGACTACAAGCATCAACATTTAAAGATCCTTTCAGAACTGTTTTATGCCGAAGGAGAACTATCTCTAAAAAAAGGCGAAAGATCCAGCGCCAGAGTTGTCTTTGAGAAAGCCCTTTTTATCCGGGAGTTTATTGAAAATAGAGCTTCCTCCTTCTCTTTATCCGATCAGGAACGCATGAATCTATTGAGAGAAAGAATCAGCAACTTAAACACCCCTGAAAAGAGCTGATAAAACAGGTTTTTAGGATGCGGAGGTTTCAGGCTCCTCTTTTTTTGTTATTTTAGTTTTTGATCATCCAACATACTATGATAACAGACAAAATATTCTACGAGATTGAAGAATGGGCTCAACAAAAACTGAGTGAACTTGAAGCTGGTCATGACTGGTGGCACATTATTCGTGTCCGCAACAATGCAAAAACAATCTATAAAAAAGAGGGTGGTGACTGGAACATTATTCTTTTAGCAGTATTGCTGCACGATATTGCAGATACAAAGTTTTTTGATGAAGTAGAATCCTTAATGCTTATTGAGCAAAAGTTACAGGAATACGGCATCGAACAAAACACAATAGATCATGTCATTAAAATTATTCAAAACCTGTCCTTTTCAAAGCAATGGGTCGACAACTCTTTTACCTCAACTGAATTAAGAATTGTCCAGGATGCAGACAGGTTAGATGCAATTGGAGCAATTGGTATTGCAAGAGCCTTTAGCTATGGAGGGCATAAAGGACGTGATTTTTATAATCCTGAAATCAGTCCTCAACAATATTCCTCTGTTGAGGAATACAGAAACAGCAACAGTCCTACAATCAACCACTTTTACGAGAAGCTGCTATTACTAAAAGATAAAATGAATACCCAAACTGGCCTTTTGATGGCTGAAGAGCGCCATCTTTTTATGGAAAAATACCTGGATCAGTTTTTTAATGAGTGGGGAAATAATGATTAATACAATTTAATAAAAACAAGAGCGTTCAATGCTTTTGTCTTAAACTGTTATTATTCTACCGGTACTATACCAATAACTAAACTTGCTGTTTAAATGGTATAACATTCACCATTATTAACTAATTTCACCCTCACTAAAACCTATCATTAATGGCCACACGTAAACCATCTAACAAAAAAGCATCTGCTAAAAAGAAAACGTCCGGTTCAAAGAAAGCAACCAATTCTAAGAAAAACTTCAAAAAGCGATTGTTTGTTTTTGGTTTGAAAGCTGCTTCACTTGGAGTTGCTGCACTCTTTGTTTTTTGCCTGTTCGTATATTTAGGTTTATTTGGGGCATTACCTTCGGAAGAGGAACTATCAAAAATACAGAATCATTCAGCCTCTGAGGTCTATTCTATTGATGAGAAGTTAATGGGGCGCTATTACATTGAACACCGCCTGACAATAGATAACGACCAGATATCTAAATATGTAAAAGAAGGATTAATAGCAACAGAGGACAGTCGTTTCTTCGAGCATAAAGGACTGGATTTTATAAGCTTAGGACGCGTTGTTGTTCGTACAATAATATTCGGAGACAAGGCTCAGGGTGGTGGAAGTACAATAAGTCAACAGCTGGCCAAGAACTTATACCCACGTATGCGATTGGGTTTTCTAACCTTACCGGTTGGTAAAACTAAGGAGATATTTACGGCTGCGCGCCTTGAAAGCATCTATTCGAAAGACGACATACTTACGCTTTACCTCAACACTGTGCCTTTTGGAGAGGATATTTATGGTATTGAAGTAGCATCCCAACGCTTTTTTGGCAAGAAATCGCAGAACCTTAATCCTGCAGAGGCTGCTACCCTGGTTGGAATGTTAGCAGCTAATACTGCCTACAACCCACGCCTGAATCCTGAGCGAAGCCTGAAGCGACGTAACATTGTGCTGAGCCGCATGCATGAACATGGCACCTTAACTGAGAATGAATACATCAAATGGAAGCAGAGCAAAATAATTCTCAATTACAGGCGTATTGATCACAATACCGGTATAGCCCCTTATTTCAGAGAGAAGATCAGGCTTAAAGCACAAACCATACTTGAAGATGAATATGGAGATGAATACGATATTTATTCTGATGGATTAAAGATTTATACGACTATTGACGCTCAATTGCAGGAGTATGCTGAAAAAGCCGTTGATCAACAAATGAGCCGCTTACAAGCTGAGTTTGATCGCCACTGGAAAGGTCGTTCTGCCTGGGCCAATCATCCACAGGTGTATACCAATGCTTTGCGCCAGTCGCGTCGTTATCAGAAAATGAAAGATGCCGGACACTCAGATGAGGACATTTTTAAGGCCATGGAGAAAAAAGTGCCAATGACCATCTACACCCACTCGGGCGAAAAGAAAGTTCAAATGAGTCCGGTTGATTCAGTTAAGCATTACCTGATGTTACTCAACACAGGCTTTGTGGCAATGAATCCACGTAACGGCCATGTTTTGTCATGGGTTGGAGGTATCGATCATAAAACATATCAATACGATCATGTAACATCACGCCGACTGGTAGGATCAACCTTTAAGCCAATTTTATATGCTGCGGCGCTTGAAGATGGTGTAGAACCTTGTGACTTTATTTCCAATGAGCAGGTTGTTTATGAAGATTATGATGACTGGAATCCGGGGAACAGCAATGGGAAACATGATGGATATTACTCAGTAAAGGGTGGCCTGGCCAACTCGGTAAATACGGTAAGTGCAAAACTGATCACCCAAATAGGTGTTCGAAAGGTAGTTAACCTTGCTGAGGACATGGGTATTGACGAAGATATTCCCAACTATCCATCCATTGCCCTTGGAACGGCTGAACTGTCATTGCTAGATATGGTTTCGGCCTATACAACCTTCCCTAATTACGGACGACCAGTCACACCTGTTATGCTCTTACGCATTGAAGACAGGGATGGAAATATTCTTTACGAGGATGAAGGCAACCTACCAAAAGATGAAGTTTACGATGATGATGTGGCCTATTTTATAGTGGAAATGATGCGAGGAGTAGTAGAACGAGGAACTGCCAGTTCTCTTCGCAAAGTTTTCAACCTAAAAAGTGAGCTGGCAGGAAAAACAGGGACTACACAAGACAACTCTGACGGTTGGTTTATTGGCTATACTCCAAATATTGTTGCCGGTGCTTGGGTTGGTAATGATCAGCCATCCATCCGATTCCGATCAACTGCACTTGGAAGTGGTGGACATATGGCCTTACCTATTTTTGCCCGATTTATGCAACGATTGGAAAAAGACCGGAGTCGCTATCAATACCACAAAGGCTCGTTTTATGTAGTACCTTCCAGATTACAAAAACAGCTAATGTGCGATGATTACTCTGAGACGGATCCGGATAAAAGCTTCTTTGATAAATTATTTGACGACTTTGACCGCCCTGACTCACTGAAACTTAAAAAACAGGAAGAACGGAAAGCCAGAAAAGAAGAGCGTAAAAAAACGGACCATAAAAGTGTTATTCAACGCATGAAAGATTTATTCAAGAAGAAGAAATAGTTTGTAAGGGCATATAGACCTGCGCTCTTCATAGAAAAAATTGGCAAGGAAAATGGAGGGTGTTAGCCCTGATATCTTATAATTTCGCACAATTAAGATATCAGGGCTAACGCCCTTAATTATTCCGAGCTTGATTATTATTTATAAGATAAAAGAATCTATCAATCTAAACTTCTTTTCGAACGCTAAAGGGCACCGTCCCAATCAGGCTGAATTAACCACCTGCACCAAACTCTGCTTTAATATCAGTAGTAAATTGCCTGATTTGTTGCTCATTAGTCTTTGGGCAAATCAACAAAGCTTTATCTGACTGAACCACAATGTAATCTTTGAGTCCCTGAATAACAGCTGTTGTTCCTTTTGGCAGGTGAACAACACTATCTTCAGTATCATACAATAATACTTTCCCACTTAAAACAGCATTGTTGTCAATACTACGCTCCGAGTTTTCGTGTAATGATGTCCATGTTCCCAGGTCGGACCAGCCAAAATCGACTATCTGGACATATACATTATTCGCCTCTTCCATTACTCCATAATCAATGGAAATATTTCGACAATCCACATATGTATCGTACAAGGCTTTTTCTTCTGCTTCGGTTGCAACTGCCGGATAAAAATTATCAAATAATATCGCTACTTCACGAAGGTGTTTTTCAAAGGCCTTTTCAATGCTGGCCAGTGACCAGATGAAAATACCTGAATTCCAGAAAAACTCACCGCTTTCCAATAATATCTTAGCCATCTCCAGGTTTGGCTTTTCGGTAAAGGTCTTTACCTTATTAAAGGTCTCAGGCAAACCATTTTCATGTTCTACCTGTATATAACCATATCCTGTTTCAGGCCTGCTTGGTTTAATACCCAGGGTTAATAGGATGTCTTTATTTTCAACGAACTTAAGTCCATTCACAATCTTTTCCCTAAACTGCTCCTGGTTAATAATCAGGTGATCAGATGGTGTAACAACAATATTGGCATCAGGATTTTTCTTCTTAATAACTGCATTGGCCAATGCGATGCAAGGAGCTGTGCTGCGACGTAAAGGCTCTGCCAAAACCTGATCTGGTTTAATTTCCGGGAGCTGCTCCAGTACCAGCTCTTTATAGGCTTTACTGGTCACAACAAATATATTTTCTAAAGGGCATATTGGGCTAAAGCGCTCAAATGTTTGCTGAAGCAATGATTTCCCTGTTCCTGTAATATCTAGAAATTGCTTTGGAGTTTCGGTTGTACTCAGCGGCCAAAACCGACTACCAACGCCACCAGCCATTATTACGCAGTATGTATTCTTATTCATGCAATTATTAGTTTTACCTGTAGCACGTAACGGCGAAGTAGACTTTCTCAAAACAAATTCCTGTTTTTAATGAGAAAATTATACTTGCTCGTTTCATAGATGAATTTATTTTACAAATACTAAAGTTGTATCTTGCTGCAGAAATTGTAATATTATTACTTTTATCATACTAAATTACGGACTATTTTCCATATCACAATGAGAATCTTTTACCACCTTGGGCGTTATACACTCTTTTTAAAAAAAGTTTTTGGCAAGCCCGAAAAACATGCCATTTTCCTAAAACAAATTGTTCGGGAGGTTGACAAGCTTGGTATTGACTCATTGGGTATTGTAATGATCATATCAGTGTTCATGGGTGCTGTAATCACCTTACAAACAGCCTATAACATTGACATGCCAATTATACCAAAATATACAGTTGGTTTGGCTGCACGCGATTCGATTCTTTTAGAGTTTTCATCCACAATTGTAGGTCTTATCCTGGCGGGAAAAGTAGGTTCTAATATTGCTTCCGAAATTGGCACCATGCGTGTAACCGAACAGATTGATGCACTAGAAATTATGGGTATCAATCCAGCCGGATATCTGGTTCTGCCAAAGGTTGTTGCCTTTGTGTTTATCATTCCGGCTTTAACTATTATCAGTATGGGCGTTGGCATTTCGGGAGGTTACCTTGCCGGCTCATTAACTGGTGAAGTTCCGGGCCCGGAGTATGTTTACGGAATACAGTTTGCTTTTCAGCCATTTTACATCATTTACGCGCTAATTAAGTCTGTAGTATTTGCTTTTATCATAGCAACAATATCTGCTTATTGGGGCTATCATGTAAAAGGTGGTGCCTTGGAAGTAGGGAAAGCAAGTACCAAGGCGGTTGTTTCGAGCAGCATTCAAATTTTATTATTCAACCTTATTCTTACACAACTATTATTAGCATGATAGAAGCTATTGATGTACATAAGTCGTTTGGCGACAAAGAGATATTAAAAGGTATTTCAACAGTGTTTGAAAAGGGAAAAACCAACCTGATAATCGGGCAAAGTGGCTCCGGTAAAACAGTACTTCTTAAGTCTCTTGTTGGCTTACACGATATAACATCAGGCGATATCCGTTATGACAATAACAGCTTTTTAAACCTAGACCAGGCCAGTAAAAAACGTTTAAGGCAAGATATTGGCATGTTATTTCAGGGTTCGGCCCTGTTTGATTCATTAACAGTAGAAGAAAACGTCCGTTTTCCATTAGACATGTTTACAGACTGGAGTGAAGAAGAGCGACGCGAACGGGCCAATTTCTGTATTAATCGCGTGAAACTGGAAAATGCCAATGATAAATTTCCGTCTGAAATAAGTGGGGGAATGCAAAAACGTGTGGCTATCGCTCGCGCAATTGCCTTAAATCCAAAATACCTGTTTTGTGATGAGCCAAATTCAGGCCTGGACCCAAGAACAGCAATTGTTATTGATGAGCTGATTCATGAAATTACAAAAGAGTTTAACATGACGACAATTGTGAATACCCACGACATGAACTCAGTAATGGGAATAGGAGAAAAGATAATTTTTATCTACCAGGGGAAAAAACTGTGGGAAGGTACTAAAGACGACATCTTTCATGTTCAGAACAAAGAGTTGGAAGATTTTATTTTTGCTTCGAAACTCTTTAAAAAGGTAAGGGATAATAATTTTTAACGATAAGTGTGGTAAATACAGGCTGTAAAAGAGCTGTGTTATAATAAGGTTTCACGCAAAGGCCGTAAAGAATACAATATTATATTTCAAAGCTTTGCGTTCTTTGCGTGAAACATTTGTGTTTTTGGATGTCCCCTTTATATATTTCAGTTTATTTTTTAAAGTCGTATTGCATATCGTAATGCAGCGGATGAGAGATTTTCGATTCTACATTTACTGGTTCTCCAATGATTCGCTTAGCTGCTTTCAGCCGGGCTTTTGAAGGTGCAACTC
>JAKSBD010000289.1 GCA_022361295.1 Bacteroidales bacterium
AACTTTTCACTTTCGCTCAATGGACTCACGGGGAACCAGGTGCGTTACTTTATGGATGGTATACCGGTTGACAACCTGGGATCGGTCTTTAACCTTAACAATTTCTCAGTTAATATGGTGGAAAATGTCTTGGTGTATAAAGGCGTTGTGCCCATTACACTTGGTGCTGATGCACTGGGAGGGGCCATTAATATAATTACACCGGTAAGCGATCGTAATTACCTTGATGCCAGCTATAGCGTAGGCTCGTTTAATACCCATTTGTTTTCAGTTAGTGGTAATCGTTATAATGAGTCTAATGGATTCTTTTTTAAAGGACAAGCCTACTATAACTATTCAGATAACAGTTACAAAATGTATGATGTTCCTTTGGTTGATGATTTGGGCAACATCAGGGATGATATAGAAGCCAAACGCTTTAATGATCGTTACAAGTCCGGGTTTATTGTGGCTGAAGCAGGCTTTAAAAATCAAACTTTTGTCGATTTAATTTCATTAATGCTTACCGCCGGTGCTTCACACAACCAATATCAGCATACTGATTTCAGTACCAATAATGTATTTGGTCAGCTACATGGTAAAGATGAGAGTTATACCGCCACATTAAAATTTGTCAAAGCCTTTAGTAAGGTACAGCTGGATGGATTTGTGATGGCCGGAAAGACGAATGCTGCTACCATTGATACCAGTAGTTATCGTTATAACTGGTTAGGGGAAATCATCTCAGAAACAGGTAATCAGGGAGAGTTGTATGGTAATAAAACCTGGTTCAGGGTAGATGATGCTATTGTACAAGGACGATTAAATTTTGCTTATACAGGTTTTGACCATCGTAGAATTGATGCGTCTTATGCATACCAGTATATAAAAAAGCAAGGTGACGATGAGGTTGATGAGTATAACCTGACCTTTTCAAAACCTAACACAATAGAAAAGCATACCATTGGTATAAATTACCTGTACAAACCCGAGGCATTGCCTTTGGAGTTCAATCTTTTTGCAAAGGAGTATCTTTTCAGGGGACATGTAGTGTATTACCAAAATACGGGCAATCAGATTGAAGAGCTTGAAGAGCAAGCTTCGTTTGACCAGTTTGGTTATGGCTCCACGCTGGCTTGGTTTACATCAAAGTCGCTAACATTTAAAGCCTCCTATGAGAAGGCGTATCGAACACCTGAGACTTATGAGATTCTGGGCGACGGGCGTTATGTGCTTCCCAATCCGCAACTTAAACCTGAGAATAGTGACAACATCAATGTAGGGGCACATTACAATCGTTATAATAATAAAAAACTATGGACAGGTGATCTTAATTTTTTCTATCGTAATTCAGAGGATTTTATTCGTGTCAAATCAACCGGTAATCCATTTGGGACATACGAGAATCTCAATAATGTAAGGAGTGTTGGTTTTGAAGCAGGAGGGAGTCTTAACATAGATCGCAAATGGTTACTGTCGGCTAATATCACTTACCAAAACATTACAGATCAGACTAAGGAAACAGACGGGAAGCCAAATGATAATTATGGTGAGCGTGTACCCAACACACCGTATTTATTTGGAAATGCCGGAACTGGTTATGTATTAAAATTTAAAAGAAGTGGTAACAAATTAACCTTCCGCTACAACACCCGGTATGTACACGAGTTCTCATTAACGTTTGAACACCTGGGCAGTAAGGATTCAAAAAATATTATTCCATCACAATTTATTCAGGATGTAACAATCGATTATGCCATGCGAAATGAGCGTTACAAAATATCACTTAACACATATAATATAGCGAATGAACTGGCTTACGACAATTTTAAGGTACAAAAGCCGGGCAGGAGCTTCTATATCAAGTTTATATATCAATTAAAGTAAATCAAATAACAATGAATGTATTTAAGAAACTATTAGGGATGGCTGCCATTGCAGCTTTGTTTTGTACAAGTGCCTGCAGCGATGACGATGATCCTGTACCGGGGGGTACAACAGGTATAACCATTGGCCTTAAAACTACCGGTGGTGATGAAACAGAATTTATTGTTAATCGTGAAGATGTAATGACAGGTGAAGTATCGGCTGTTGGTGAAGGAATCGAACAAACGGGTTGGCGCTTTTTCTATCCGGTGGGCAAAACCCTGTTTACAAGCGGTTATGACGATAGTAACGAATGTATTGCGTATCATGATAATAGCGCGGGTAAAGTTGTTGAAAAGGGAAAGTTTATCTTTAATAATCCAATCGAGATGTTTGGCCATGATGGAGATGACACCTTCCTTGGCATGGAAATTATCCGGACAGGCTTCAGTGACCGTCAATTGTATTTTGTAGACGTTGAAGATGCTATGGTAACTAAAAAAGTGGGTACGCGAATATGGGAAGATCAGGCTAATAAACTGGCAGCCTGGCCAACAGCGCTAATGGTACGAGGTAATAAGTTATTTATTCCATTCCATAAAATTGATTCAGAAGGCAACTGGACGACACCGGAGCCTGATAAGGCTTATGTGGCAGTTTACCCTTATCCGAATGTGAGCAGCGAACCTGAAAAGATTATTATGGATGAGCGAACTGGTAATATTGGTGCCAATGGTTTTTCTACCGGTCTGATACAGGCTGATAATGGTGATCTATACTCTTATTCGTGTGGAGCTGTGATGGCAGGATTTGCACCGGCATCAGGTAAACCATCCGGAATTTTAAGAATTAAAAATGGAGAAACAGTGTTTGATGATAGCTATTTCTTAAATATTGAAGAGAAAACCAATGGCGGCAAAATTTTCTGGTTCGATTATGCCGGTAATGGCAAAGCACTGGCACGTATTATCACTGAAGATAATCCTAACGCGCCATGGGGAGCTTACGGACGTGAAATATTCAATCAAAAGTTAGTCGTTATTGATCTGGAGGCTCAAACAGTTACCGATGTAGCCAATGTACCTTTACACGCCAAGCGCTATACTTCGCCATTGATGGTTGAGAACGGTATGGTATATGTCAGCATTGAAACTGCCGATGATGCTTATGTCTATAAGGTTGATGTCAATAAGTCCACCGCAGTTAAAGGTGCCAGGATCATTGGCAAAACCATTAAAGGATTCTACAAATTATAGTAACGCCTGAAGGAGTTGTCCTACAATAAGGATTACGTAAAGAACACTAAGGATTGCCCAGAGGTCACAAAGGATAAAGAATGCTGTTTTTCAAAACTTTGCGTCCTTTGTGCTTTCTTACATTATGCACTTTTCGAGAAATATTATTGTATTGGATACCCCTTCTAAATACCATATATGCATGTCATTAAGAACTTTTTGGCGTAAAACGCACTTGATTATTGGACTGGTGTCTGGCCTGGTTGTATTTATATCATCTATAACCGGGGCTTTATATGTGTTTAAAGATGAGGTTGAAAGCCTTACACATACCTTTCGCCATGTTGAATCTGATGAAAGTGATTTACTCTTGCCTTCAGAAGTGTTTGCAGTGGCCAGACAAGCATTACCGGATACCCAAATACACGGTGCAATTTACAATGGTAAATCTCAGGTTATTGAGGTGATATACTATCAGGAATCACCATTGTATTACGGAGCCGCATATGTTCATCCAAGCAGTGGAGAGGTGGTTAAGCAGGTCAACTTTTTGCGAACATTCTTTGGACTGGTGTTAGCTGGTCATACCTCACTGTGGTTACCCCCGACAATTGGCATGCCCATTATTGCTGTATCTGTTATAATGTATCTGATATTGCTGATCAGCGGAATAATCTTGTGGTGGCCTAAAGGTAAGAAGCGGAATGGTGTTTTTACTTTTACAAAGACTAATAAGTTTCTGATCAAAATCAAGGAATGGCATGTTGTCTTTGGTTTTTATGCTACATTTTTTGTGTTGATAATGCTGTTAACCGGCGCCGTTTGGTTGTTTAAAGGCTTTGAACGAGGTGTTTACAGATCGTTTGGAGGTCAAAAAGAGCTTGGTTTCTCATATCCTAAATCGGATATAAGCCAGGCCGGAACATTGCCCTCGCATGTCAATGTCGTGGATAGTGTTTTTCAATTAGTAAGTGAAGAGTTTGGTAAAGAAGCCAACATTGAAATTCATGATATTACAGATGCTGAATCATCTATTTTAGTTGAAGTTAACCGAAAACCAGGTACTTACTGGCAAATGGATTACCTGTATTACGATCAGTATACACTGGCAGAACTCACACCAGAACACATTTATGGACGTTATAAAAATGCAGATATGGCCGATACTGCCATTCGTTTAAATTACGACATTCATTCCGGTGGCGTTGGAGGATTATTGGGAAAGTTACTGGCTTTTTTGGTTTGCATATTATCTGCCAGCTTTCCGGTAACAGGATTTTTATATTGGTGGAAGCGCACCCGTGAAAGCAAAAAGCGTAAAAAGGAATTTATGGCGGAGTTGGAGTAAATAATAAAGCCTGAAAGATACTGGCTAAGTTGATAGTGAGACCTGAAATTAACGCTATCCGAACTATTATTTTCATTCTAAGAACCATAAAAGAAACGCAAAGATCGGCATGTAAATAGTAATATTTTCCATGACATGGCGACCTTTGCGTTGTTCTTCCTTAATATTCTTTGCGAGAAAAATCTTTAACAATCTCTTTATCCCTTACCAGTATGAAAACGTACCGTAATCGGCCAGTTACATGCATTATGATACAATGGTTGTTAGTATTATAAACTGCAAACAAATCCAACTGCTAAATGCTTATTACCTCCTCGTTTTCTCTCCCCAACCTCTGTAATCAACAGGTAATACATTGTTTTCTGCAGCCCATTTATTCCAAAGTTGCTCAAGCTCTTTAGCCTTATCGGGGTGTATTTCGACTAAGTCAGTTGTTTCCGATCTGTCTGATGCCAGATTATACAGTTCCCATGGACCTTTGGACGCAGGCCTGGTATAGTTCTTTTTCGAGACAAGTTTCCAATCTCCCTGCCTGACAGCCAAATTACCATTGTGCTCAAAAAAGATGGCATCCCGCTCAAAGGTTTCACCACTAAAATTGCGCAATAGACTATTTCCTGCCAATGGCTTTAAATCGTGGCCCTTATAATGCGCCGGATAATCTATGTTTGCTATTTCCAGAAATGTTGGCATGATATCTATGACATGGCCTACCTGATTGATAAGTTCGCCTTTAGCCTTGATTTTTTCTGGCCAGTGAGCAATTAGTGGCGTGGCAATACCTCCTTCATGCACATATTGCTTGTACATTTTAAAAGGCACATTACTCAGGTTGGCCCAGGGTTTCTCATAACTCGACATCGGATATTGATTGCCTAAACTGTCGATGTTCTCCAGGGTAAGTTCGGTTTTATTTCTGGCCTCCTGTTGTTCGGCACAACCACCATTATCAGACAAAAATAAAATAAGTGTGTTATCCAGCTGGTCATAGGATTTCAGAACATCCATAATTTGCCCGATACCTTGATCCATGCAATCAATTTGTGCTGCATAAACCGCCATTCGTGCATCCCATATTTTCTGATCATCTGCCCCAAGTTCATCCCAAGCCGGTATACCTTCACCGCGGTCAGTAAGCAGCCAGCTGGAGTCTGCTACCCCAATCTCATATAACTTCTGAAGTTTCTCTTCACGAAGTTTATCCCATCCTTTCATAAATCGGCCACGGTACTTTGTTATATCTTTTTGCAAAGCATGTAACGGGCGATGAGGTGCATAATAAGCCACGTAAGTAAATAATGGATTTTCATTACCCGATTCAAAATGCTGACGTAAGAGACTAACTGTGGAGTCGCTTACAGCTGTAGTAAGGTAAAAGTTGTCGGGTATTTGTAACCAATCGTTATTATAAATCAGATTTTTAGGGTTATAGTAACCTCCACCGCCGGATAAGTGGCCATAGTACTTATCAAAACCTCGCTGTATGGGCCAGTTATGCTTCGAACTGTCGGGATGCATATACTTATCTGCTGTTATGTGCCATTTACCAGTCATATAGCACGCATAATCGCGCTTTTGCAGCATTTGCGCTAAAGTAACACATTGTTTATTTAAGTCACCTGTATAGCCATCACTACCTAAATTAGCAGCCGTCATCCAGCCCATACCTGCCTGATGCTGATAAAGGCCTGTCATTAAACTGGCTCGTGTAGGACAGCAGCTGGAAGTATTATAAAATTGTGTATAGGTGATACCATTTGCTGCCAGTTTATCAAGATTGGGTGTTTCAATTCCTGAGCCCATAAATCCAAGGTCGGAGAAGCCCATATCATCGGCCATTATTAAAATGATATGAGGTGCAGCTTGCTTTTGGGATTCCTTATTTGAACAACCGGAAACAATCACCAAAACATTTATCACTAAAAAGTACAATTTGTAAACAGATATTTTCTTCATAAAAATACTTGGTTAACGAAGTTTATTTTAATGCATCTAAAGTAGATAATATACAAGGGTTACTGAGGGGGGAAATGATTCCAAATAGGGTTAAATTTCGTTCAATGACAAGATGTTTACTTCAGGTCTGAAAAGCCATTCCCGCACAATGGAAACTCCTAAGTCAACAGTATTTGTGAGTTATCATGGTGAAACTGATTTTACGCCTGAAAATACCCGTTACCATAGTGCTATCAGGTATATATTAAATATGCGTTTTGTTGAGTCGGTAAGAGAAGATGAAGGTAGCCTCTTTTTTATACCCATAAGATGATTTCACTGTATGATCCTTCGTTTTCTTTCCTATAGCCTCTGGTAGATAGTGTTTTACATGCTTCATCTTGTAGTTGTATTCTTTTATTAATGATTGGCACTTATGTGAAAATAGTTGTAATTTGATTCGAAATAACTTAATTATGAGAACTATACGGTAAATAATAAATGCTTGTTACTGATGATGAATTGCAATGCCCATTACCAATCAAATTATCTACAATGAAAGAAGCCCGTTTACATGTTGACTTTAATGAAATGATAGAAGAGGACCTGGTGTTATTGTCAAAGACGGATTTTAAGCAAGATTCCAACGGAAATATGGTTGAATTAAAGGAGGGTATACATGTCAAACTATATGACCATGACCTGAGCAGTTGTAATGAAGTCGATAACCTTATTACCGGTGGAGTAGTAGAATTAAATACACATGCCGGCTCGGCCGGTGAAGCCAAATGGTGTTGTCGTATAGACAGCAAAGGTATTTATAATGAATCGCAGGAGTAAGTTGGAGAGGGAGGGAAATTCCTAAATTACGGGAGATCGAAATTTAATGTCTAACTCAGGCTTAATAGTATTTTTCAATGCCTCCAAACCCTTTAATGAGTTTATTCTCTTTAGTCTTTTCAATGAAGTTTTTCAAACGCCTGTTAAACTCATCCGTTCTTTTTCGTGCACTATTAATGTAGGCAATTCTGATTCTTTTATAGGGTTCTGAAAAGTTTTGGTAATTTTCCCAAACAGTTTTATCGGATTTTAACTGCTTTATAATGTCTTTCGGAAATATGAATTCTTGTTGAATTATCTCTAGAACGTCTGACCTGACCGCATTGTGAATCATGTTGTTTTCAAAGAGCCATTTCAGGCGTTCAATGTTTGGTTGTGAGAAGGTTGAGTTTTTTCTTCGTTTGCAAAATCGTTGAATGGTAGTCTCTTCGTTTAGTGACTTAACTGTACTGTCGATCCAGCCAAAGCATAAAGCTTCTTCAACTGCGTCATTGTATATGATTCGATCTTTACCTGTCTTTTTTAAAGGGTATTCTAACCAAATATCACCCTTTGTCTCAAAATTGTTTTTGAGCCATTTTCTCCAATCCCGTCTATCCGTAAAATACTTGGTTTCCATATTTTTTTAATCCCCGAATGTATAATTTCAATTCTTATTAATTCTAATGTTTATCCTCCCAATACAGGCTCTAAGTCTTTATAAGCTGATTTAACCAGAGAAATATGCCTTTTCAAGGCTGCTGGTGACGACCACTTAATTCCTATTATCAGACTGTGTTTAATTGCATTTAAGACAGGTAAACTTCCATGAATATACAAAAAGGGATGTAAATGTATGTTTGTAATGCTTTCTTTTACATGTGTATTTTCCTGTCATAAATATGAATGAAGAATGGTAGCAGTTGTTTTCCATTCAAAGGTGTGGCACCTGTAAAGCATAGCAAACATCGTTTAAGACACATATTTGGAGCAATGCTGTATGTTTTTCACCATTTATGGAACAATTATGACCGTTGTAAGATATGACGGTGATTAGTTTTGCTTCATAGATAATGACTAAAATTATAAGTATGAGAATCAGGTTTACACAGGCAGGGTTAATCATTATGATTTTCCTTGTAAATATTATAAATACATACTCTGGTAACAAGCGTATTTCAACAAAAAATGATGGACGTTCAGTTGCGGTATGTAGCATTGAAGAGTTGGAAGAAATATTAAGGAATCGATCGGAATATGATACGATAGTAATAAAAGATGGTGTCTATGATAATTTTCAGGTTGTAATTACGAAGTCGGGCACAGTAAAAAGACCACTTGTTATAAAGGCTCAGAATGCCGGTAAGGTTCTTTTTACAGGAGGAACAACCCTTATTTTGAAGGGGAGTCATATTGTTCTTTCAGGTTTTTACTTTCAGGCTGGATTGTTGTCACATGGAATGGACGGTGGTCAGCCTGTCATAGATATTATAGGAGATTATAATCGTGTAACTAATAGTGCCTTCTGGATGCGTCACAACAGGGCCAGCATTGCCTCTTTATATCAGGAAGAAGAAGATCGTATGCCCAAATATACACGGATTGACCATTGTTATTTTGCTGATAACTTAGGTTGGCGTCTGTACCTTGATTTAGGAAAGCGGGTACCAGGTGATGACCTTAAATATGCCATGTATTACAGAGTTGACCACAACTATTTTTCAACGCCGTTTAAGTTCGGTGCCAATACCGGTTCTGCCATGCGAATAGGCCTGGGGCCATTGGGTTATGGCCGGTGTTTAATTGACAATAATCTGTTTGAGCGTCAAAATGGAGAAGTAGAACTGATTGAAAACAAGAGTCATGAAAACGTTTATATTCATAATACTTTTAAAAATTGTGAATCACAGATGAGTTTCAGGCAAGGGCGTAGAACCATATTTTTACACAATGTCTTAATAGGAACCGATACGAATAAAAAATGTGGTGGACTTGGAATGTGGATGAATAACCATTTGGTTGCAGGGAATTATTTTTCGTTTCCATATGGTTCGTTTGTGCCATTGAATGCCAATATGAAAATACGCAAAGAAAGATTGCCTGCAGCCGTTATAGGTTTTAAGAGTGGTTGTGAAAACTTTATTGAGAATGGCGCTCCCGTCGGGCACTTTGCAGCAAAGAATGTCACATTTGCCAATAACCTGTTGTTTGACAACAAAGATCTGTTAATCGATTTCTCACAGGGATTGGATCTTATGAAAGTGCGGTATGAAAAAGAGTCAGGTATTAAAGTGAGTGGTTCGTTAAATCACCATATTATTAACAATTCTTTTGTAAGCCTAAATGAAAACAGGCAAACGATCTTTTACGATAAGGATGATAAAACAATACAAAGCAGTTATTTCTCAAATAATCATTTTGACGGATACTATCTGTTTAATCAAGGTGAGAATGTGGCAGCAGGTCTGGAGAGCAAAGCTGTACCTTTCCCGGATGTGAAGACATTTAGCCGGTGGCTTATGCCATTGCAATGTGAAAACGACACGATTGACTTGGTAGCTTTGGCGAACAGTTCTGTAGCTGAGATTAGCAGCAAACAAAACAAGGAAAAAACAGTAAGGTTTAAGAAGAACCCTTTGTCTTTTGAAGATGTTGGGCCAGATTGGTTAATTGAAAATCCAAGTGAATTTGCTAAAAGCGGGCAAATGACCGATCGTTTAAAGAAACAGATTAAGTCGCTGATGGCTAAATGATTTACTGTTCCTGAACAAAATAGCTGATTGTATAAAATCGCCTGTAAAATGTACAATAATGACATCGTATAAAGAGATATGCACGTACTTTTACAAGCAATGAAATAAAGGTGAACTTTGCAATTATGGATTGATCACCGGTAGAATAAAATGAATAATAGAATGATTTTCAGTAGAATTAAATATCAGTTTTTAGTTATATGTTTTTCTTTGTTTGCAGTGCTTTCTGGCTGTGGAACAAAGCATGTGGAAAACGGTCAACAATCTAAACCCAATGTATTATTCATATCAGTAGATGATTTAAATGACTGGATTGGGGTGGTTGGTGAGCAAGGGAATAGTAAAGTGAAAACACCTAACCTTGATCGTTTGGCGGCTATGGGGGTGTATTTTAAAAATGCCCATGCAAATGTGCCTGTTTGCGAGCCCTCTCGTTTAGGGGTCATGACTGGCTTAGATGCAACAAGTACAGGTTGTTATTCTAATTCCAGTGGAGTAAATAATAAAGAGCTATGGAATCAGGTAACCGCATTACCTGCCTTATTACGTCAGAATGGCTATTTCACTATGGGCTGTGGTAAGCTCGAAGGGTATTTGTGTAATCCCCTTGAGGAGTTTGGTCCTAATGAAAAATTATGGGATGAGCGATTAAAGCGTAATTTCACGGTAACCAATGACCTGTTAAAAGATGGGGGAGGGTACCACGGAATCGATTTTTATCCATTTCCTAAAGGTGGTTCGCCGATAAAAAAACACAATCCGGCTTACAAAGGTCACTCATTATGTGCGGGACCAATTGATCGTAACGATTTACCATTGGGTAAGATGCCCGATGAGTTAACAGCCGACTGGGCCATTGAACGGTTAGAACGCAACTATAATCAACCATTTATGCTTGGAGTAGGTTTTGTACGTCCCCACGTACCTTATACGGCTCCGCAAAAGTACTTTGATATGTATCCACTGAACGATATAGCGGTTCCGGAAGTGACAGTTGATGAAATGGATGATATTCCTGCCTATGGTAAGGCAATGGCCTATGGTGCTTTTGAACCGGGTAATGAACGTATAGTTCGTGAGCTGGGGCCAGAATATCGAAAAAAGCTTGTGCAGGGCTATATGGCGAGTGTTACATTTCTTGATGATCAGGTGGGTCGCTTAATTGATGCTTTAGAGCTTAGTAAGCATGCCAATAACACCATTATCGTATTGTGGTCAGACCATGGGCAACATTTGGGAGAGAAACGCAGCTGGCGTAAGAATACACTGTGGCAGGAATCAACAAACAGTCCGATGATATGGGTTGTTCCCGGAATGACTAAGAAAGGACAGGTATGTCATCAGCCGGCCAGCCTGCTTGATATTTATCCTACATTGAATCAATTGTGCCAGTTAAATGCAAAGCATGATTTTGATGGACTAAGTCTTGCCCCACAGTTAAAAGATGCCACTACCAGGCGAACAGTCCCGGCTATTACCTCATATTCATATGGAAGTCATTCGGCCAGGGGTGAACGTTGGCACTATATCCGTTATTATGATGGATCTGAAGAATTGTATGATGGACAAAATGACTATAATGAGAGCATCAATTTAGCTTCAGACCCGCAGTTTTCTAATATTCTTAAAGAATACAGAACGTACATACCAGAAGATATTTTCAAACCCAATGCCAGGAGTAAACAGTTTAATGCTTATAATGAACGGGCCAGGGTATGGAATGAAAACCCGAATGAAATTCCTGACTGGCTTCATTAATGTGGTATATTTAGTCAATCTGCACAGTTAGAGGTTGTTAAAGTGCTTTGGCGATTAAATAGCAGCAAAAAGAAAGGCACTGATTTGAAGATAAATGAAACAAACCAGTGCCTTAATAAAAACCGGGAATCTATAAGAGGTAATTAATAATCTGAGTTCGACATTAAATTTGATCTCAGGTTAATGTTAAAAACGCATACCGGGAACAAATTTCTTACCCGCGTTTTCGGATTTCATTTCCCTGCTGCACATGGCGACCAGTTCATTGACAGGAATAATGTCACGTACTACCATCTGAACACCTTTATCCTTTGTATAGGTTATGGTTCGTGTAGCAGAAACAATTCCCACCACATGTCCTTTGTCATTAAAGACAGGTGCCCCGCTCGATCCTTTGGCAAACTCAGCACTCATGGACTGACGTATGGCCTTAAAATATGAATGGTAATAAGAGCGTGTAATAACACCATTGGCGTAGGTATAGAACATTTTATCCGGATGACTGATGAGGTGAACAGGGTCGCCTACTTTATTGTTTGTCCCCAGTTGAAGGGCTTGTAGGGGCTTTTTACTTTCAATCTTAAATATAGCCAGGTCATTTTCCTGACTGGCCGCCACTACTTTTTTTATGGGGAATACATTTCCCTCATGATCCATAGCATAATATGCCAATATCATAGACTGGCTTTTCTTATCCCTGTGAAGCATGTGGTGATTAGTAACACAATACCCCTGTTCATTTATGACAAAACCTGATGCTGTATTCAGGTGATAATGTGGACAGTTTTCACATAGGTACAGCTTAGCAACGATCAGCACACCTTCTTTTAATTCCTCATAATTAAATGCGCCCCTTTTTGTCCCGTTCTTATAATTTATTTTAGCAGCACCATAGAAGCGCATACTTTGACTCAAGTCATAACTACCTTCGTATTCTCCGTCGTTAAACAAGGCAGTTGCTTTTTCGGTAAAATGATCCAATATAGCCTGATCTTTCACAAACCCCAAAGTATCAAACTTTGCCTGGGCCATTATGGTCTGGCTCAATATCCATAATAATGTTATACTAGTTGCTTTCATGTGTTTAAATTTTCTTTAGGTGATCACATGAATACGATGGGTATCGCACTCTTATGTAATTTATATGTTTAAAGCAGTCAAGATGGTTTGTTCCAATCTATCTGTTAGTGGTTCTTCTCTTGCCTTTTTTCTCCCAACTCCAGTAAGGTGTTACGATAGCTTTCTTTGGCTTTTTCTGACTGGGTGGTGGCGATTGCCTTTTTACACCATTCTTGTGCTATTTTACGAAGTGAAATATCATCACAACCCTGGTTAATTTGTTTAGCATGGTGCCAAAGGATTTGTGCATGCATCTTATCACCTTTAGTCTTTATGTCTGCCTCAACCAGCTTAACAAGTTGTTGCCAGTCTTCGGTCAATAATGCATAGCGCATGTTGGCTGAATTGACGATGCTTTCTACCTCTTCAACATCATTTTCTTTCATCCATTTGATGTAGTCGTCGTATGCCTGGCGGTCAATTACTTTTTTACCATCTTCTTCTATCAGAAATGAAATTGCCTTAGCGCTAAAGGCATTTCTTAATTGAATTTCGACGTTGCGTGAACCATGAACAGCCTTAAACAGGTGTTTATTTTTATTGATGTACAGAATAGGTTCTGAATCAGGACTGCTTACACATGTTTTTATTAAAGCATAATTATTTGGTTTCAACCAGTTTTGTTTCTTTATGTCTTTTAATATATCTAAGGCAACGCGTTCCAATTCCTCTTTCTCTCCGGCCGACTTCAATGCCTTCATGTAATCATTGACAAACTCAAACTCACGATTACCTGCATCGTATTCTTTTTTCATGGCACCATAACCGGTTCCTTCAATAGCAATTTTTCCTTCTTCAATTAATTTGTCAGCTTTACGATACCCAACAACACGGTGTGCCACACTACCATCTGTATTGATAAATAACATGGTTGGAAACGCTTCAACACCAAATTGTTCTTTTAGTGCCCTTCCTTCTCCTTTTTCCATATCAATTTTAACATTAATAAAACCGGCATTAAAAAACTCACCTACTTCTTTTTGCGGAAAAACCTCCCTTGCCAGTTTTTTACATGGACCGCACCATGATGTATAGCAGTCCACAAAAATTATTTTATTACTTTTTACAGCCATGTCAGTGATCTCTTTCCATGATCCGTGCTCAAACTTAATTCCTTCCTGAGCACCTGCCATAAGGGCCAGACATACCATAGCCATTAGCATTCCTAATTTCTTCATTTCCCTTAAATTTGATAATTGATTATAAAAATGGCCCCATTGGCTTATCAATAGGGCC
>JAKSBD010000261.1 GCA_022361295.1 Bacteroidales bacterium
AGCAGAAAAAAATTCTCTCCTACTCTACAACCTATTTTGACACTCACCTCAACAGTATGTATAAAGCCCATCATAACGGACGCCTTAACCGTTACAAAGTAAGGCATCGAACCTATGTTGATTCAGGAATTTCATTTTTAGAAATAAAACGTAAAAACAACAAGGGACGAACCATTAAGAACAGGATTGCCACTAAGAAAAACTTTACAGCTTTTGACCCTGATGCCCAATTGTTTCTAAGAAATAACTGCCCCTTTAGCACCAGCGACTTACAACCTGCCATTCGCAATCAATTTCACCGTATAACTCTGGTTAGCAAATCATTTGATGAGCGTTGCACCATAGATTTCAACATCAACTTTCAGCATAAAGATCAGGAAGTCAGCCTTGATCATCTGGCTATTATAGAATTAAAAACCAATGGAAGTCGTGCTACTTCAGCATTAAAAAGTCTCTTATCGACCATGGGAATAAAAAAATCAGGCTTCAGTAAATACTGCTTTGGTCGTGCTTTAACCGATGAAAATCTAAAAAATAATGCCTTTAAACCGAGGATACGTCAACTAACAAAAACACTAATGTCATGTCATGTGTGAAATAACGGATAAGTCGCCTTTGCTTTTGGAATTTTTCGATTTTATAAAAAGTAAGCATAGCCATAGCTACGTGAGTCTTTTATAATGAGAAAACAAAAATGAATAAGACTTGGCGCGTAAGAGCACGCTTGACTTGACACTAAATATTAACAATTAATCTAAATCTCACACATGGGTATTGAACAATTAATACAAACTGGCCTGGAACAAGTTGCTGAAACGGCCAATCAGCTGCCTGATTGGGAGGATAACTTTCGTTTGCTGGGTATTAAACTCATTAATGTTAATGATTTTACAGAACTCCTTCTAAGGTTGGTTCTTAACTCCATTCTGATATTCACAGTGGTTCATTTCATGTATGCCAGACGAAGCCGTCGTAAAGATTTTTATTTCAGCTTTATCGTTATAGGTGTAATAGTGTTTCTATTGTGTTTCCTGCTGAGTAATGTAAAACTGGAGCTTGGTTTTGCACTTGGGTTGTTTGCCATATTTGGCATCCTGCGTTATCGAACGGATGCTATCCCAATTAAGGAAATGACTTATCTGTTTATTGTCATTGGTATTTCTGTCATCAACGCATTATCTAACAAAAAGGTAAGTTATGCCGAACTGGTTTTGACTAATATGGTCATTGTATTTGGCTTGTGGTTTCTTGAAAAACGCCTTGCACTAAAACAAGAACTATCGGTTCAACTCACTTACGAACACATCGAGAACATTCATTTAATGAAGCATGACGATTTGCTTCGTGATATGAAAAACCGCACTGGCATAAACATCAGTCGTTTTGAAATCAACAAGATAGACTTTCTGCGCGATGTAGCTGACATTACACTTTATTACAATGCTAACAATCATAAATGCCAAAATCATGAATAATCGTAAGTTATATTTCCTCTTCATACTGGCTATAATGGTACTGGTTATTGATACAAAAGCGCAGGATACTGAGCACACATCACAAACTCGCACCGAGTTTAAAATCAGCTATAAACTAGCCGACAAATGGAAACTACAGGCAATACCAGAGCTTCGTTTCGATGAAACGTTTTCAATAGATAAATACATTCTTGAGCTTAAGACAGTATATAATCCTTTTAAACGTCTTTCATTAGGGGCCAGTTATCGATTCATTGCCAACGAACGTTCAACAAAAGATACTGAATACCTGCAGCGCTATGCTTTTGACATTAAATATGAGTACAAACTAAAACGCTGGAAACCGACAATAAGAATGCGCTACACCAATTATTCAGAAGACGATGAAAATGGTGAATTCCTTCGTGGTAAAGCCGGTTTAGAATACAACATTCGTAAATGTAAGTTTACTCCTTTTGCCGGTGCCGAGCTATTTCAGGATCTTAATAATAATGAACTTTTTAAAGTGCGCTACTCCCTTGGAACGGATTATAAAATCAATAAAACCAATTCTATCAGCATGGGATATAAGCTCGATTATTATATGCAACGATATGAAAACAAACACATAATGTATCTGGGTTATAAGTTTAAATTTTAATACTATCTGTTATGAAAACTTCAAATTCAATCACTTATACTTATTTATTCATCCTTGCGTTCATCATCTTTGGCAGTTGCCGAAACGATGACAGCATAACTCCCGGTGAAGAATCCGGGACTGACGAAGAAATCATTGATCCGGAAACATATCCCGACTGGTCAGAAGATACACACAGCAACAACGTAACACCTGATTATGGTATTGTTTTTCCTCAAAATACAGTTCAACGCATCGATATAAAAATTAGTACAGATAATTGGTCTGCCATGCAATCTGATTTAGCTGCCAACCTTAGCAGTTCAGGTGGTGGACCCGGAGGAGGTCCTGGAGGAGGCATGCCTTCCGGCAGTGACTTTGACCCGATATGGGTACCTTGTACATTTACCTTTGACAATACCGAATGGTACCAGGTGGGTGTTCGCTTCAAAGGGAACTCCAGCTTAAGTTCGGCCTACAAGTCAGGCAACAACAAACTATCCTTTAAGCTTGATTTTGATGAGTTTGAAGATGATTATCCGGCATTAAAAAACCAACGATTTTATGGGTTTAAACAATTAAATCTTAACAATAACTATGATGACTCCTCTCTGCTTAGAGAGAAAGTGGTTGCTGACTTATTCCGTCAGTTTGGCCTTGCATCAGCACAAACCAGCTTTTGTGTTTTATATGTTGATAAAGGAAACGGCCCTGAATATTATGGAGTTTATACAATTGTTGAAGAGGTAGATGACACAGTTCTGGATTCACAGTTTACAGATGGCAGTGGCAATTTATACAAGCCCGATGGAGATGCCGCTTCTTTTGCTTCAGGAACCTATAACAATGATGAAATGGAGAAGAAAACCAACGAAGACGCCGCTGATTACACCGATGTAAAAGCCTTATATACAACCATTAACTCATCAGCAAGAACGACAGATTTTGAAGCATGGAAAGGTGAGCTTGAAAGCATATTCAATGTCAATGGTTTTATGAAATGGCTGGCTGCCAATACAATAATTCAGAACTGGGACACCTATGGCCGGATGACACATAATTATTACCTGTATAACAATCCTGCCGATGGCTTATTAACATGGATTCCCTGGGATAACAACGAGGCGCTTCAATTTGGCAAACAAGGCGGTGCCTTACCCCTCTCCATGAACGAAGTAGGTAACAACTGGCCATTGATAAGCTACCTGGCTGATGTACCAGAATACAAAGAAGTATATAACAATTACCTTGAGCAATTTATCAATGAAGTATTTATACCTTCTGAGATGACTGAGGTATATAATGGTTACTATACCTTGTTAAAGGAATATGCTTATGCCGAACGTCAGTCATACAGCTACCTGAATAATGAAGCTGACTTCGACAACAGTATAGAAGAACTTAAAAGTCATGTACAAAGTCGTTTCGATGCTGTAACAGAATATTTACAACAATAAATCGGGAATGAAAAGAGGGTGCATGTCATGGTTTTGGGTTATGACATTTTTCAGTGAAAATAAAAGCACCCTCTTATACCTGTTTAAGCTAAAATACAAATACCACTGATTCTATTATATTTGTAGTATGTCCAAAACCGAAAGACATCCTTCGCTACTCATTACCGAGCACCTCATATTTGCCACTATATGGCTATTTATATTTGCTGCTCCGGTTATATTCATTGATAGTAATGAAACGGCGCTTTTGCCAAAATTATTCGGCACCTGGTTCCGACTGCTGCCTTTCTTATGCCTCTCATTGATTAATCATTTTTTATTGGTTCCCTTACTATTGTTTAACCGTAAAAGATGGCTGTATTTCTTTGTTGGGCTACTCTGTACTTTTGCTTTTGTTATTCTGACTAATTACATGGCTCCCCAAAGGCCTGAAAACAAGAGGAGGCCACCTGAAATGCACCAACCAAGGCCAGACCAGGCAGGCGAAAGAAGAATGCCACCTCGTCCACATCCACAAGTGCGCGAAAAAGGTCCTGACGCCATTCCTCCGCAGGTTAACTCGTTTATTCTGGCTTTCTTAATCCTGGGGTTTGACTCAGGGCTGCGCACAGTATTCAGGTGGACACGCCTTGAAAAGGAGCGTGAAATACTGGAGAAAGAAAAGGTTAAAAGCGAGCTTGCGTTTCTTCGTAATCAGGTCAGTCCGCATTTTTTTATGAATACACTCAATAACATTCATTCGCTCATCGATTTTGATACAGATGAGGCGAAAGATTCCATAATACGATTGTCTAAGTTGATGCGTCACCTGCTTTACGATTCAAATGCGGAGCGTATTCCAATTAATAAGGAGATGGAGTTTATACGCAACTACGTTGATTTAATGAAGCTACGTTTCTCAGACAAAGTAGACATTCAGTTAAACATCAGTGAGCAAATGCCGGATGCTTTGCTTCCTCCGCTTTTATTTACATCATATGTGGAAAATGCTTTTAAACATGGCATCAGCTATCAACACGATTCATTTATATACATTAATATTCATTGCATAAATAATGAGTTGGAGTTCAGTATTCGTAATTCTAATCATCCATCAAACAAAGTCAATGAACCATCGGGTATTGGCACCGAGAATTCCAGAAAAAGACTGGACATTTTGTATGGCAATGAATACAAATTGCTGGAAGAAAATACTGATGAACATTACCTGATCAAATTAACATTACCACTATGATACGCTGTATTACCATTGACGACGAACCTTTAGCATTGAAGCAAATGTCTTCATATATTGAAAAAACTCCGTTTCTGGAGTTATGCGGGCAGTTTGAAAGTGCATTAGGCGCCATGAGCTTTATGACAGACAATACAGTAGATTTATTGTTTGTTGACATCAACATGCCCGATTTAAATGGGATGGATTTTGTAAAAACACTCAATAATGGCCCCAAAGTTATATTTACTACGGCATATAGCGAATATGCGCTTGAAGGCTTTAAGGTGAATGCAGTAGATTATTTGTTAAAACCTATAGCCTATACCGACTTTTTAAAAGCAGCCGGCAAAGCAAAAGACTTGTATTTCTCAGATCCTCAGCCAGCAGAAACAGTTGGCCATGGAGATGACTTCCTGTTTATCAAATCTGAATATAAGGTCATCCGAATTAATTATAATGACATTCGCTACATTGAAGGCATGCGCGAATATGTGCGGATATTTCTGGACAACGAAGCGCCTGTTATGGCACTAATGAGTATAAAGAAATTGGTTGAACACCTGCCTTCTGACAACTTTATGCGGGTACACCGTTCATTTATTGTAAACCTCAATAAGATTACAATAATAGAGCGCAGCCGAATTGTTTTTGATAAAACTTACATTCCAATAAGCGATCAGTACAAAGAACCTTTTCAGGAATTTATTGATAAGAAATTTCTTAAGTAAGTTCGCATTAAGCTTTATATAAGCGTCCCTGCCAGGTTTCACGCTCTGCCAGACGTTTTTCAACCTTAGCCACAAACTCAAAATTCTTTAATCCCCAGCGGGGTGCTATCAGCAGGTCGTGTGGTGCCTGACTGATAAAGCGTTCCATCACAATTTGCGGATTCATCAATTCCAGGAAATCAACAATCAGATCAATAAACTCTTCGGCGGTAAACAGGTTGAAGTAAGCTGGATTCGCATCGTAGATACCGGCAAAAGCACTGCCTTTAACAATTTGCAACTGATGCAGTTTTAAAAAGCTAATGGGTAACTTAGATACTTCATTAGCATGCTGTAATAACTGATTCCTGTCCTCTCCGGGTAACCCTAATATGAGGTGCATACCAACCGGAATGCCAGCAGCTGAAATTTTATTGGCCGCTTCGATTGTTTCTTCGTAGCTATGGCCGCGATTTATCTGAGCTAAGGTATCATTCGATGTTGATTCTGCTCCCAGCTCAATAGCAATATAATAGTCCTTGCGCCATTCTTTTAAATGAACCAGTAAATCATCAGATATACAGTCGGGGCGGGTACCCAATACTATACCGGTCACTTTAGGATGATCAAGAGCCTGCTGATACTGCTCCAATAAGTACCCAGTTTCGCCATAGGTATTGCTATAAGCCTGAAAATATGCCAGGTATTGCTGAGTCTGGTATTTAGGTCTGAAAAAAGATGATCCTTTATCAATTTGCTCTGTAATACTAAGTTCAGGTCCGCAATACGAGGGATTGAAAGTGCTGTTATTACAAAAAGCACAGCCTCCGGTCCCTTTTGAACCATCGCGGTTAGGGCAGGTAAATCCTGCATTAATCGACACCTTTTGAACACGCTCGCCAAAAGTACGTCTTATGTATGAACTGTAATCGTTATATCGTTTATTGTGCCCCCAGGGAAATTGCATATTATCAAAAATTTGAGGCGCAAAGATAAGAAAAGGTATTTAGATCGATAGGTTATTAGGTCGTTAGGTTGTTAGATTAATAGGTTGTTAGATCGTTAGGTCGATAGACTAATAATCTAAAGACCCATTGACCTAAAGACCCATTGACCTAAAGACCCATTGACCTAATGACCCATTGACCTAATGACCCATTGACCTAATAACCTAATCACCTTACAAATATTGTCGCTGTTTAGTAATTAAGCTATTGAGCATTTTAACAATCTCCAATCCCTGCGATTCCAGTTCTGTTAGCATTGCTTTATCGAGCAATCCTTTCCTCTCAAATAAATTCAACAGAGTAATGGTTTCATATAAAGAACCACGAGAGATATATAAAAAGTGAATATATTCCTTAGTTGAGACTCGTCCATTTCCTTCAGCAATATTCTGAGGTACAGAGGCCGATGCTGCTTCTGCTTGCTCACAAAGACGATAATGGCCTTTAATTCCATCCGTAACAGAAAGGCATTTCTCAGCAAAATCCATGCTCTTCTGCCAAACAAGCAACTTCTTAAACGAAAACCCCATTCTAATTAACATTTAATTTTTATAACCTATTGATCTAAAGACCTAACAACCTATCGACCTATCGACCTATTGACCTATCGACCTAATGACCTAATCACCTAATATCAAAACAAAACACAAACCGGACTAAAGGCCTTCACCTCACTTATAAAGCTTAATAAGCCACTCTCACTATCCCGTTTAAAAGCAACAATATTATTAGAATGCTGATTGGCAACGAGGACATATTTACCATCTGGTGTTAATGAAAAGTTACGTGGCCACTCACCTCTTACCAACTCATGTCCAACCAGTTTCAGTTCAAGGCCGGTACTATCAACCCGATAAATTGCCAGAGAGTTATGCCCCCGGTTTGATGCATATACAAAACGTCCGTCCTGAGAAATATGTATATCTGCACAAAAACTATCACCTTCAAAGTCATGAGGAAGAGTAGTAATAGTCTGACCAGCCTTCCATTTGCCGTCATGTTTGCTTACAGCAGTAACGGTGCTGTTCAGTTCGTTAATAACATACATCACCTTCTTTGACGGATGAATGGCTAAATGACGAGGCCCGGCCCCGGCTTCCAGCTTTAAGCTATCAACAGCATTCAGCTGCCCGGCCCTTATCTGATAAAAAACCAACTGATCAATACCCAGATCAACAGCCACAATGGCTGTATCATTTATAAACCAGGCCGAATGCGCATGTGGATTGGCCTGACGTGCTGTAGGCCCTTTTCCTGTATGTTGACCAACGTCTAATAAATCACTCAATCGCCCCGCTTCATCAACCATTACATAGCCAACATTACCACCTGAATAATTGGCCATTAAAACATCTCCTTTAGCGTTGACACTAACATGGCAGGGGTGTGCACCCCCGCTTATTGATGTTGAAACAGGTGTTAATCTGTTTGGCGAAATATTATAAGACTCCACAGCTCCTGTTCCTTCTATATCAACCTCACTTACCGCTATAATGGTTTGCCTGTTATTGGCAAATGCCAGGAAAGATGGATTTGTCGATTCGGCAACCAGTTTTAGGCTGTCAAACGATCCGTCACCATTGAACACTCCATAATATATTCCATCACTATCACCTTCGGTATATGTTCCAATATAAAACGGATATTCTTTTACCTTTTCATTCATAGTGCATGACGCCATTAGCAAGGCAATCGTTAATAAGTAAATAATCTTTCTCATATGGTATTTTTACTTGTCGTTCTCAGGCTTTATACTTCTCTGTTTAAAACGGGCTTTGGCTAACAAATACCCAAGGGTAAACGGCAGACCAAATATAACACCAATCAATACAATTATCACAAAAACAATTAACCATGATATTCGCCTTACAAAACGAATGAGGTTATCAGTAGTTTCTTCAATCAATACTTTACCCGATTCTGTCAAATCATCCCGCAATAATACACGTTGTTCATCAAGATAATTCTGTAATTGTTCCCTTTCCCGTGACAGGTCATTTATACCATTGCGCATGCCTGAGTTAAAATCATACACCAAGGGGCTCAACTCCTCTCGCAGGCGTACTGCTATGATCCCCATCATTTCAGGCGATTCCTGCGCCACAACAGCCAGACGGTTAAGCATTAGAGAAAGTGAATCGATTCGTGCCAGGTATGGCTCAACCAGGGTGTCATTTTCAAAAGTCAGCAGGATTAGTTCTTTTTCCCATGCCAGTTGTGACTTAATTTGTTCATTGTAGGCGCTTATGCGATCGGTAAAATCATTCATAACCTCAGCCCCCGAGCCAATGGTAGATGTATACAAAGAATCTGGTACCTGAAGGTATTCTATTAGCTCAGGTCGAGTATCAAACTTTGAAAACTGCCATTCATACAAATCATCCGGAAGGGGATATTCCCTAACAAAGGCAGCCAGCTTCTCGTAATGTTTTTTGTGGTTACTTCGCCGTGCCAGAGAGTCTATTTTTTGGTGAAGTTCAACAGCACAGGTTTGAGCAATGCCTGAATACCTTCCAAACAAATCATTAGCACTCAGGTATTCATCCATTTGCCTGGCCAGTAACCAGGTATCTATCAGCGCAATTTCAGCATCGGTTTGAAAAGCCGTTCGTGTGCATGCACCAGTAGCTGCACCTTTCCACTTGATCGCTTCTACTTTTATATCCTGAATATCTGTTAGAGATATAATAGAATCTGCTGCCTGAATGACTGAGCCACTAAAGGATTTATAATAGGAACGAACAGCCATTCGGGTATTCAATTCCTGAGTTGGTAATGCTTCGGCAGGTGATTCAAGTTGAAATTTGAGTAATGAACATCCTGTAAGTAGTAAAATTGATACAAGGATTGGTAAAAGTATCTTGGTTCTCATGGCTTAGAAGTTAAACATATAGAAAAGCTAAATTAAGAATAATTGTGTTTGAATGCAGATTAAGCTTAAACACCTGAATAAACAAATTTGGAAAAGTACCAGTTAATGTCGGATCAGTTCAAATTCTGGTTTTAGGCATAAATTTTACACAACCTATAGAGGAAGAACTTTACATCTGCAACGCCACTAAACTGCATTGTGTTTTATTATATTGGAGGGGCGTTAGCCCTATGTTCTTCGTAGTAAATATTGCAAGATGAGAATTAGAGGGGCGTTTGCCCAGATATCTAATTATCCTATACAATAAAGATGTCAGGGCTAACGCCCCTATTATTTTTTTTGCTTTTTCATTACTACGAAGATTACAGGGCTATCGCCCCTAATTGATTCGAAGTTGATGATATTTTTTTCGA
>JAKSBD010000660.1 GCA_022361295.1 Bacteroidales bacterium
AATGCCAGACTGGCAATACTGAGAAAACCGGTTGTTTTTTGCTTTTGAAAATGACGTATAAATAGTTTAAGACTCTTCATATGTATTGATTAAGGTTCGTTGTTGAGGAATGAATAATTAAGACACAAGATTTAAGACATAAGACCCCGTATGCTGCCGCGCGAATCCTTTCTCGTGACTTATTTAATCTTTATGCATCCTGTCAACGAGGTTCAGGTTTGATTAAATGAAAAATGTGGGTGTCTTAGATAATTTCTTCAACAGGAGACTCTTTATAGATCTTTTCGGTTACCACATGACCATCAAATAAGTTTATAACGCGATGGGCATATTCGGCATGCTCAGCCGAGTGTGTTACCATTACTATGGTGGTGCCATCTTCATTTAACTGGCGAAGCAGATTCATTACCTCAGCACCATTCTTTGAATCAAGGTTACCGGTTGGCTCATCGGCCAGTATTAACTTAGGGTTAGCAACTACTGCACGGGCAAAAGCAACACGCTGCTGCTGACCACCTGATAACTGCTGTGGAAAGTGCTTGGCACGGTGTGCAATCTGCATTCGTTCCATTACCTTTTGAACACGTTCTTTACGTTCCCTGGCAGACATTTTCAAATACACGAGTGGCATTTCAATATTCTCAAATACATTTAACTCATCAATCAGGTTAAAGCTCTGGAACACAAACCCGATATTACCTTTTCGCAGGTTAGTGCGCTGGCGTTCTTTAAAGGAAGCTATCTCCTGTCCATCAAAATATAATTCGCCGTCGCTTGGATTATCCAGTAAGCCTATGATGTTTAGGAGCGTTGATTTACCACAGCCCGAAGGGCCCATAATGGCAACAAATTCTCCTTTTTGTACATGAATATTAACGTTGTTTAAAGCAGTTGTTTCTACTTCTTCTGTTCTGAAGACTTTCTTAAGGTTATTAGTCCGTAACATATAAATTAGTTATTAGTGCAAGGCACCTGGTTTTTAATTATTCTTATTTAGTGGCAATAAACACTGTGTGGTTTCGCCATTGTAGTGTTAAGGCTCATTAGTTAAGCACCACTACTTCATTATCGCCAAAGATTTCGTACCCCGAAGTTATCACTTCTTCGCCCGGATTCAAGCCCTCCAGCACTTCAAAGTATTTTGGGTTTTGACGACCAATGGTTACCTCACGTTTGTAAGCGGCTGTGCGGTTCTCATTTAAAACAAATACCCATTGACCACCTGTACTTTGAAAGAAACTGCCGCGAGACAGCAGTACAGCCTTGTTAGAGTTACCCAGTTCCAGCTTCACGTGACTGGTTTGTCCGATACGTAACTGCTGATTATTAGTATTATCAAACTCAAGGTCAACGGTAAAACGACCATCTACCACCTCGGCATATATCTTACTGACGATGGCTTCTATTTGTCCGGCCGGGAATTTACAGCTTGCCCTCAGGCCTTTCCTCACACGTGAGATATAATGCTCATCCACCTCGGCTTTAAGCTTGAATCGTTCAAGGATATTGACTTTACCAATGCGCGTTCCGTAGTTAATCACCTGTCCTTCTTCAAGGTTTAGTGAAGCCAGCTGACCGTTAACAGGTGCTTTAATGGTTAAGTTATCTAAACGTTGGCGTATAATACCCTGATTCTCTTCCATGCGTATTGCTGAACTTTCCAAAGTCTCGATCTGAATACCGCGGTAAATAGAATCGCGCTTAAAGCTTTCTTTCAACAGATTCATCTGACGGGAGGATGCTTCATAACTGGTTTTATCTTTTAAATACTCATCTTCAGAGATCAGGCCTTCTTTAAAGAACGCGGTCGAATTATCGTATTTGCGCTTTTGAATAAACAAATCGCCTTCGAGCTGAACGATCTGATTTTGAAGCTCCATGGCATTCATTTCCATCTGCAGTCGTGCTGTTCGTAATTCGTTAATGGCACGCGCCACATTGGCTTCGTTATTGGATATCTCAAGTATAAGATTGGTATTGCTCAGTTCGGCTATTGGATCTCCTTGTTTAACCATGCTTCCCTCTTCAAGCAAAATTTGCTCAACACGACCACCTTCTATAGCATCAAGGTATATTGTTTTAATGGGTTCAACCGTTGCTGTTACACTGATGTAATCCTGGAAATTATCCTGTAAAACGGTTGAAATGGTTAGTCGGTCACTATCCATCTTAACCTGGCTGCGGTGATCGGCAAAAGCTATAAAATAGATACTCCATACAACAAAGATAAATGCAGCTATCAGCCATTTTATATTTTTCTTCCACCAGGGCTTTTTTTCAATTTTTCTATCCATAGTTTTAGTCTTTCACTTTTGACTGTGCCAAAGCCGTGCCCAAAATAGTAACGGCTGATTATCTGCACCTTATGATTTTAGCCCTTTTTACATATGTCGGATATTCCAACACTCATGTATGGAATTCCAACAATAAAGAAGTATTTTGTAGTCCGGAACAAACCCAACAGATTATAAATAAACTATGCCTAAAGACGGAAACATATTAATTGTTGACGACAACAAGGAGTTGTTATTAGCACTTAAGCTCTACCTGAAACCTCATTTCAAGCAGATAAAAACAGAACACAATCCTAACCGCATCAAAGAGCACCTGCAAAAAGAAGCCTTTGATATTGTTATGCTCGACATGAATTTTAAAGCCGGTATTAACAACGGCAACGAAGGCTTGTACTGGTTGCAGGAGGTCCATAACATTGATGCCGATATGCCCGTTGTTTTTATCACCGGATACAGTGATGTTGAGTTGGCAGTTAAAGCCATAAAAAAGGGAGCTGCTGATTTTATTGAAAAATCATGGGATGAAAACAAGATTCTATCAACGCTGCGTTCGGTGTATGAATTACAAAAATCCAAACGGGCCATTAGCGGATTAAAAAAGAAACAGGAACACCTTAAGGAATGTATAAATGCCGATAATAATGTATTTATAGGCCAGTCGGAGCCCATGCAAAATATAATGAACCTCATCAATAAAGTGGCACCAACAGATGTGAATGTTCTGATATTAGGCGAAAACGGAACTGGTAAAGAAGTGATGGCACGAACCATACATCAGGCTTCGGATCGTAAAGGTGAAATGTTTGTATCGGTGGATCTGGGTGCCATCCATGAGAACTTGTTTGAGAGTGAGTTGTTCGGGCATAAGAAAGGTGCTTTTACCGATGCCAAGACAGACCGTACCGGACGATTTGAACTGGCTGATGGCGGCACTTTGTTTCTGGATGAAATCGGCAACCTGTCGCTGGCGGCCCAGGCCAAATTACTGGCGGCCCTTCAAAACAGGGAAATAACACCGGTTGGTGGTTCACGCCCCATAAAAGTTGATATCCGCTTAATATGTGCCACCAACATGCCCCTTCAGCAAATGGTGGCCGAAGGACGTTTCCGCGAAGATTTATTATATCGTATTAACACCATCTCAATGGAACTGCCGGTACTTAGAGACAGAAAGGATGATATAGCGGGTTTAGCTGAGTTCTTCTTAAATAAACAGGCCGATAAATATAACAAAGAGCAGATGTCCTTTTCAACCGAAGCCCTTAAAGAACTGAAAGGCCGAAACTGGCCCGGAAATGTGAGGGAGCTGGAACATGCCATTGAAAAAGCGGTTATTTTATCAGACAAAACGATTATTGAACCGGATGGCCTATTCCTTTTGAACCAGCCCAACAACATTCCGGATGCCGATTGTTTTAACCTGATTGAGCATGAACGATTACTGATCGAAAAGGCTATTTCCAATTGCAAGGGTAACATGAGTAAGGCCGCAAAAAAATTAGGCATTAACCGATCTACTTTATACGACAAAATTAAAAAGTATGAGCTATAAGCATTTTTCAGTCAGTGTTGTCGTTCAGGCATGCCTTTTAGCTCTGACACCTGTTATCGTGCTACTTATATGGCCATACGAGAAGTTTTTTGTATTCAGGTACCTTCTCGCACTTACCTATATTGTTCAGGTTGGACTTCTCATCAGGCGGGTTAGAAAAACCAACCGCGAGCTGGCACGTTTTATTGAATCATTCGGCTTTGGCGATACCACTATTCATTTTCATACCAGCGACAAGGATGGCTCTTTTCAGGATCTGTTTCAATCCTTTAACCAGGTTGTTAAAGCCTTCAGGCAACTAAAACTGGATAAGGAAAAGGAATACCTGTTTTTTGAAACAGCCTTAAAGAAAATTGGCGTGGCCATTATTGTGGTTAACGAGCATGGCAATGTAACCATGACAAACGATGCCTTGCTGCGCCTGCTGAATATTAAATACCTGCACCGCATTGACAGGCTTAATACCTTTAAAGCAGGACTGTCGGATGAACTAATGCATCTGCAACCTAACCAGCAAAAACTGATTGAATTAATGGTGGACAACCGCATGCTGCAGGTGGCATTATCATCTGTGTTAATGAGGAAGGAAGATAAAACCTTGCGTCTGCTGGCTTTTCAGGACATACGAAGCGAGATAGAACAGAAAGAGCTGGAGTCTTGGCAAAAACTGATACGCGTACTCACGCATGAAGTCATGAACTCTTTAAGCCCTATCAACATCTTGTCGGCAGGATTAAAGAACCGCTTTCAAACCTCAGAAACACCCGTCACAATAGAGGATGATGAACGCCTTGAGATGATTGAAGGTCTCAATGCCATTCACACACGAAGCAAAGGCCTAACCAGTTTTGTTGAGAGTTATCGCAGCATGGCGGGATTAAAAAGCGCCCAAACTAAAAGCTGTAATATATACGATTTGCTATCGCGCATACAAGCCCTTTATGCCACCAACGGCCACACTTTTGACCTGAAGGTAGACTGTGACAAACAGCTTTGCTATTTTATTGATGAAAAGCTGTTGGAGCAATCACTTATTAACCTGGTAAAAAACAGTATTGAGGCATTGGATAAAGATCCGGCACGCATTACTGTTAAGGCACATTTAAAAGCACAAAAACTTGAGATTAAGGTGAGTGACAATGGTAAAGGAATAGCAGAAGAAGAGCTTGACAAAGTGTGCGTTCCGTTTTATACCACACGCAATGGCGGAAGCGGCATTGGCCTGGCCCTTTCACGTCAGGTAATGCGACTGCATGGCGGACATCTTAAAATTCAATCTGAAGAAGGCAAAGGAACCGTTGTCAGTTTGTTGTTCTAAGTAACATTATTAAGCCAGTCATTCACTCCAAGGCTGCCCCTGTTACCAGGGTCAATGTCTTTAAATTAAGGTTCGAGGCCTTTAACATCATAGCTTGGGACAACGCCCTTGTGTGTTCGGAAAAAATTAAACCCTCTAATTACCAGATGATACGCGCCAACTGCTGCTTTTTTCTTCAAAAAAACATTTGTTTTAATGATTATTCTCCTATTTTTGCATCCGCATTGACAAAGGCAGTGCATCAAAAAATACGGGTGTAGCTCAGTTGGTAGAGCACTGGTCTCCAAAACCAGGTGTCGGGCGTTCGAGTCGCTCCTCCCGTGCAACAATCCTGACTTCGGTCGGGATTTTTTGTTTTTAGCAATGAACTTTATTAAATAAAATAAGTTCATATATTTGCTGATCATATTGGAGAGGTGACAGAGTGGCCGATTGTGCACGCCTGGAAAGCGTGTGTACCCGTGAGGGTACCGGGGGTTCGAATCCCCCTCTCTCCGCAAAAGGAAAAGCGCTTCCCAATTTGGGGAGCGTTTTTTTTGGTTTAAGAACAATGGCAAAGCTTGCTTTAGTCATTGAGATTGAACCTAAAAAAACAAGAGACCCGAAGGGGATCGTTTTTCTATGCTTGTTCAGGATTCCCTGTATGGGATATTTAATCTCCAATATCACTTGGCATGTGCCTTATTTCATAGGCTTTCCATCCCATTCTGATCCAACTTGCTTCTACAGAGCAAATGATCAACAAATTGCCCATGGCAAACTGAAGGCCTGCAATAAAAGCTAAAAACCACTCAATACCAACTTTATTTAACAATAATGCGCCACAGGAAACGGATTGGTGTCCATTCACACAGTGTGTTCAAACATATTTGATCAATATTTAGTCCAATATTTCATCGATGTTTTCTCAATCATCATTGAACAAACATCGAAGGAACTTCGAAGGAACTTTGAAGGAACTTCGAAGGAACTTCGAAGATACTACCAATAAAGATCAAATTATGTAGTGGCCAGCCTCCTGTTATTTTTTGATAAATACACACTAACCATTCGGGCGGGTAATGTAAAAAGATGACTGAAGAAGGGGTTTAAATTTTAATGTTCGAAAAAGCGATAACAAGCAATCATTAACCTTATTTTATTTCTTTAAACAGTTTTGACACAAGCACTTTCTTATTGTTTTAAACCGCCCATATGGGTGTTTATAAATTAGAATAACCATCAAACAAGAGACCTGAAAGAGATCGTTTTTCTTTACTTGTTCCAAAATGTCACATCGAGATATTTAATATCCCCACTGTTGCTTGAAGTCCTTCAAGTTCCTAACACCTTTTCATTTTATCATCAGCACTTGCTATTTAACTAAAAATATTAATTAAGCATCCCCTAACCAGAATAAGTCAACCTGCCAAGCCGTGTTAAAGGTGGGAGTTATAACGGGTGAATAAGTAATATGGTCAAGCTTCAATTATATCAAAAAGGGGCAGCACCCTCCCTATGCCACCCCTACTCCCGAAACACAAAAGAAAACAAGAAAGAAGATCATTTTCCGACTTAATCTCCAACATGTCCCTTGCAGAAAAATTAACTCATTTATTATAATACCTAAACTTTAGGTCGCCAAGTTGTTTTAGAATAAGCAGAATGCTTGTAAGCTCTAGTGCTACTATCAACCATGCAGGTGTGAACTGTAACATTGTCAATAAACATTGCCTTACTTCTGTTTCCTGACACTTGCCAGTACAGGTAATTTGTCAATAACCGAATAACAGAATTTGTTTAGCCTGTCCCAATCAAAAGTTATTGGCTTCTTTAGGTTTAACAATAAGCTCCACACCTCCAAAACGGGTTAATGCAGTACGCCTTATATTAAGCGCCTTTTCACTTTTTCGCTTTCCACTTAATGCCATACTTATCAAAGAAAATCCGCAGTTATACATGACAGCCAACCGCTTTTTGTCATCCTTTGATACACCATGAATTTTACTTAATGCCATATATTACATTTTTTAATTAATTTTAGACTTGTGAATATTTCACAAATCATATGTAACAAATACGATTACAACAAACATATGTTTTATTTTGAAACCGTGCAACCGATTTTGATACAAATTGCATTTTATTGAAACTTTTTGCATCAACTTGCGTTTCATGGCGTAACTATTACAGATGGAAGAAAGAATAATCGACAGACTCAAAAGGGCTTTTAATGCCAGGAACTACAAGGATTTATCTGAAAAACTTGACACTAATGAAAACACGATAAAGTCATGGGTTAACAGAAATTCCTACGACATTCCGCTTATAGTTTCCAAGTGCAACAATGACATTAGCCTAAACTGGCTGCTTAAAGGTGACGGGGAAATGATATTATCTGGAACACACACTATCAGCGATCCCCAACCACCATATAACAATACAAACCCGCAAACATCAGATCTCAATACCGACCCTAAACTCAAACGCATTAGCGAATTAGAAAAAGAACTCAAAGAAGTACGTCAGGAGCTGCTAACTGCTAACAGGCAACTTAGCGAATGCTATGCCGAACAGATTAAGCTTCAAAAGGACTATATCAGGTTAATGAAGACTGACAACAAATAGCCTGGGTTTATTAATGCATTTCGAAACCACAAAGAACACTCCCACACCTAAAGTTGCACTTTGGGTTAATTGCGCAACCTGTAATACGCATTGCGCACATTTTTTACTGAGTAAACCTTGTATGCTCAGCAAGCACTATTGTTATTAACAGGGTAGAATTCTTCAGTTGTGGCGAATCATTTCTGAGAAGGAAAGTCTTTATTGCTTCATCCGGCAAATAGCGCTGATTCAAGCTAACAGCCTGATTGCGATTAAAATGAATGAAGAATTATCAGCGTCACCCTTCCGCTGCTCCTGTGCCCGTGCTGGGGCAATAATCCCCCCGTGCTGGTGCGCGAATCCTTTCGCGTTCCAAAACCATTCCCATCTCTCAATACCACATTGACTATTTATCAAAAATATTTAATTTAGTATTCACTAATCGGAATAAGCTAATCGCCATGTTGGGTTAAAGTGAGAGTTTGAGTTTTAGCTTCCGAGCCAGCTGAGACAAAATCAAAAAGAGAATATCAAAAAACACTACAGCCACTTATATGGCCGTACAGTTAAAACAACTAAAACAAACTATGATAAGAACAGAGTTGTATTTTGAATTTCGTGAATTAATGGGTGAAGATTACACCGAACAAATAAAATTCTATGAACAACATTCAGGAATCTTGGAAAATGAAGAATATTTTAAAAATCTAAAGTCAAGAAAAGAGTTTTTAAGAAGAATATTCATTTTACATTATTGTGGCGTCGCTTACTTTGAATCGAATAAGTACGAAGAAGCAATAAGCATTTATGATTGTGTAATTAATAACATTACTCAAAACAGAGAAAACTATAACATTAACTTAGGTAAAGAGTGTAACCAATCGGCCTAATACATATTGTCTACTCAAATCCGGTCAGCTAGTTTTGAAACAAAAACGATGCGTATAATCGAGTCAAGTTTTCGTGAGTTATATGATGAGTATTTATCATCAGGATTAACGGTTCGGGATTTTTGTGCCAATCAAGATTTTGCAGTATCTACATTTTACCGTTGGCAAAAGCTTTTAAAGGAAAAGGAGCAACCCAAAGAGTTTGTGCCTTTAGTGATGGAGCAAACAGCTGGTCATCCAATTCTTTCAGTTGAACAGGAAAAATGTGAAGACGAAACGAATGAACTGGAGTTTACTTTTCCCAATGGAACTAAGCTGCAACTCAAAGGTCACGTTGACGCAGCATTATTAAAAACAATTGTTCACCTGTATTGATTGTAGCCTATGTTTCATTTACACGGGAAGCTGCAATATTTCCTTTACCCGGCACCAGTTGATATGCGCAAAAGTTTTTACACACTCAGCGGTATTGTAACATCAGTTATGAAACGTAATGTACAGGATGGTGAGGTGTTTATCTTTGTTAACCGCAATCTGACTATTATGAAGATACTACACCTGGAGCATGGCGGTTTGGTCATCTATCACAAGAAGCTTGAGAACGGTGTTTTTAAACTGCCAACTTTTGATGAAACGCTCTCATCCCAACCAATAGGTTGGCAAGACTTGATGGCGATTGTTAGTAATGTAAAACCCATACAAAGAAGATTAAAAAAACGTCGTAAAACCTCTTAAAACCAAAGTTCTATTTTTGGCTAAAACCCTTGATTTTAGTATCTTCAAGCACATAATCACAAGGGGATAAATGAGCCAAACTTCAGATAACGAAAAACTGATTCAACAGCTACTTCAGGAGCGTGACGAGATGTATTGTGAGCTCTCACGCTTGCGTCAGACAGATGACGGCTATGTAGAAGCTCTTAAGGCTCAAAATGAGGAGTTAGAAGCCAAAATTAACAAGCAAAATGAACTGCTTCGTAAAAATGAAGAGCTAATCAATAAAAAGGAGGAGCAACTTAATAAACTGACTGACCAACTGGCTTGGTACCGTCGCCGCTTTTGGAAAGCCTCCAGTGAACGTTTTATCCCTTCCGACCCCAATCAGCGCAAGATAGACTTTGACGGCCTGGATGTGCTACCGCAGGAAGAGGAAATGATTAAAGAAGCCGATAAAGAACTACAGGCTTACAAACGCAAACAGCCACAAAAGACAAAAAAGAAACCTGTACGTTTACCCTTGCCAGAAGAGCTTCGCCGGGAAGATGAAGTTATCGAACCGGAAGGCATTAATGACAATTGGGTGCGTATTGGCGAAGAAGTAACCGAAGTGTTGGAACATAAACCGGGAGAGCTATATGTACGCCGGATTATTCGTCCAAAATATACAGTAAAACAAACTTCGCAAGAACAGGAAGAATCAGCTATACAGATTGCCGCGCTTCCTCTTTTGCCATTGCCGCGCAGTAATGCAGGTGCATCGCTCTTAGCTGAGTTGTTAATCAATAAATATCAGCACCACTTGCCGTTTTATCGGCAGATAAGCATGCTGAAGCAAACAGGTGTCAGCCTACCGGCTTCAACCATCAACGGCTGGTTCCAGGGCAGTTGCGATTTGCTTCGTGCTTTATACCTGCGGTTACAGGAGTTGGTAAAAGAATCCGATTATATCCAGGTCGATGAAAGTACCGTGCCGGTTGTCAACAGCGAAAAGCACAAAACGGTTAAGGCCTATCTGTGGATGGTACGTTCGGTTATGAAGCCACTGGTTTACTTTCATTACGATAAAGGCTCACGGGCTCAAAAAGTAGTGGTTGAACTGTTGCAAGGGTTTCAGGGAGCTATCCAAACCGATGGTTACGAAGCCTATTCAATATACGAACAAAAGAAAGGCGTCCTGTTACTGGGATGTTGGGCGCATGCACGCCGTAAATTGGAAGAAAGTCTTGCTGAGGATAAAGCAGGTGCTGAATATGCATTGGCACAAATCGGCAAACTATACCAGGTTGAAACCATGGCCAGCGAGCAAGAGTTGGATAATAAACAGAGAGCCGAACTGCGCAAGCGCTTGGCATATCCAATTATGGTAGCTTTTGAAAAATGGATTGTAAAATATTACCCCAAGGCATTGCCCAAAAGCAGAATGGGCAGAGCGTTGTCATACACATACAATATCTTCCATCGCTTATCAAGGTATCATCTGGATGGTCGATATAAAATAGACAACAATTTGGCTGAAAACGCCATCAGGCCTTTAGCTTTGGGGCGTAAAAACTATTTATTTTGTGGCAACCATGATGCAGCAGAAAATGCTTCTGTCATTTATTCATTGCTTGGGTGCTGTAAAGCTGCTGATGTTAACCCAAGGGAATGGCTAACTGATGTACTTACCAAAATACCAGTCTACAATAATGACTACTCATTAGATTTAGCCGACCTTTTACCTCACAACTGGAAGAACTCCTAGAATAGTGAGAATTGTCTATGGATTCTATGGACAGTTAGAGTGTCTCGTGTTAGGATCTTGTGACGTGCAAGGCCGAATGCTTACACTTAAACAAGTTAAATAGTTTAAAGATGTTTGATTTTTGAAATGTCTTTCTGAAATAGATAACAATAATTGACTTAGTTCATAATCACTTGTTCCTTTTGCTGGTGATACGAATTCAAATTCCTGATTTAAATTATTAATGGAAAGGGAACCTCTTACAGTAATGCCGTCTTCTGGAGTTAGGTCTTCCTCATTTAATAATGTTAAATCATATTGTTTTAAATACTTAATAATCGTTTTATAGTCAGATTTATTAATAGCTCTTGTTTCTTTAAAACTCAATTCAGCGACTGACAATTCAATACTATCAGAATTAATTTTCAAAGTGCTGTTTACAATAAATGCAGGATAAAACTCAACTTTAATACTTTGAGTCTGTGAACATGACACAAGAAAAAAGGGAAATATTAATATGGGAATTATGTACTTCATTATATTACTGCTAACTCGTCGATATACGGCACTATGCTGTATATATTACATATAGCCA
>JAKSBD010000350.1 GCA_022361295.1 Bacteroidales bacterium
ATATGGCCTATAATCATGGAACGGATTTGCTGATATCGCGCGAAGTATCGCTTGTCAACGGGCAGGGTACACAATTATATAATGGAGGAGAAAAAAAGGATTACGCCTACGAAGTGAGCTTAGGAGGAACACCAATCAGGACGAAAGACTGGGGCTTGCGATTGAATGCCAATGCCACATGGTTACAGGAAGAAATTATAGCAGGAGTGCAGGTTCGTGACCAAAATTTGAATGTTTTAAATTACCTTAACGGGAGCATTTACCAGACGGGTTTCCCAGTTGATGGTTTTTATTCTTATATGTTTGGCGGGCTTGATGAGAATGGATATCCAACTTATACCAACCTTGAAAATGAAGGAGAGTCCTTAAGTACGTTATTAGGCGAAATGTTGACTTATTCCGGTAGACGTTCACCCCAGGTTTATGGTGGTTTTAATGCTCAGGTGAGTTATAAGCGCCTTACGCTTAATGCGTCTTTCTCTTATCAGGTGGGGCATCATGTTCGTTTACTGAATCTCTACGGAGGTACACAAAACATGCCTTTGCCGACAGAAAACCTGCATGCTGACTTTAACAAGCGCTGGCGACAACCCGGAGATGAGGAATGGGCTGTAATACCGACTTTAAGTAACCATAGATTACAAGTTACATCGGGGGGTATTAGTGAAGGTCATCATTATTATGGTGTAGAGAGTGCCAGTCTTGTTCCAAGTGGATCGACGGGATGGACCTTGTATGATCTCAGCGATATACGGGTAGTGCGAGGTGACCATATTCGTTGGCAGGCATTGACACTGAATTATAATTTTCCAGCCAAGAGTATTGAGAGTCTGGGCTTGAGTAATTTAACCATTAGTGGCAGCATGAGCAATCTGGCTGTCTGGGCCTTCGATAAACGCTTAAGAGGTCAGGATCCCGTGCAGGTGCAAGGGGTAGGAATGCCCATGTTGCCAACCTACACATTTGCCTTAAACATAGGGTTCTAGTTGAAGAAGACTACAGATATAGGACTACAGACATAAGGTTTTGACATACAGCTAATCCCGAATTCGTTTCGGAGATCATAAAATTAAACTTACATCATGTAAATCAGTTCCCGCAAAAGCGGAACAAGCTTTGATACTTGTGTCTTTAATCTTGATACTAAAAATAATAATCATATGAAAAAATACATATCATTTATACTCTTATCCACCCTCTTAATGGGATGTAACGATTTTCTTGATGAGGTGGATCAGGATAAGCTGGTGCCAACCACCACAGAGCATTTTGCAGCTACATTATTATTTAATAATACAAAAGACTTAAAAGAATTTGAAAATCGTCATACTGAGATGATGACCGATAATATTGATGAAAATGCTTATGTTTCTGAGCAGTTTAAACTTCAACATAAACAAGTTTATACCTGGCAAAGAGAAATAGAGTTGGATATTGATGGAAATAGGATAAATGACAACTTGGCTTGGTCCCGAATTTATGAGAAGATTGCAATTTGCAATTATATGATTGAAATGGTGGAGGATGCTGTTGGTTCACAAGAAGAAAGAGATTTTATTATTGGAGAGGCTTATTTTTGGCGCGCCTACAACTATTTTGTGCTAACCAACTTATACGGCGTGCCCTTTAACAAAAATACAGCACATATTGACTTGGGTGTCCCACTGAGGCTTGATTCCGGGGTAGAGCAAACCTATAATCGCGCTAGTGTAAAGGCTTGCTATGATCAAATGGTAAGTGATTTAAGAACAGCTAAAGACTACCTTGAAAAAAGTGGTTTAAAAAAGTCGAAATGGCATCCCACACTTTCGGCTTGCGACCTCTTGTTATCTCGTTGCTATCTGTACACCGAGGAATGGGAAGAAGCCGAACACTATGCAACAGCGGTTATAGAAGTCAATACTTTACCTAAAATGAATAGAAGCTTTGCTTATATTGGTGAGGATAAGGCTAGTACGTTGTTTTCATTTGGAACAAATAGCACCAAATTTCAATGGGTTCTTAATAATGGGTATCGTGTTAGTCCGGAGTTGATTAGTTTGTATCATCCTGATGATAATCGCTTATATGCCTTTTTCTCAGAAATGCCTGGTACATTACTCAAGGTCTATTATCCTGAAAAAGGAGAGCTATCATTTACTTCAATGGGTATAAGTTATCTGCGTGTCGCCGAAGCTTACTTAAACAGAGCTGAAGCCAGGTATCACCAAGGTGGTGATGCTTCCGCTGATTTAAGGACGCTGCTCGAAAGTCGCTACAGTAATACAGCCTCTATTACAATTAAAGATGATGGAGAACTTTATAATCAAATTTTAACTGAAAGGCGTAAGGAACTTTGTTTTGAAGAGCAGCACCGCTGGTTTGATCTTCGACGCATGAAAGAACGCCCAACAATAACGCACAGATATACTATTACTCAAACAGATGGTACTATGCAGAATGTTGAGACATATACCCTGTTGCCAAATGATTTAAACTACACTTTGCCAATCCCAATGGAAGAAAGGGATAAGAATCCGTTGATACGCAATAATGAACGGATGGATAAGTTGCCTGTAACCATGTAGTCTAGTATCAAAAATTACTAAGAACCATAGCTTGATAGTCTATGGTCTGGAAGTTTAATCATCTAAATAAGATTCAATGAAACAATACATATACATATTAGGATTCCTGCTGCTTTTAAGTGCCTGCGAAAAAGAAGCACCTTTAAGCCCATCAGGCCTGGATGATACGCCTTTTTTATCGGAACAAATTGATATGTCAAAACCCCTGGTTGCACAATGGTACAACGATTATGGCATAAAAATTTGCTATGATTTTAATATTGATGCCGATTTTAAATTTGTAATGCAACAACGCTTGGTTGCCAATGCTTGGAAATTAGATACCTTTAAACTGTTTAGTGCCGATAGGATTGATTATGGTCTTCAAATGATGGATTCATTAGTGCTCAGGTATTTTATTGAACCACAAGCAATGTTTAATGGGGAAAAGGTTGAACCCTACCACAATTTTATCAAAGACTATTTTCCCAAACACCTGTTTATTGCAGACAGCCTGGCAACTAATTTCGAGGATAGATCAACTCCTCCGGGTACAATTATTGGAGAACCTGATAACAGGGAGGCATATCAAACTTATTATTCGTTTAGATTTAACGGTTTCGAACCTGCCTTTGCGTTTAATTACGATAGGCTTAATGGGCTAGATTCAGAGGCTGTTGAAGGAATTTTAAAATACCGAAACTCTATGCTGTATTGCTTTATTTCGATTCTGTTAACTGATAAAAAAGCCATTGATTTGTTGCCAGTAGAGTTGTTTGAGCCGGTTGAAGAGTATTACAATAGAAGTCTTGATCCAATGGTAGAAGACGGCGATGCTCCTGTTTGGGACCAATATGGAATGAATATGGAATATTATATGTTCATAGAGCCTGAATGGTATATCAACCTTGGTTTCGTATTGACCAATAGCTCACCCAATAGAACTGGTATCTATGGAAATACAACTGTTTTTAAAACGAACATGAGGTTAAGCAATGATTTAGTTTTTCCAGGTCGCGAAAGGGATATCAGAAATTTGCTACACCTGTTGATTTATGAAACTAATGCTGAAAATCTGGAAACATATTATACGGGGCAAATTATTGTGGAGCGTGTGCGACTGTTTATAAAAGAACTCTATAAAATGGGTATTGATGTTTACGAAATCAATCCTGCTGCCCGGCATTTTTTTACCTATGATTTTGATTGGGAATAAGCTGGGATAGTTGGAGTAATAAGTGAAACCACCAATCCAATGTGTTGTATCAAACAACACATTGGGTGTAAAACCTCTCTTTATACTCGATTAGTGCCCGTTTAACGGGAAGAATGCTTGCCTGCGGCGTTACCCCTGAAGTCCATATTAACCCGCAGGTATAGCATTCGCTTTAAGCTGTATAGACTTCCTTCTTGTAAATCAGTCTTAAGTCTTTAATCTTATGTTTTGATACTAAAAAAAATAAATATGAAACGAGCAGGTAAAATTTAATTATCCAAATTGACACACAGGATGATTAAATTTATTTGTGAGTTCCATGTGACCATTGAAAAATAAAAATTTAGACACATGAAACAAATACTATTTCTTACAATACTGCTCGGCAGCCAGTATGCTTGCCAAAAAGAGCCTACATTTCCTGATCCGGGTTTTGATACAACATCTGATGTTAATGTAACAGTGCGTCGTGATACCATTGATCATTATTATTTGAAAGCCGATATGAAAGTACCCAACGGCATCAGAACCATTGAGATATTAAATGGGCAAACCTATGAGGTAGTTGAAGAAATATCGGATTACAACGGTCAAAAAGATATTAATTTTGAATACAAGGTGGATTTAACTTCAATTACCACCCGTGACACTACTTTGTATTACACCGTCAGAGTACTGGATAAGGATTTGCGCACCTTTAATAAAGCCTTTTCAATAGAGGTGAAGCGCTTTTCTGAACCAACGGTTATCTTTAGTGGCTTAAGTGGAGGTACGCTTGGTGTGGTTAGTCAGGTATTTGAGTTGCAGGCCCTGTTTGAAACAGGATTGTATAACATGAAACGCTACACTGTTAAATTTGATGGTAAAACAATTGACCAGGGAACCTTTGAGACAGATACAGCCCATTATAACTATTCAATTGTGTGTAACGAGCCAATGATTAAAGGCGTTGATTATACCTTGAGCATAACCCTGGAGGATATACGTAAGGATGAGGAAGATCAGATACGTACAGAATCGATAAAAGTGCGTCTGGTTGACATGAAGAGACCGGTAAAAGTTTTCAGATATGGTTATGACCGTCGCACCGGAGTGAGGTCATTACACAGAGAGATGAGTTTTGCCTACAATATTGATAAGCCGCATTTACTTGATAGTATATATGGTTATTTTGTTAGAGGTTTAATAACGGGTGCCAGTTATACCCAGTTTTCGAAAAAGTTTTCTTACAATGAAAATAACATGGTTACAGGCATTGTCAGTTATAGTAATTATAATGAGGTAGGCGGATGGAATTATACTTATGATGAAAATAGCCGTTTGACAGGTGTATATGGCAATAAGCCAGGACAGTGGGATATTGTAATCAAGGATTGGTATGAAGATGGACGAATAAAAACGTTTATGCGAGATCCACAACATGGTATAACTATAGAGGAAGCGCCCTATCTTAAAAGCATATCAGGTGAGATGTTGTTTGCAGAATCATGGATAACTTCGAGGGTCAGGGGAATTACAACTGAAATGACACCAATACCAAATCCGTTGTATAATGAATATTTACCGCCACTCATACCCGAGGAGCCAAGACCTTCTGGTGAGATAGACATTTATTTGCTATTAATGAAAAAATACGGACCTGTAAGTGAACATGAATTTGATGAGAGCTTAGGCGTAAATACTGATCTATATAAAGCGGTAAGACCTGATATTATTTTTACTTATGGAACAGATAATGAAGGTAACTTAATCAGATTTGTAATGCTGACGTGGAGTAACTTTTATCAAGATTATCAGGAATATGCTGAATATGTGTTCATTTACGAATAGTATTCTAATCATTGTTGTCTAAACAAAATATTTAATGTAGTAGGATTTATCATAAATAATCCACCTCAGTTTATATCATGTAGGAGGGAGAATGAAAGTATTCGCATGTTTATGCGAGTAAAGATTTTATTTGTTATAAGTGTTTAATAGGTGAGTATGTCGCTTATTTTAATTGATAAGAAAATAGTGACTGGTGCATTGCTATGCTTAAGCTTTGTGCAGGGATTTAATGCTGTTATACCGTTTACTATTCAAAATGCACCTTTAGTAGTAGTACTAACTGTCGATTAGTACTACTACTAACTGTCGATTAGTACTACTACTAACTGTCGATTAGTACTACTACTAATTGTTGATTAGTACTACTACTAACAGGCTGATAGCATCTGTAAAGCCTGTAGGTCGGAATCCTAAAGAATTGAGTATTGTTTAGGATTTCAGCATTAGCTAATACAATTGATTTACATGCATATAACCCTCCATACCTCGGAATCCTAAAGAATTGAGTATTGTTTAGGATTTCAGCATAACTTAATGTTTGTCAATCAACACATTTATGTCTCCCTATTAAGGGAGATTCAGGGGGTAAAGGAAATGCTGTCAATCAAGTGCAGAATGCCTATATCTTGTAGCAAGGCGCAAAGAGCAGTAACGCCATAGGATTACAACATGTCTTTCAATCCGCTGCAACCGGGTACTTAAATGTGTTGAATGATATTTGCAGCGGAATGTGCAAAATAACCAAGCTGTCAATAAAATCTTCCACTGGGGGAAGTCCCGAAGGGGAAGGGGGAACTGATTAAATAATACCACATCTATAACGAATGATGATCAAATGTATAAACCTAACAGGTTTTTAAAACCTGTTAGGTTTGCTATATAAACAAACCTGTTACGTAAATAATCTGTTGATTAAAAAAATATGATTATTTGGTGGGAAGATTTTTCATTCTAAAATGTACGCTATTATTAGCAGTCTCATAAACTGACTCATAATTGAGTTTCATGGTTTGGGGTTTAGTGAGAATCCAATTGTAAAGAGTGGCATACTCATATTCTTTTCACATCAATACTTTCTCTCCTTTAATCAACAGCTTAATATAATTTATCAATACTGCATTTGTTGTTTAAACAAAATATTTAATTTAGTAGAACTAATCGGAATTGTCACCTTAGGGGAGAATCACTGAAGGATGAAAGCATATAGGAAAATTTACTGTTTCGCATTAAGGTGCGAATATGTATAAATAGTAGTTTATAAACGTTTAACAAGGTAAACGCTTATAAGCGTTTAATAAATGATTATATTACTCTTTTTCAGTTGGTAAAGGAATGGTGGGTGATATATGTAAGTTGTGGGCAATTTATACCAACCACCTAAAAAGAAAACAAGATGAATGAAATTTTAAAAATATTACCTTTTTTTCTACTGTCTATTCTTGGTTGCAAAGCTCAGGATAATAAGCCAGCTGATTTTATACCGTCAGGATATTTGGAATTTGAAAAACATTTTGGAGATCTAAATAAAGATGGACTGAAGGATTGTGTTTTAATTGTCAAAAAGAATGATTCTGCAAATATTACTTTAAATCAGTTCGACAAAAAAGTAGATAGAAATAGGCGTGGAATTATTGTTCTATTTAAAAATGAAAAAGGCTATCAACTTGCCGACAAGAATTATGACTGTTTTTCATCCGAAAATGAAGAAGGAGGAGTTTATTTTCCACCCGAATTATCAATTGAGATAAAAAACAATAAGCTGTATATTCATTATGAACACGGTAAATATGGGAATTGGGTATATAATTTCCGATTTCAAAACTCAAATTTTGAATTAATAGGATATGATTCAATTAGTAATAGTGGACTAGTTAAACTTACAGAAACAAGCATTAATTTCTTGACAAAAAAGAAGTTAGTTAAAGAGAATAAAAATGCTGAAAGTGGAGATGAGTCATGCACTGAAACATGGAGTAAAATTGTAATAGAAAAACTAATCAAACTGTCTAAAATAAAAGACTTTGATGGTTTAAATATGTACAATTATTAAGGAAAAAAACTGCCCACAACAATTAGCCCTCAATAAAGCGTTGCTTGCACACGCTTTACATTGAGGCAGATGTTGAACTAAATACTTTTTAATAATTCGCAGATTATTAAACGGCTACCCATAGTGGTTTTAAAGGTGTTTTTTCTTGGATCTGGCGGATAAGATTCTTTGTTTTAAAACGAAATTTCAGGTCATATTGGCCTGATTCATTCATATAAGCCTGCCAGTCAGGCAAACGATCTTTGTATTTATTGATATTATGCGGTATTGCTTCTGGTTTAGGCATATTTTTCCCATTTGCATTAAATGCATTATTTAAGTAACGTGAAGGATGAGATAGTTTTATGAGGCCTGGCTGTTGAGTTGAGGAGGAGCCCTGGGACTCGGATACGATTCCAGCAAGTGCAGGTGACCGCCACATTCCTTGCACATAAGCAGCGAACGGTCACCAAATTTCATCGCGAGCACTTCAGCTCTGCTAAGTTTGGGTAGAGCCTCGATCATGCATTCAAGGCTTTCCCTTATCTGTTTGAGCTTATTCGTTTTGTTACGATTAGAAAGGAAGCCCTGGTATCTAATGCGGCGAAAGTTCTCAGGTACGATGTGTTCAATGAAGCGTTTCAGGAACTGCACGCCCGTAATGGTGGCCTGTTTTGGCAGGTATCCATTCTTGCGATCGTACCATTGGAATGCAACATGAGTATCTGTTACTTTCAGGATGCGGGCATTTGAGATAGCTACCCGGTGTGTGTAACGACCAAGATATTCGACCACATTTTCAGGTGAACCAAATGCTTGTTTTGCATACACCACCCATGGCTCTTTTATCAGGTCACGAGGCACAAATTTGCGAATGTGCCCCTGCTTCTTGAGTTTGCGTAGCTTCTCTACAAATCGGGCACTGAACTTCTGTGAGAGGTTTTTGACATCAAAAAGAAAATCGCCGTCACTCTTGCTGTTTTTCCATCGTCCATCATGGGTAATGCCTCCTGCCGGAACGATAAGGTGTACATGTGGATGAAACCGAAGCTGTTGGTCCCAGGTATGTAAAACGCCAATTGCCCCAAGCTGTGCACCCAGCAATTTAGGGTCTTTTGCAAACAGGCAAAGGGTTTGCCATGATTGCTCAAAGAGCAGGTTGTACATCACCTTTCGGTTGTAACGAAAGAGTTCAAGCAACTGATGTGGCACGGTAAATACCACATGGAAATACTTGACCGGTAGCAGTTCCTGCTTGCGATCTTCAATCCACAGCTCACGGTCGATGCCCTGACAGCGTGGGCAATGCCTGTTACGACAACTGTGCAGTACGTAATGGACTGCACCACATTTGCGACATGCCAGAGCGGAACCTCCCATTGCTTTAGTGCGGCAGTTAGCCAGGGCATTAAGAACCTTATGCTGGTGCGTGGTAATACCTCTTGTTTGGAGCAGTTGTGGTAGAAACCTGCGGATGATTAGCCCTATATCGTCAGCGTTTTGCACTGGCGTATAGCTTTTTCATGGGACTAAAACCGGCCTTGGGATTGGATTGGGCAATGTGAAGGTACATCATGGTCGTTTCAATTTTTGCATGGCCCAACTGGCTTTTGACGCTCAATATGTCCAACCCCATCTCCAACAGGTGGGTGGCGTAACTGTGACGGAGAGTATGAATACAGGCCTGCTTTTGTATGCCGGTTTTTCGCATAACCGACCGGAAAGCATGGCGAATGCCTGCACGACTGAGTTGCACGCCTCGAACCTTGCCATTGAATAGCCAGGTACTGGGGTTGGAAGTGGACAGATATCTGCGTAATCCACGCAGCGTGTGTGTTGACACCGGCACATAACGGTCTTTCTTGTGCTTGCTCTCGCGAACATGAACCAATTGTCGGTCGAAGTCCACATCTTGAATCTTCAGGTTGATGACCTCAGAAATTCGCAAACCACAATCGTAAATGATAGCAAACAAGACACGGTGTTTTAATAACTTTGGTGCTTTGAGAATCTGAATAATCTCTTGTTGCGAAAAAACAACCGGCAAAGTCTTGTTGTGAGAAATGGCCGGTAGGTTCAGAAGTAATTCCTCCTGCTTGAACATGGCAAACAGAGTGCGTAAACCATATACCAGGTGCTTAAAGGAGCTCATGCTGGGTTTTTCGTTTTGCCGGAGATCGAAGAGGTATTCTTCCATTTGGTCAATCGTTAACTCAAGGGGTGAAGACCTAAAATGCAATACCATCTTCGATATTTGCATCAGGTAGTTTTTAATGCAGGACTCTGACTTGCCAGCAATGGTGTACTTACGAAGAAACTGCTCACTAATGATTTTAAATTCAGGTACCTCGACGGAGGCCTGTTCTAAATAGGATTTTCTGCTCATTATAATAGTTATTAAAATGTTACCAGCAGAAAAATCTGATTTTTTGTAGCCTTTCCCTTAATGGGGAGGCTACAATTTCAAAAGAATTAATAATTTTAAAACATAAGCTCCCGAGGAACGAGGGTTTAGTTCAACACGCTGCACATAGCGCATTTCGGGATTCGAGCATTTTGAAAAGTCCGTAGCTTCGGCAACCAGCGCCAAAGGCTGATTTGGCTTATAAAAGAAAAGTTAAAACAAATACAACGCTTTGGCTCCACGCATTTTGAATGGTTAGTAAGATTAAAAATTCCCTTACGCACCATACGGCAGGCCATTGGCATTAATTTAAAAACCAAACTCTAATGAACAAAGATTTTATAGAAGTAATGGCATTAAGAAGTGATAAAGAGTTGATGAAAATTTTAACTATTCATAGACAAGAATATCAGCCAGAAGCTGTAGTATGTGCAGAAAATGAATTAAAAAGGAGAGGGTTCTCTACTGAAAATTTGAATAAACTCGAAAACGAAGTTAAAACAGAGGTGCAGCAAAAACTTGAAGCAGATGCTAATATTGCTAATTCTGGATTAAGATTGGTTCACTTAATCATTGATTCAATAGCTATAGCTTGGTTAACAACCATGCTTGGCGTGATTCTAATTTTTTCCATAGGAATTCCATTTGGTGCAAATTCATGGTGGATTTACTTGATTACCACATTTTCATATTTCATTTTTCTTGAATATAAGTTTGGCAAAAGTCTGGGGAAGCTCGTGACCAAAACAACGGTTATAAAATCAAATGGTGAAAATCCCACTTTATCGGACATAATCATTCGGACTCTATGTAGGTTTATCCCATTTGACCATTTTTCTTATTTATTTATGAAGATTGGATTTCATGATTATTTGTCCAATACAATAGTGGTTAAGAAAAAAACTAATGTTAGATGAATAAAAAAAGGGTATCACACGATACCCTTTATATTTTATAATGCCTCAGCAGGTTATTTGTAAGATGCTTACTTAATTTTGAAAACGCTAATTACTAATTCATGTTCAATGCTGCTACTAGAGGTAGAACCATCATGTGTTGCTAAATA